>JAZSIR010000005.1:0-42203 GCA_045533905.1 Clostridia bacterium
ACATTTTTACAACAATGAAAGAATACAAATTAAAACAAAACTGACACCGCTTGAAAAACGATGTCAGTATGTTGCTTAAAATTTAATATTGTTTACCATAGGGTGCTTTTTTGTGTTGTCTGCACAAATTGGTGCAGTTCAAAAAGGAATTGCTTTTTATAATTTCAGAAACTAAATTCTTTCTCTTGTGGCAATAGCATAACGGAGCTGCGGGATAGCAATAACGAAGAGATACACTACAGAAACTGCCAAAGTCGCGGCGGCAAGAATCACGAGAGAAAGCTGCGCGGCAGAGTTCACGATACTGAGATTCAAAACCGGGGAAGTAAGGGCGCCAATCACAGAAAAGATGGCCCAAACAAGAGGAAAAAGAACAGTCCACCATTTTTTCTGGAGGATAAATATGATTGCGATGCTCACAAAAGCAAGGAGAAACGAAATTAACGGATAGTAAATCGTCGGTGTAATGGAGTATGCCGTACCATAGTCTGCTCTGAATTCATCAACGAATAAGGACCCTGTTGCATCCGGATACTCATAGGGGAACCATAAGTACTGCATAAGGGAGATAGAATCTTCTTGGCCGACCACCTCTTTAGGTTCCGTTCTTGTGTAGGAAAACATCGGGATAGTCATCGCAAAAATATAAGCGAGTATGAGTACCGCGATGCCGATTGCTAAAATGAGACGAAGCTTGTTGTTCTTTACACTGATTTGTTCCATGGTGTTCATCCTTTCTTGTATTGTACATTCTTTACATATTATACCACGCGAGGCGCCCTATGTCAAGTAATATTTCTCAAATCACTTGATTTCTCAAGAAAGAAAAATAGCGCCTTTTGAATATAGGTATCCCAGAATTTCCATTCATGTATTCCGGGGGCTGCATCAAACTGATAGGGGATAGAAGTTTTGGATAAAACATCTGCAAAAGCAAGGTTATCACGGAAAAGAAAGTCTTCAGTGCCGCAGGCAAGGTAGATGCGGACGGGCGGTGTAGCTTCTTGATTTGCTGCGAGAAAAAACAAGTCATTTTCCGTCCCTCTCACAGTTTCGGCATCACCAAACACAAGGTGCCTGGTATCTGCCCATCTGGGATCATTTTCAAGCCTGTCGGACACATTAACAGCACCCGAAAGGCTTGCAACGGCGCTGAAAACCTCAGGATTTAGGAGTGCGATTTTCAAAGCGCCATAGCCTCCCATAGAGAGACCTGCAATAAAGGTGTCTTCGCGCTTTTGGCTTACGCGGAACAGCTTTTGTATGTACGGAAAAAACTCTTTGGTAAAAAAGGTGTAGTATGCGCCGCCATATGCCATGTCCGTATAAAAACTTCTTCCGCCATCGGGCATAATAATGACTATACCGGCATCGTTCGCATACCGCTCAATCGAGGTGTACCGACTCCATGCAGTATAGTCATCAGTAAGTCCATGTAAAAGGTATAATACAGATGCGCCGCTTTCCTTACCTTTGGGAATAATGGCATTAAACTGTACAGACTTCTGTAAGGTTTCAGAGAAAAAAGTACAATTTATAAAGGCCATTTTATATATTCCTCCTGTCAGGAAACGGATTCCTGCTTTACATTTGTTTTCTTTTTTGTCTCCTTGCGGAGAATGGGGCGGTTGGGACTGTGTACAATTTCCGGTTCACCGGTTTCAATAGTTTTATCTGTGATGATTACACGCTCAACTGTTTCATCGGACGGAATGGAATACATAATGTCCGTCAGCATTTCCTCAAAAATCGCACGAAGGCCACGCGCTCCGGTCTTTCTGCTGCACGCTTTTTCAGCGATTGCATCCAACGCTTCTTCAGATATTTCAAGCGTTACATTATCATATGCAAAAAGTTCCTTGTACTGCTTCAAAATAGCGTTTTTAGGTTCTTTTATAATGCGCTTTAATGCTTCTTTATCAAGGGAATGTAGAGAAACGGTCACAGGAAGTCTGCCGATAAATTCCGGGATTAAGCCGTATTTTATCAAATCCTGCGGTTCAACTTGTGCAAGCAGGGAGTCAAAGTCTTCAGAATTCACACGGCTGAGCTCGGAGCCGAAGCCCATAGCTTTCTTGCCGATACGCTTCTGGATGATTTTATCAAGACCGGCAAAAGCACCGCCGACAATAAACAAAATCTCAGAGGTATCAATTTGGATAAGCTCCTGGTGCGGATGTTTGCGGCCGCCTTGCGGTGGGACTGAGGCGACTGTGCCTTCCAAAATTTTCAAAAGCGCCTGTTGTACACCTTCGCCGCTGACATCACGCGTGATGGAGGGGTTTTCGCTTTTTTTGGAAATTTTATCAATTTCATCGATGTAAATAATTCCGCGGGAGGCTTTTTCGATGTCATAATCCGCTGCTTGAATGAGCTTCAAAAGGATGTTCTCAACATCTTCGCCAACATAGCCTGCCTCTGTAAGGGAGGTGGCATCTGCGATTGCAAAAGGAACATCTAAAACTTTTGCAAGTGTTTGTGCCAGAAGTGTTTTGCCGGAGCCGGTGGGACCAAGCAGCAGGATATTGCTTTTTTGCAATTCCACACCTTCTGTTAAAACAGGCTCTTTTCCGATACGCTTATAGTGATTGTACACAGCAACGGCCAAACTCTTTTTGGGCTTTTCCTGGCCAATTACATAGGTATCAAGTGAAGCTTTGATTTCATTCGGTTTCGGGACTTCGCGATGAATATGCGGCTCACTTGAATGAGAGGCTGCATGTGCAGCAGCCTCTTCATCAATAATTTCATAACAAAGCTCAATACATTCATCGCAAATGTATACGCCGGGGCCGGCAACAAGCCTGCCAACCTGATCCTGCGTTTTATCGCAAAAGGAACAGCGTAACATTTTAGGATCGTCATATTTTGTCATATATGGTCCTGCGCTTTCTTTGAGAATTTACCGTTTTTCAATTACTTTATCAATCAGACCGTACGCAAGAGCATCGGGGGCAAACATAAAGTTATCTCTTTCCGTATCATTCTGGATTGTTTCAAGCGATTGGCCGGTGTTCTGACTCAAAATGCGGTTCATACGGTCTTTAATAGCCAGAATATGGTCGGCATGAATTTTGATATCCGTTGCCTGACCCTGCATACCGCCGAGCGGCTGATGAATCATAATTTCACTGTTGGGAAGGGCGAGACGCTTGCCTTTTGCGCCTGCAGCAAGGAGGAACGCGCCCATACTTGCGGCCATACCTACACAAATAGTAGACACATCGCACTTGATGTAGTTCATCGTGTCATAAATGGCCATCCCTGCAGTGATGGAACCACCGGGACTGTTGATGTAGAGATTGATGTCCTTGTCAGGATCTTCACTTTCAAGGAAAAGGAGCTGTGCTACGACAAGGCTTGCAGTAACATCATTCACTTCTTCGCCAAGAAACACAATTCTGTCCTTCAAAAGACGGGAATATATATCATAGGAGCGTTCGCCGCGGGTGTCCTGCTCTACGACAATAGGTACTAAACTCATAGGAAAGCCTCCTTGAAAAATGATGCTGCAGATTTATTTGTCTGCTTCGTCAGCCTTCGTTTTTTTGGTGGTTGCAGCTTTGCTTGCAGCCGGTTTCTTTGCGGTTGTAGTTTTCGTTGCTGCAGGCTTATCAGCTGAAGCAGTCTTTTTTGCAGCCGGTTTTTCAGCAGTTGTCTTGCTGGCAGTAGTTTTCTTTGCAGCCGGTTTCTTGGCCGGAGCCGGTTCTTCCGCTGTTTCGGCATCTGCAGCCTTCGGAGCTGCTTTCTTGCGTGCCTTCTTGATGTCAGCATTTTCTACAAGGAAAGCAAGCGTCTTGTTCGTGGCGATGTCCGCGGAAAGACCGCTGAGATTTTCGCCCATAATCTTCTTGATTTTATCTACTTCCATCTTGTAGGCATCTGCCATCTTCTGGAGTTCTTCTTCAATTTCAGCTTCCGTTGCAACAATGCCTTCCGTTTCGGCAATCTTTTCAAGGATCAGGCTGCCTTTAACGGCACGGGTTGCATTTTCTTCATACTGCTTGCGCATATCCGAAATCTGCATACCGGTATATTCGGCATACTGTTCCAGCGAAAGACCCTGAGAAGAAAGACGATAACGGAAATCATCCAGCATTCTGTCAATCTGGGTTTCAATCATCGGGCGGGGAATGTCAATCTCCGTAGCATTTGCGATTGCTTCCATAACCTTATCTTCTGTCTCACGAAGCGCACGGGTTTCGCCGGCCTTTGTGAGTTTTTCAGTAACATCTGCCTTCAGGGCATCCAAAGTATCAAAGCCGTTGTCCTTTGCAAACTCATCATCAAGAGCGGGGAGTTCCTTTCTCTTGATAGAATGTACCTTTACCTTGAAGGTTGCCGGTTTGCCTTTCAGCTCTTCAGCATGATATTCTTCGGGGAAGGTAACCTGGATTTCACCGTCGAACCCACATTCCTTGCCGATGAGCTGGTCTTCAAAGCCGGGGATAAACATACCGGAGCCGATTGCAAGGTCGTGGTTCTTATCTGCGCCGCCGGGGAAGGCAACACCATCCATAAAACCTTCATAATCAATGGTAGCAATATCGCCGTCTTCAATAGCGCGGCCTTCTACCGTAACGATGCGGGAATTCTGTTCCTGCATGCGCTTGATTTCGGCATCAATATCCTCAGCAGAGGGAATATATTCTATTTTATCCACCTTGACGCCCTTATATTCACCCAGGGTGAATTCCGGCTTTACAGCCACAATTGCCTTGAACACAAAGTTTTCGCCGTTACCGATTTTTACGATGTCAATTTCCGGCTGGGCAACGGGAGAAATCTTAGTTTCTTCTACTGCTTTATCATATGCATCCGGGCATACAAAGTTTATTGCATCTTCAAAAAACACGCCTTCGCCGTAATACTTTTCAATGAATTTACGGGGGGCCTTACCTTTGCGGAAACCGGGGAGGGCAATGCTCTTTACGTTTTTGCGATATGCTTTTTCCATCCCTGCTTCGAAAGTCTCTTTGTCCACTTCGATTTCAAGTGTAACAATGTTTTTCTCCGATTTTTCAACCTTAACGTTCATTTGTTCTCCTCCAAACTTTGATTTAGCTTTTCAATTATATCATTATACCATATTTTTCTTGTTTTGCAAGCCTTTTTTGAAAAATATCAAAAAATATTCTTACTATAAAATAGCAAAAAATCAAAAGACGATTTGGTCAGTTTTTCTAATTGTAATTTTCCGAAAGCACAGAGAGCATTCTGTATATCATTACAGCCGCTTCGGCACGCGTAGCGTTACGTTTCGGGCGGAAGGTGCCATCTGTCATACCGTTCAGAAGACCAAGCGCACCGGATTCGGCCAGATCGCCAAGTGCCCATGGACTAATTTCAGCGGCGTCGGTATAGAGAACGGGCGCTGTCTTTACAGGCGCTCCGGTTTTTCGGTAAGCACGCATAAGCATAACGGCAATCTCTTCCCGCGTAATCGGAAGATCCGGTGAGAAAGTTTTTTCACCGGTCCCTTGCGCAATGCCGTATTTTGTGACAACAGCGATGGCGCCGGAGTACCAACTGAAAGGCTTTACATCTGTAAACTGTCCTTCATAGTAGATAGGAGCAAGCGTGAAGGCACGCGCCAAAATGGCTGAAAACTCAGCACGTGTGACGAGGGCCTCCGGTTCATACAGACCATTTCCGCGACCTTCCACAACGCCGGCGGCCGTCAGGTGCTCCACTTCCGTTTTAGCCCAATGTGCGGCCAGGTCAAAAAAGTGATGTTTATCTGCCACAGCGAAATCACGAAGTTCCAGAACCTGCATTCCAAGCGGCGCAGAGGGCTGCGAGGGTGAAGGGGAAGGAGCCGATGGCGCGCCGGTCACTTCTTCATCCGTAAAATCATCGGTGGAAGGGATTGGTTCTCCAACTAAAATCGCCTGGGAAGCTATACTGGCGCCTACCACCGGGCCACTGAGAGAAATGGGCGTCACTTCAAATTTCAGGTACTTTCCGAGCATTTCCTCCGTGATGGAAAGTGTGTCGGTCGTTTCGCTTTCCAACGGCATAAATATACCGTCTGCGGCATTTGCAATCAGCCATCGGAAAGAACTGGAGTTTATAGCATCAAAATTCGATGAAAAGTGATACGAGCCGGTGATGATTTTATCCAGAAAAGGAGTGCCGTTAATGCGCACTGCGCTAGCGGAAACAGTGGCTCGCGGGATGGAAATCATATCGAGAAGAACGATTTGCTGTTCATGCGTTTCGGGTGTATTGAATGCAATCATTAAGCGACCGGATACAGTTTCGGAGGGGGTGAATAGTTTCTGTACTCTTTGCATGGAATTTGACAGTGTAAATTGCCCGATAACGAGGTTGTCGTCGAAGGAATCACTTTCCATATTATCTACCAAAACAGTTACGACTGTAGCAATGTCAGGCACCGTAATTTTCATATTGGCCTCAAAGACGTAACTCGTTCCCTTGGAATACTGCGCCACGGAATTGGACATAAGTGCAGAAACAGAGCCGTTCATTGTAAGGCGGGCGAAGCGGCTGCCTTCTGCAGGGTAAGCACCATTGAATGTGGAAACATACTGAAGGAGAGAGGGAGAGGCGGTTTTCCACCAAGTACCCACTTCTTCGCGTTCAAAACTTCCGTCACCTACGGATTCATTTGTAATTTGTACCGCATATTCCTTTTTGACAGAGGGATCGTCTTTCAAAAAAGCTGAAAGAGTATACGTCTGCTGGGTTGCCGTTTCAGAAACGGAAAGCACATTTTTGTTAAACGAGACGCCGCGCTTGTCCGGGTACACTGAAAAAGCTACCTCTGCTTCGATGGGAAGACCAATCTGGGAAAAAGCCAGATATGGAAGCGCAATATGCGAGGTGCCTTCCGCGGGGATAGATATGTGCGCAGGCGCATCCACATAAACGCCGGATGGCGCGGGAACTTCCGGTTGCACCTTCATATCATCCACAAGAACAGAAGCGGCATTTTCCGAGAAAAAGTCAAAAACAATGCTATAGATACCGTCGGTCGGCACATAGAAAGCCGACATTACCTCCACCCATCGGCCTGTGGAAAAATTCGCAGCCTGGATGCGGATTACACCTTCTTCGTCCGGCGGCAACGCCTGTGTTTCCGGATCGGACGCAGAACTTGCACCTTCAGCAAACAATCTTGCGCGGAATACATACATATTTTCGGCCTGCAAAAAGAAGGAGTACGCGCTTTCGATGGAGGAAACGCTCATATCCCCGAAGGTTGTGTGCGGCTCGAGGACGGCATAGGCGTTTCCGCCATCCTGTTCGCGGATAGAAAAGGGGAAAGATTCCATATCCCAGCCGATATACCGGGGAAGCTCCTCAAAACTTCCGTTTTGCAATAGGTTTCCGGAAAGTGTGATGTGCATCGATACAGAGGAGAGCGTGTGATTCCCCTCCGGAGGCGTGCATTGCAGCTCAATGCTTTCGCCCAAAGGAGCTTCACTGGACACACGGAGTGTAGCAGTCTCTGTGTCAAAGGATACACCGTTCGGAAGAGGGGATTTTGCTGAAATTGAGGCATTTTGAATGTTGCAGGTATTTCCTTCCGCATCCAGTACAACAGGAAAATAAGAGTAGGATGCTTCTCCAAATGTGGGGACGCTGACTGACTTTCTGCCTTCGATAGCCATACGTGTGGGCACAAAATCAACTGTGGAAAGAAGCATATCGTCTATAAAGAAGGTTGCATCCTCATACGGGGAGTCAATCATCAGTGCGAGCTCATATTTAGCAGAACTGCTGACCATAAACACAACCGAAACAGTTTTCCATGCTTCCTCAACATTTTGCACTTGTACATTGATGCTCTTGGCACTTGTGGGAAGAAGAGAGCAAGAGGGGGGCAGGGCAGCATCACCGGCTATATCTGTACGGATTTTGAAAGAAAGGGAATACACAGAGCTGCTGTCAAAGGCGATCGGGGCAGAATAAGCTGTATAATGCAGGAAGGTGTTTTCGATTTTAGGAACGGGGAAAGAAAATACGAGCCCACAAGTGGCGTCTAAGCCTTTGCCCGGGCAGATTTCGCCGTGGTTCCACAAAAGTTCTTCTGTTTCAAAAGTTCCGTTTTGAAGTATGCTTTCAGCGGCCGGCACAGCGGTCGGCATAAGCGCCAAAAGGAAAAACAAAACAAGACAGAGAGAAAGTTTCTTCATATGTATAAACCCCTTCCTGATAAATGAAAACTGCCCAAAAACAAAGGTGTATTGTTTTGGGCAGACATACTCATACAATCTGCTGGTTATTTACCACCAGATGGAAAGTGATATTCAGCTTCTCAGCAGCTTTTCTGCAAAGAATCATCCGATTCAGGAAAATCTCAAAGTAATCCATTACGGAGCTATATTCCGTTTCGATATCCAATTCTAACGTAAAAACAGAAAAGGAAGAATTGAACGAAGTAGTAGCGGATCGCACAGAGTAATTGACACGGTCGTGAATGTCAAAAGAGGGAACATCAGTATTTCTCACCCGACTGCGGCGCACATCTGTTTTGTCTGCCAGAATCAACGCGGCTGCAACCGGATTCACGGGAAAAGCGGCAGATTCGTCATGATTGCCAATAGCAGATACCACAGCAGCCATATCTTCAGCCGGCATGTTAAGGTTATCCAGAATACGAAATGCCATTACGGCACCGGTCTGTGCATGGTCAACCCGGTTCACAAGATTCCCTATATCGTGCAAGTAGCCTGCAATTTTAGCGAGTTCGACTTCGTGCTCCGAAAAGCCCAAGGAAGATAGAATGTAGCCGGCGGTTTCTGCCACTTTCGTCGTGTGCGCAAAACTATGTTCTGTGTACCCGAGTGCACGCAGAGCATCATCCGCCTTCGCAATATATGTTCTGATTTGTTCGTTGTTTTTGATTGCTTCGAAAGTAATCATGGATTATAAATTCTTCTTGTTCGCCACAAAGCGCCAGCCATCTGCACACATTTCGTCAATACCATAACGTGCTTCCCAGCCGAGCTCTTCTTTTGCCTTTTTCGGATCAGCAAAGCATGCAGCAATGTCGCCGGGGCGGCGGGGAACGATTTTATAAGGAACAGGTCTGCCGCTGGCTTTTTCAAAAGCCTTTACAATCTGCAAAACGCTGTATCCGTTTCCGGTACCGAGGTTGTATGTAAAAACGCCGGTGTTGTTTTCTAATTTATTTACAGCACAAACATGGCCAAGGCTTAAATCTACAACGTGAATGTAGTCGCGCACGCCCGTACCGTCCACAGTCGGATAGTCATTCCCGAAAACATTGAGACACGGAAGTTCGCCGGCTGCCACCTTGGCGACGTAGGGGAGAAGATTGTTCGGAATGCCATTCGGGTCTTCGCCGATGATGCCGCTCTTGTTTGCACCAATAGGATTGAAATAGCGCAGGATGACAATGCCCCACTCTTTATCCGAAACATAAATATCACGCAAAATCTGTTCGATCATAAGCTTGGTTGTGCCGTACGGATTTGTAGTGTGAAGCGGGAAATCTTCACAAATCGGAACGGTATGCGGATCGCCGTACACGGTGGCAGACGAGCTGAAAACGAGTTTTTTCACATTCTTTTCCGCCATAACTTCACAGAGAACAAGCGTGCTTACCAAATTGTTATCATAATATTCCATGGGTTTTTCCACGGATTCGCCGACGGCCTTAAGACCTGCAAAATGAATAACACACTCAATATCATTTTCTTCGAAAATGCGAAGGACGGCCTCTTTGTCACGCAGGTCGGCCTCATAAAACGGGAAATCTTTCCCTGTGATTTTTTTGATATTGTCCAAAGCTTCAGGCTTTGAATTGGAAAAATTATCTACAATTACAATTTCCTTGCCAGCAGATAAAAGCTCTACTGCGGTGTGGCTACCTATGTATCCGGCACCACCGGTTACCAATATTTTTTTCATTTTATTCACCTCAATCTATAGTATACACAAAATTAAAAGAAAAGTAAAGAGATTTTGGGAATTTAATTTTCTTTATGCAAGTCTGCGCTTCCAAAAAATGCTTTACTTTTCCCACAATATGTGGTATTATGAATAAAATGAGGTGATGTGGTGAAAGAACTTACTTTTTTGCTTTGGTTACATATGAAAAGTGAGATTACACCTGCAAAGGGAATAGAACTTCTCCGCACTTTCGGTTCAGCTGAAAATGTGTACCGCGCCGATAAAACTGCACTGCAAAGTAAAGGCATTACGAATCCTGTTCTTTTGCGGGCGCTTGCGGATAAGAACCTCCGACGGGCTGACAAAGAGATGGTGGAAGCCACCCGTCTTGGGATTCGCATCATCGGATACAAGATGCCGGAGTATCCGGAGATCTTATATGAAATTTCCGATCCGCCACTTGTTCTATATGTGCGCGGTGATGCCTCTGTATTACATCGGCGAAACGCGTTTTGCATTGTAGGCACAAGGCGAAGCACGGTGTACGGAATGAGTGCTTCTCTGGGCGTATCGGAGCAGCTGGCAAGATGTGGTATGGTGATAGTCAGCGGCGTTGCTATGGGGATTGATACAGCTGCACACCGCGGCGCTATCCGCGGCGGCGGAAAAACAATCGGTATTATGGGATGTGGACTGGATGTTGAATATCCGGCTGAAAACGGAGATGTGCGAAAAGCCATTACGGAAAATGGTGCACTGATCAGCGAGTTCCCTCTGGGCACACCGCCACTTCCGGGGAACTTCCCGGTCCGGAACAGACTTCTCAGTGCCTTTTCGCTCGGCGTTGCCGTTATGGAAGCGGGCGAGAGAAGTGGTGCTTTAATTACGGCACGATATGCTGCAGAACAGGGCCGGGATGTTTTCGCATTGCCCGGAAATATTTCAAATCCTATGTCTGCGGGAACAAATGCATTGATTCAGGATGGCGCATCTCTTCTCACGGGAGCCGATGCTATTTTGGCGGAGTATATTATGCGGTATCCCGAGTGTTTTTCGATGCAGGAAACAGAAAAAGAAGAAGAGAAAAAGCTGCCCATCCCGGAGGAGGCGAAAGCCGCTTTGGAGGTGCCCGGGATCACTACACACGAGCAGAAAGTGTATAAGGCACTTTCGAGAGAACCATTGCACGTCAATGATATTGCAAGGCTTACTGAAATTCCTGTGGAAGAAGCACAAGCCATCATTACCATCCTGCAAATCAAAGGTAAAATCAAAGAACACCCCGGAAACAGATTTAGTAAGAATTGACTTTCGGATTTCCTTTGACATATCCGGAATTTTATGGTATACTGTATTGAATCACATAAAAAGGACTTTACAATGAAGAAAACAATCGGTGCTATTTTAATATTTTTCTCCCTTTTGATTCTGGCGACTCTTCTTTCCGTTGTCGAGGGGATGCTGGTGTTATCCGTGTTTATCAGTGCAGTATTGATTGCTGCTTTTACCGGAAAAAGCGGCCCGGCTTTTGCGGTTTGGAGCTTTCCGATCGTCTTTTTGACAGGGCATCTGATCAGCGGAGAGGGACTGGCTGCTTTTTTGTGTGCGCAAGCCATCTGTGCATGGATACAGGGCATATTCATTTTTAAAAAAGGCACTTTTTCAGGAATGTTGATTTGCACAACTGCAGCAGAAGCTGCAACCTTGGCGGTGTTTACACGCTTACTTTGTGACAGCCTTTCAAAGGAGCCGGCAGACCTTTTATTTGGTGACAGCCTAAAAGCATTTTCTGAGGCAGCACCTTTATCCGGTCAGATGGATGCAGAAATGCTTTCTGTCCTGCAAAACGCCGTGCATATGGTAGGGGAGATGCTGCAAAGCATGCTGCCGTTCTTTTATCTTGTCACTTCGCTTATCTTCGTTTACATAGTGTTCGCTTCTGCACGTTTTGTTCTCGAAAGGCAAAAATGCAAAATCGAGAACATGCCAAAATTTTGTGAGTTCTGGCTTCCGCGCAGTATCAGCAATATCTTCCTGGTTTTGTTTGTAATCTCTATGTTCATAAATGCCCCCATTTTAATGAATGTGGTATCCTTTATGTTTTTCATCCATGTGATTTGCGGGGTTTCCACTGTTGATTATTTTCTGAAAATGCGCGGTTTAGCGACCGCTGCCCGCGTACTTCTGCTTGTGGTAATTTTAACTATCTCCACAGCGATTGGAGGACTCGGTACGTCTATTTTATGCTGCATCGGTATGAATGACTGGGCGCGTCGCGCCGGAAAGTAGGGAAAAATGAAAAGAAAGGATACATTGCCACGCTTTTATAACGGCGATATATACTCAAAAATTATAATTTTCATTTGCATCATTTTTGCTCTCTTTATGCGCTATTTTGTTTTTGCAGCCTTTATGGCAGCAGCTTTTCTGTGTTCCTTTTTCTTTAGCGAATTCACATATCGTTTGGGCGTTCGGAAAATGCGCACATATCTGGAGCAGGCGTCTCTTCGCGTAGGTGCATCCGAATCTATGCCGGGTTTTCCGTTCCCGGCTGTTTCCATTACAGAAAAAGGGAAGATCACCTGGTATAACAGCGCGATGGACAAGATGATGGATGGAGAGCTTCTTTTTCAGAAGGACATTCGTGACTATGTACCGACGTTTGATGTTTCTGCTATGAATGAAGCCGGGCTTTATCCTGTATATTCCGCAGAAATCCAGGGCGAATTTTACCATGTACATGCACATAAAACGCCGCCGCAGGAAGATGGCAGTGAACTTATCCTTATCTATTTTCTGAATTGCACTGCGTTTGAAAAGCTGAATCGGGCATACAAATCTAACCGGTTTGTTGCGATGATGATTGCTTTTGATAATTTTGAAGAAGTTATCAACGGAATGGGGGATGAAGCAAGAAATATCCTGCAAACTTCCGTTGACAGAAGTCTTTCTGCAATGGCCTCGGAAGTAGGCGGGATCTTCAGAAAAACAGAAAGAGACCGCTACTTTGTCGTTTTAAGTGCAGGCGGCTTGCAAACACTTATACAGAAAAAGTTCCCGATATTAGACACTGTTCGGGAAATACAGTGCGGAAATACAATCGCCCCGACACTCAGCATCGGCATAGGGTTTGAGGGGGACACCTTTTTAGAAAATGACGCATATGCCAGAGCGGCACTCGATATGGCACTTGGGCGCGGTGGCGATCAGGTTGTTGTTAAAAACGGCGATACGCTTGAATACTTTGGTGGCAAAACACGAGAAGTGGAAAAGAGAACCAAGGTTAAAGCACGCGTTGTTGCAAATGCGCTGCGCGAGCTTATCTTGCAGAGCGATTCCGTGGTGATTCTGGGGCATAAAAATGCAGATATTGACTGTGTGGGTGCCGCAATGGGTGTTGTTTCTATTGCAAGACACCTGGGGAAAAAGGCATATATTCTCAAACAGGAATTCGACGATACTGCCACTTCTGTCTTAAAAACAGCGATTGAAGAACCTCTCTATAAAGATGTGTTTATCAATCGTGCGACAGCAGGCGAAATTATCGGAGAAAGAACGCTTATTATTGTGGTAGATACACATTCGCTCTCCTATGCAGATGCGCCGGAACTGATTGAAAATGCAAAACAGGTGGTACTCATTGACCATCACAGACGAAGCAGTAATTTCATCCAGAATTATGTGTTATCGTATCTGGAACCGTATGCTTCTTCTACATGCGAAATGGTTACAGAGATGCTTCCGTATCTTACAGAGAAAAACATTCTTATGCGCCTTGAAGCAGAAGCTTTATATGCAGGTATTTACCTTGATACAAAATCCTTTATGTTCAAAACAGGCGTTCGTACGCTAGAGGCGGCTGCTTATCTGCGCCGTGCCGGCATTGATCCGATTGCCGTAAAGCAGTTTTTCAAGAGTAATCTCGAAACCTTTACCGCAAAAGCCTCTTTGATTCAGGCGGCAAAAGTAGTAAATGAGCATATTGCTATTTCTCTTACGGAAGAGATCCGCACACCTTCTGTAGTTGCACAGGCAGCGGATGAACTTTTGGATATAGCCGCAATCGACACTTCCTTCGTAATTGCCAGAAGTGAGCGTGGATGCATTGTGAGTGGCCGTTCAACAGGAGATATTAACGTACAGGTTATACTGGAGAAGCTTGGTGGCGGTGGCCATTTTGCGGTGGCCGGTGCACAGATTGAGGGCGCCGATCCGTATGCAGTGGAAGAACAACTGCTTGCAGTAATAGAAGCATATCTGGAAGACGAATAGAGAGGAGAGAGGACCATGAAGGTTATTTTACTCAGTGATGTAAAAGGCAAAGGGAAAAAAGGTCAAATGATAGAGGTCAGCGACGGGTACGCCCGTAACTTCCTTTTACCGCGAAATCTGGCACAAGAAGCCACAAAAGCGGCTATGAACGATTTTGCCGGCAAGGCAGACGCCGCAAAATTCCACAAAGAGCAGGAAATTGCTGCTGCCAAGGAAACTGCCGCAACCCTTGAAGGAAAAACGGTTGTGATGCATGCAAAAGCGGGCGAAAACGGCAAGCTTTTCGGATCCATAACCGGGCAGGCTGTTGCAGAAGCTATCAAAATGCAGCTTCATGTTGTTGTAGACAAAAGGAAAGTCAATGTCGGAGACGGCATAAAGAATATTGGGACAACAGACGTTGAAATCAAAGTGTATCCTGAAATCAGCGCAAAAATTCATGTGCGTGTAGAAGAATAGAGAGGTGAGTCCTGTGGACGAACAACTGGGCAGAAATATTCCATACAGTTTAGAGGCAGAGCAGGCTGTTTTGGGTTGTATGATTAAAAACAGCGCCGCGCTCTCGCGTGTAATAGAGCTTCAGCTGCATACAGATGATTTCTATTTTGAACAGCACAAAGTAATCTTTGATGCTGTAAGTCATCTGTTCCTTGAAAATGTGCCGCTGGATTTAATTGTGCTGTCCGGTGAACTTAAAGACAAGTTGGAAACTGTCGGCGGGATATCGTATCTTGCGACAATAGTAGACAGTGTCGATACCACCGAAAACGTAAAGTACTATCTGGATATCATTAAGGAAAAAGCGCTCCTCAGACGTCTGATTGGCGCGGCAAATGACATCGCCGATATGTGCTATACCGCAGACGATGATGTTTCTAAAATTCTGGACAGCGCCGAACAGAAGATTTTTAACATTCTGCAAGGCCGTGATCTCAAGGGCTTTTACCACATCCGTGACGTTATGCCGGATGTTATTAAAAATATTGAGAGCATCCGTGCAAGCGGCGGAAAAATGGGTGGTATGCCTACCGGTTTTAAGCAACTGGATGCTATTACATCCGGGCTGCAGAAAACGGACCTTATTATTCTCGCAGCACGCCCCGGTATAGGTAAAAGTAGTTTTGCACTCAATATTGCAGGCCATGTAGCAAAGGCTACAAAGGAACCTGTGGCAATTTTTACACTCGAAATGTCCAAGGAACAGCTTGCAAACCGTCTTTTATGGAGCGACGCTAAAATTGAAGGCGAGAAATTCAGAACCGGTAATATTTCCGGCGAGGATATGAAAAAAATTGCACATGCACTTGGCAATCTTGTTAAAGCGCCGATTTATATTGACGACACACCCAACATTCCTGTTTCGGAAATGCGTGCAAAATGCCGCCGCTTAAAACTCGAAAAGGGTCTTGGCATGGTCGTGATTGACTACCTGCAGCTTATGCAGGGTGGAAAAAGAGCAGAAAGCCGCCAGCAGGAAGTTTCGGAGATTTCCCGTGCGCTTAAAATTATGGCAAAAGAACTCGAAGTGCCTGTTCTTACGCTTTCACAGCTCTCCCGTGCTTCCGTCACGAGAGACACCCCCATTCTCAGTGACCTTCGTGAATCCGGTGCTATTGAGCAGGACGCGGACATTGTTATGTTCCTAAGCCGCAAAACCGGGGATGAGGTTTCGCCTGAGGAAGCAAATCTTGCACAATGTATTATTGCAAAGCACAGAAACGGTTCTACGGGCACCTTGGACCTTGTGTGGCGTGGCGAATATACGACATTTATGGAAGCCGATACGGTACATTAACGGAGAAGAATATGCTGTTTTCCCGATTTGTTGCAGAAATTGAAAAGAATGTCCTTTTGAAAAAAGGCGATACGGTTGTGGCCGCAGTTTCTGGCGGTGCGGATTCCGTGTGCCTTTTGCACCTTCTGCACAGGCTAAGCTCTTTATGGGATTTAAAATTATTTTGTGCACACGTAAACCATATGCTTCGTCTGGAAGCGGGAGAGGAAGCAGCGTTTGTGGCGTCCCTTTGCAAAGAATGGGACATTCCATTCCTTTTGCACGAAGTGGATATTGCAAAAATAGCAAAAGAAGAGAAGATTTCAACGGAGCTTGCCGGCAGAAATGCGCGGTATGCATTTTTGGCGAGTATTCCAGCCGACGTCAGAATGACGGCGCATCACAAAAATGATTCCGTTGAAAGTGTTCTTCTGCATTTGGTGCGCGGGGTAGGTCTCGATGGACTATGCGGCATTTCTCCCAAAAGAGAAGATGGAATCTGCCGTCCGCTTCTTCCGTTTACCAAACCCGAGATAGAAGCATATCTAAAGGAAAATGGCTGTACCTGGTGCGAAGATGCCAGTAATTTTTCATCTGTTTATACACGCAATAAAATCCGGAATGAAATACTGCCTTTGCTGGAAGAAATCAACCCTTCCTTTACCGAAGCGGTTTTCAGGATGACAGAAATACTCAAAGGAGAAAGGGAGTATCTTGAAACCGAAACAGCACGCTATCCCGTAACACGTATGGATGGTGAAACGGTGCTTTTTTCCATAGATATACTCTCTTCTATGCCACTGGCACTGCGAAGGCGCGCCGTGAGAAAAACGGTGGAGAGTTTTGAAGAAGTAGAAAAAGTGCTGGCACTTCTTTCGGCTAAAAATGGCGTTTCGGTTTCTCTTTCCGGCGGAAAAACCGCAGAAAGGGAAGAGGAAAACATTGCCATATATACACCAAAAAGAGAAAAAATTGAACCAGTAGAACTTCCTATGGAAGGAACACTGCATTTTGGCTTATATACAATAACGGTTGGTGACGGCGGGATGAAGCTTCCCCGAAAGAGGTATACCGTCCGCACCCGAAAGAATGGGGACTCCTTTGTGCCGGAAGGGATGAAGGGTCATAAAAAAATCAAAGACTTTTTAATTGATAAAAAAATTCCGCGCAGACTTCGTGACGAACTTCCGATCATTATATGTGAAGATCAAATTGCAGCAGTTGCAAACGTAAGGCGTAGTCAGGCGTTTCGTCCGAATACTGAAGAAGAAACTATTTCACTGAAAATAGAACGAACACCGAATGTGTAAGAAAAGAGAAAGAGGGACATACTTATGATGCAGGCAATTGAAAAAGTACTTATTACCGAGGAAGAACTCCACGATAAGGTTCGCGAACTTGCGGCACAGATTTCGGCCGATTATGAAGGGAAAGACTTAGTTCTGATCTCCATCTTAAAAGGCGGTTTTGTGTTTGCTGCGGATTTATGCCGTTCAATTACCATTCCGGCTGCAATCGACTTTATGGCAGTATCCAGTTATGGCAATTCCAGCAAAACAAGCGGTGCAGTTAAAATTATAAAGGATCTGGATAAATCCGTGGAGGGCAAGGACATACTGATTGTGGAAGACATCCTCGACAGTGGCGTAACATTAAGTCATTTGAAGGAACTCCTGGAACAACGCGGGGCAAAGAGTCTTAAAATTTGCACGATTTTGAATAAGCCCAGCCGCAGAATTGCAGATATCTCTGCGGATTACAACGGTTTTGATATCCCGGATGAATTTGTAGTAGGATACGGGCTTGACTATGCCGAAAAATACCGGAACTTGCCATTTGTAGGAATATTAAAAAGAGAAATCTATGAGAATGTGTAATTGTTAACTTTCTTTGAACACGCTTGCTTTCCGCAAAAAAGCGTGGTAGAATGAATTGATTTTGGAAGTAGGAGATGACAAAGGTATGCCCAAAGCGCTAAAAAGCATAAGCTTTTACATTGTATTGACTGTAGCCGTGCTGCTCCTTTGGAACTTTTTAGGTGCAGATATAACGGAAAATCATAGTTTTTCCGAGCTTGTAAATTGGTTAAATCAAGAAAAAATAGAAAAACTGGTCATCGAAGAGCAGCAGGTAATCGCCACACTACGTGAAGACAAGCGGGATGTAATTATACCGGTTGTTTCGCCGAGCGACCTTACTTTATATGCCGGCGATGTGATAAGTGAACAAATCAAAGGCCAGAAACTGGAAGTTGTCTATGCACCGCCGGAGCCCATGCCGTTCTGGCTGTCCATTCTGCCAACGCTTCTTATTGTAGTAGTGGTAGGCGTATTCTGGTTCATTATGATGCAGCAGTCACAGGGCGGCGGTGGCGGACGTATGTCCTCCTTCGGAAAAAGCCGTGCGCGCAAAATGTCCGATTCTGCAACGAAAAAGACGTTTGCGGATGTAGCCGGCGCAGAGGAAGAAAAGCATGAACTCAAAGAAATTGTAGACTTTTTGAAGGCGCCCAAGCGCTTCTTGGAGCTTGGCGCACGTATTCCGAAAGGTGTCCTTTTGGTAGGCCCTCCGGGAACCGGTAAAACTCTCCTTGCAAAAGCAGTTGCAGGGGAGGCGGGCGTTGCCTTTTTCAGCATCAGTGGCAGTGATTTTGTTGAGATGTTTGTCGGCGTGGGCGCCTCTCGCGTGCGCGACCTTTTTGCAGAGGCAAAAAAGAATTTGCCGTGTATTATTTTCATTGATGAGATCGACGCTGTAGGTCGCCACAGAGGCGCAGGTCTCGGCGGTGGGCACGACGAAAGAGAACAGACGCTGAATCAGCTTCTTGTAGAAATGGACGGCTTTGGCGCCAATGAAGGGATTATTATCATTGCCGCAACAAACCGCCCGGATATATTAGATCCCGCGCTCCTTCGTCCCGGCCGTTTTGACAGGCAGGTGGTTGTGGATATTCCGGATGCCGGCGAACGTGAAGCTATCTTAAAGGTGCACGCCAAGGGCAAGCCGTTTGCTGAAGACGTAAATCTTAAAGATGTAGCAAAGGGCACCACTGGCTTTACAGGGGCAGACCTTGAAAATCTTTTGAATGAAAGCGCTATTTTAGCCGCCAGAAATGCACAGACAAACATCACAAAGGCCAATATGGACGAAGCCCTTATCAAGGTCATCGCAGGCCCTGAAAAAGCAAATCGCATTCGCAATGAAAAAGCAAAACGCCTTACTGCATTCCACGAAGCGGGGCATGCGCTGATTGCGAAGCTTCTTCCTTCGCAGGATCCTGTGCACCAGATTTCCATTATTCCGCGCGGAAGAGCCGGCGGATATACGATGTCTATCCCGAAAGAAGATAAATTCTTTGAATCCCGGCAGGATATGATTGATGATATCATCTCGCTCCTTGGCGGGCGTGTAGCTGAAAAGCTGGAGCTGGACGATATCAGCACCGGTGCTTCCAATGATATGCAGCGCGCTACAGCTATTGCACGCGATATGGTTACTAAGTATGGTATGAGCGAAAAGCTTGGCCCGATGACTTTTGGCTCGCCGCATGATGAAGTGTTTGTCGGCCGCGACTATGCACAGCAGGCGAAAAACTATTCCGAAAAAACAGCTGCTGACATCGATGCTGAAATCACAGACATTATCCACACCTGCTACAAACGCTGTGAGCAGCTTCTAATTGAGAACCGCGACAAGCTGCGTCTTATCGCAAATACACTTTTAGAAAAAGAAAAGATCGACGGAGAAGAGTTCGAAAAACTCTTTGTCGACGTAGAA
This sequence comes from Clostridia bacterium, assembly GCA_045533905.1. Taxonomy (GTDB): domain Bacteria; phylum Bacillota; class Clostridia; order UMGS1883; family UMGS1540; genus SIG447. Next base: position 19,709 of record JAZSIR010000005.1, read on the forward strand.
GAGATTCAGGAAGAACAGGAATAAGAAGGAGGCTCCTACTTTGGAAAATACATTATCGTACGCACGAAAATGTGTGTGGACCAATAAAAGAGAAGAAAAAGATGCCATTTTCTCTTTTTGTGACGGTTATAAAAACTTTTTAAACGTTGCCAGAACGGAACGTGAGTTTGTCTCCGCTGCAGAAGAAGCCGCAAAGGCACAGGGATTCGTTTCTATATCGCAGAAAGAAGAACTGAAGTCGGGTGACAAAATTTACTGTGTAAACCGCGGAAAAGGAATTTTAATGGCTGTTATCGGTCACACTTCCATTGAAGAAGGAGTCCGCATTGTAGGTGCGCACATTGATTCGCCGCGCCTGGATCTTAAGCAAAACCCCTTATATGAAGACGGCGAAATGGCGCTTCTCAAAACGCACTATTACGGTGGCATTCGCAAATACCAGTGGCTTGCCGCGCCGCTTGCCATGCACGGGAAGGTTGTGCTTGCAAATGGTGATTCTGTCGACATTGCCATCGGCGATGAAGGGGATGATTTCACCTTTACTATCAGCGATCTTCTGCCGCATCTGGCAAAGGAACAGGGCGGAAAGCCTGTTCGCGATGCTTTTGACGGCGAAAATCTGAATGTTCTTGTAGGCAGCATTCCGGTAGAGGATAAAGAGGAAAAGAAACCGATTAAAGAAGCGATTCTTCGCTACCTGAACGAAAAGTACGGTATGGTGGAAGAGGATTTTCTAAGCGCTGAAATTGAGATGATTCCGGCAATTCGCGTCCGTGATGTCGGTTTTGACAGAAGTATGATCGGCGGCCCGGGTCAGGATGATCGCGTGTGCGCTTACACGGCTATGCAAGCTATTTTTGAAGCCGAGGCGCCGGAACATACCGCCATTTGTCTCCTTGTTGACAAAGAAGAAATCGGCAGCATGGGGAATACCGGTATGCAGTCGAGGTTCTTCGAAAATACGCTAGCTGAAATTGCCTATAAGCTTGGAAACACGGCTGATATTTCTGTTCGCCGTTGCCTTTCGAAATCCAAGTGTCTCTCTGCGGATGTAAATGCAGCCTTTGATCCGACCTATGCAAGTGTATACGAAAAGAATAACGCTGCCATTTTGGGGCACGGTGTAACCATCAGTAAATACACCGGCCACGGCGGAAAATCTGAATCGAGCGATGCTTCTGCGGAATTTATGGGTGAAATTCGCCGTTTGTTCAACGAAAACGGCGTTATTTGGCAGACTGCGGAACTTGGAAGAGTCGGTGTAGGCGGCGGGGGTACAATTGCGCAGTATGTGGCAAATCTCAATGTAGATACCATTGACTGCGGAACCGCTCTTTTATCCATGCATGCGCCGTTTGAAGTGTCCAGCAAGGCCGATGTGTATATGACATACCGCGCCTATAAATGTTTTCTTGCATAATGAAAAACTGTGTTTATGAGGAAACCCGTAAGGTTTCATACAGTCATCTGAATCAGGACAAAACCGTATGCATTGCGGATCTTTTACGATTTTGCCAGGATAGCGCGGTTTCGCATACGGCAGAGTGCGGGTATCCGCTCGAAAGGCTCATTGCACTAAAAAGAGCTTGGCTCGTTCTTTCCATGCACATCCGCATCCAAAAGCCAATCCCGCTTTCGAAAAGCGTGCGTGTGCTGACTTGGCCATTCTCGTTTTCCCGCGTTTTAGGCCCACGTGCTTTCCGCATCACAGATACAGATTCAGGCGCTGTCTATGCGGAAGCCACGTCGCTTTGGGCCTATGTCGATACGGAGACCGGAAAACCGGCAGAAATCCCCCCAGAAATGCTGGCACAGTATGCAGAAGGGGAGGCGCCGGCACTTTCATTTTTGCGCCGTGCGCCCCAATATAATGCAGACATACATATCGCAGATTTTCGCGTCCTGAAGAGAGATCTGGATACAAATGTACATATGAATAATGTAAAATATCTCGAGTATGCAGAGGAAGCCGTTCCGAATGGTTTTTCCATTTCAGAGGTGGAGATTTTTTACAAGCAACCGGCCGTATACGGTGACATCTTATCTTTATATGCTACCGAAACTGAAGGCGATGAGATTCTAACGGTTCTTAAAAATCAAAACGGCGATATTTGTGCATATATAAAGTTTATTTCGGAAAAAAGGACAGACGAAACAGTATGAAAATCTTAGGGATTGACCCAGGGTATGCAATTATAGGATACGGCGTAATTGCACATGATAATGCACGTTTTACGCCTATTGACTGCGGTGTTTTAACCACACCGCAGGATATGCCCTTTCCTAAAAGACTGAAATCGTTATATGATGCAGCATCCCTTCTTATTGCCCAAACGAAGCCGGATGTTGTTGCGGTGGAAACATTATTTTTCAACACCAATGTCACCACGGCCATTGCAGTAGGGCATGCACGTGGGGTTTTGATTTTAGCTGCTGAAAATGCAGGAATCCCTGTATTTGAATACACACCGCTTCAAATCAAGCAGGCCATTACAGGGTACGGAAGAGCGGACAAAATTCAGATGCAGCAGATGGTAAAAATGCTACTTGGCCTTGCGGCCGTTCCGAAGCCGGATGATGCCGCAGATGCGCTTGCAGTTGCCATTTGCCACGGTCAATCTTATAAACTGAATGAAAAAACAGGAGAGAAATAATGTTCTATTCATTAAAAGGCATACTCTCGCAAAAATTTGAAAACTTTCTGGTACTGGATATCGGCGGTGTTGGTTTTAAGGTGTTTACGTCGGAAGGTACGCTTTCCGGTGCTGCACAAGGTACGGAAATTACCGTGTATACATATACACACGTTCGCGAAGATGCTCTCGATATCTTTGGCTTTCTTTCAAAAGAAGAGCTTTCCTTCTTTCAAAAGTTGATTTCTATTTCCGGTGTGGGTCCTAAAGTTGCGCTTGCAATATTGTCCACACATTCACCACAGGGTATCGTTTTTGCCGTTTTATCCAGTGATGCGAAAAAGCTCTCGCGTGCACCTGGTGTAGGCATAAAGCTTGCACAGCGAATTATATTGGAACTCAAAGACAAAATGAAAAACGAGGAAGTCACAGAGGCGATAGAGACGCCTGTTGCCGCTTCACGCGGAAACGAGGAAGCAATCGGGGCACTCTTGGCACTTGGGTACAGCGAAGGAGAAGCGAGACGTGCGATTGCATCTGTAGGCGACGGCCTCTCGTTGGAAGAAACCATAAAAAAAGCGCTAATCGCTTTGGCGGGATAGGGGAGAGAGTATGGATTTTGAAGAAAGCAGAATCATCACATCCATGCAGCTGGAGCAGGAAAGTGATTTGGAGGTTGCACTTCGTCCCAGAAAAATGGATGAATATGTCGGGCAGTCGAAACTCAAAGACAATTTATCTGTATTCATTGAAGCGGCAAAACTCCGTCACGATGCGTTGGATCATTGCCTGTTATATGGACCGCCGGGGCTTGGCAAAACTACGCTTGCCGGCATTATTGCCAATGAGCTTGGGGTAAATATCCGTGTAACAAGCGGACCATCTATTGAACGACCTGGGGATCTCGCGGCAGTACTGACAAACCTCGCACCAATGGATGTCTTGTTTATTGATGAAATTCATCGTCTCAGCAAGGCGGTAGAAGAAATCTTATATCCTGCAATGGAAGACTATGCGCTGGATATTATGATAGGCAAAGGCCCGAGCGCAAGAAGCGTTCGTCTGGATTTACCAAAATTTACATTAGTTGGTGCCACAACGCGCGCAGGCCTTCTTTCGGCACCGCTTCGGGATCGCTTTGGAATTATATCGCGTCTTGAGCTCTACACGCCTGAGGAATTAATGCAAATTGTCAAACGTTCCGCTTCCATACTGAATATTGCAATATCCGAAGATGGGGCGGCTGAAATCGCTTCCAGGTCCCGCGGTACACCGCGAATTGCAAACCGTCTTCTGAAGAGACTGCGCGATTTTGCACAAATCAAGGGCGATGGTATCATCACGCGTGAGGTTGCAGATGTGGGTCTTGGTATGCTTGAAATTGATAAAATAGGGCTCGATGCCGTAGACAGAAGGATGATTTTGTCCATTATACAAAATTTTGGCGGTGGCCCTGTTGGTCTTGACACACTCGCGGCTACAATCGGTGAAGATGCCACTACCATTGAGGATGTGTATGAACCGTATCTTATGCAGCTCGGCTTTTTGAACAGAACGCCACGCGGTCGTATGGTCACAAGCCCTTGCTATAAGCATTTTGGTATTCCTGAAAACCGCTAACATATAAATATTGTATAAAAAAACCGTCATAGGATATACTTTTCCTATGACGGTTTTTTGAAATGGAGCGTTGTAATGAAAATCAAAGACGTAAATGCATTGGAAATTCTGGATTCAAGAGGGAATCCAACTGTAGCGGCTTACGTGAAAACAGAAAGCGGATTTGAAGGCTTCGGGATGGTGCCCTCCGGCGCCTCTACGGGAAGCTTTGAAGCCGTGGAACTTCGCGACAAAGATGAAAGATATCACGGCAAGGGCACACAAACAGCAGTTGCGAATATTCGTACACTTCTTGGTGCAGCTCTTTTGGGAAAAGATGTTTCAAAGCAGGATCTGATTGATGAAATCATACTGAAAACGGACGGAACAGAAAACAAAGCACATCTTGGTGCAAATGCAACACTTGCCGTATCTATTGCCTGCGTCCGCGCGGCCGCGGAAGCATATAAAATGGAACCGTATCAGTATCTTGGAGGCTCTGCAGCCGATCTTCTGCCACTTCCGATGATGAATATCATAAACGGAGGTGCGCACGCCGCGAATACGCTGGATATTCAGGAGTTTATGATAGTGCCCGTAGGTGCCGAAACCTTTTCAGAGGGGCTTCGAATGTGTGCGGAAATTTACCAAACCCTAAAAAAACAGCTCTCAGAAAAAGATATGATCATCGCGGTGGGGGATGAAGGCGGTTTTGCGCCCGATTTTCAAAGCCACGAAGCGGCAATTGAGGAAATTTTGCGAGCAATTGCGAAAAGCGGGTATAAAAGTGGGGAAGAGGTGAAGCTCGCCATGGATGCCGCCAGCTCCGAGTGGTTTGACGGCGAAGTGTACAAAATGCCAAAGTCCGGCAAAATTTTAGATAGGGAAGAGCTCTGCGAATACTGGGAAACCTTGGTACGTGACTACCCGATAATTTCGCTGGAGGATCCTGCGGCAGAAGAAGATTGGGAAACCTGGCAAACGCTTATGCGGCGACTCAAAATTCAGCTTGTTGGAGATGACCTTTTTGTTACAAATACAAAGCGCATTTATGAAGGTATAGAAAAAAAGGCCGCCAATGCCGTTTTGATAAAGCCGAATCAGATTGGAACGGTCACAGAAACAATCGAAGCCGTAAAGCTTACAAAATCCCACGGTCTTGGCACGATTATATCGCACCGGTCAGGTGATACAGAAGATGCTTTCATTGCCGATCTTGCAGTAGGGCTCGGTGCAGGACAAATCAAGACCGGCGCTCCTGCAAGAAGCGAAAGAACGGCAAAATATAACCGCCTTTTATATATTGAAAACGTACTCCGACACAGAATATAAGAAAATACCGCCCAAATTGGCGGTATTTTTTACTGTTTTGGTTTATTGGTTTCACCGGAAAGGGGGTTATTTGCAGTAGCCTCACGGAGCCTTTCGTTATCCACATGTGTATAAATCTGTGTGGTACTGAGCTGCGCATGTCCCAAAACTTCCTGCAGTGCGCGCATATCCACATTGCCATAGCGATACATAAGCGTAGCGGCCGTGTGGCGCAGTTTGTGGGCGGAATATCTGGTACTGTCAAGCCCTGCGCGCTCCAGAGATTTTTTTACAATAATCTGCACCATTTTTCCACTCAGACGTGTACGATTCCGGCTTAAAAACAGGGCGTTTTTCTCTTTGACACCTTCGTGCGGGCGTACCTGTAAATACTGGTCCAAAGCCTTTTGACAGGCAGTATTTAAGTATATAATACGTTCTTTTGCACCTTTACCGAAAACACGGAGCTTTTCGCCGTCATAATCTCTTAAATTAATGCCTACAAGCTCGGAAAGACGAAGTCCGCAGTTCAGAAATAAGGTTAAAATCGCATAATCTCGTTCCGGAAACTGGCTCTCTACATTATCCAAAAGACGTCGGCTCTCATCCAGCGTAAGATACTTGGGCAACAGCCCCGGAATTTTCGGCGCATCCAGTTCTTTTGCAGGATTTTCAGAAAGGAGACCTGTTTTGGATGTTAAATACTTAAAATAGGTGCGAAGGCTTGAAACTTTTCGTGCACGTGCGCTCTGCGCGTTTTTACGTGCGGAAGAAATATAGTACATATATTCGTACAAGTCATTTCTGGTGACAGCCTTCAAATCTTCAATTGTAATATCTTTTATAGAGACAGAATCAAAATCGTCGAAGGAAGCACGGCCGTTTTTACATTCCAGATAACGAAAGAACGTACGAAGGTCGTAGTAATATTCTTTTGTTGTTTTTTCCGATTTGCCGAGAATAACTTCCATATAAACAAGGAAATCCTTCAGAACTATCGGAATATCTTGAAAATTCTCCATTTACTTCCTCCTCCCAATTAGACAAAATTTTTATTTTGTCTAATTATGTATTTCTTTTTCGGGCTACTTCCCCCGGAGGCGCTTTTGGAACGAACGCTATACCGCGCGTGCGTTAAAAGATTTTTGCATCTATCTCACAGTAGCGATTGTAGCACTCTGTGTAATCTATCCCACTCGGCGTGTATATCTTATTTGTTTTAACAAGACGCTCGCAGGCTTCCTCCACGCTTTTGTATACACCGATAGCTGTTCCTGCTAAAATTGCCGAGCCAAGGCAAGCTGTTTCTTCGTTTTTCAAAGTAACAAATGTTTTGCCCGTCATATCAGCTTTGATCTGGCACCAGAGCGGACTTTGTGCTCCACCACCCATCGTGCGCACTTCCCCACACGCAGCACCAATATAATCGAGATTCTCTTTCAGCATACAAGCAACGGCTTCCAAGATGCTCCGCACAGCGTGGCCACGGCCGTGTTCCATTGTAAGACCGTAAAATACGCCTTTTGCATCCGGATTATATTTCGGCATTGTCGCACCGCACAGATATGGCAAAAATGTGAGCCCTGCGGAACCTGCGGGTACATTTTCAGCAATTTCATCCAGTTCTCGGAAACTGAAGTTTTCACAGAAGTTGTTTTTGAACCATTTGAGGGCAATTCCTGCGGTCGGTGTCCACATCAAAAGACAATATTTGCCATCAAAATTTAGATGGCACGGGATTTTGTTGTCCTTTATGTAAGCAGGCATAGTATCGGAAGGAACGAAAATAACCATCGTGGTGCCTGTCATCTCACTAATTACGCCTTTTTTAACGATACCGGCGCCAATCGCTCCTGCAATCTGGTCAATTGCGCCTGTTACAATTTGAATTCCTTTGTATTCCCCTATTTTTTCACCACTTTTCAAAACTTTCGGGAAACAGGACTCTTCTATACCGATAAAGTCCAACATCTCCTTCCACCAGACACGCTTTTGAATGTCAAAATAGATAGTGGAAGATTGTAATGTTTCTTCTGTAACAAATTCTCCGGTGAGCTTATAGAGAAGATAGTCTTCAAGGAGAAAGATTTTTTTGATTTTTGCAAAAAGCGCCGGCTTCTCCTCGCGAAGCCATAAAAGCTTTGCTGCAGGCCACGTGGCGGTAATTTCAGGCTGCCCTGTAATTTCGTAAACTTTCTGCTCGCCAAAACGCTCGCGAATCTCGTCCGCCTGCTGCACGGCGCGGTTATCCAGCCACACAATGGCCTTATCGAGCGGGTTTCCGTCCGCATCCGTTACAATTAATGTCTCACACTGTGTGTCAATACTGAGTGCGGAAATTTCATATTCTGCCGTGATTTCCGCAAGCGCTTCGGAAAGGAGTTTCCAATAGTCCTCTGCCGGAAACTCTACAAAATCCCCACTTACCTCCAGCGTGTAATCCTTTGTGACTGATTTTACACAGTTTGCATTTTCATCGAAGGCAGCCGCTTTCAAAGAGGTGGTGCCTACATCAATACCAAGCAAATATCTCATTTTATCCCCTTCTACAGAAGTAAGCGGACAAAAGTCCGCCTACTCTTTCTTTTATATAATCTGAATGCCGAGCATTTCGCAAAGGTTAGCGATTGCTTCTGTGTTGTCACCATGCGAAATGATATAGTGCTGGCACATAACGTTCTGTGCAAAATCCTCTACATCATCGAGAAGAATTTCGAGGCCGGGCAGCTGCGGCGCAGGTTGCGTCCAGCCGGCTTCTTCCCACTTGCGCGGAGCGATCCCCTCCCCTTTTACCATATGCATATAGTACTGACCATCCGCATATGTAAGGCGGCACATTGTTAAAATGCCTGTTTTTACACGGCTTACGTTCAAAATCCCCTCCGAAAGTTCACCAAATGCGGCCGGCATTACTGTAACGTCACCGTCCACAACTTCTGCCGGTACATAATCAGGCACGCCGGCAAGAACTCTGTCGGCAAAGAATTCGTAGAATTCCAGGTAGCAGGCACACTGACCGGTTACATATTTCACCATAAGCTGTGTAATGTTACCGAGTGCATCGTTTTCCGGAATCGTGCAAAGCTTTGCTTCGTCAGATAAAAGCATAAGAATCGGCGCCGGCGGGAAACCGAGGAGCTTCTTCATACCATCAACATCCTTGAGAGAAATCGCATCGTACCCTCTTTCATCGCAAATGGATTTGATGGCAAGATAATATCCTGCGGCCTTCTGCATACTTTCGGGATTTGCAGGCTTTACAAACTTCCATTTTGACATACAGTTGTCAATAACAGCCTGTTTTTCTTCTGCAGAAATTTTCTGATATCTCTGTTCGATTTCAAGCATTTCGAACGTTTCGATTTCAGGCCCGATTTCGCGCTTTAAGGAACCGCCGTCATACAGGGTTCCGTACAGATTCATATCGCGATACCCTGCCATACCGCTTCTGGCGTGGCGCAGCTTTTTGGCGGCCGCGGCGGCAATGGCATAATTATAGACCGTTTTGGTCTTGGAAGGAAGCCCGATAATATCATACACATATGTGAAGGTGTAGCCTAAATCAAAGAAGGTTTTTCGGATAGCCGTTGTGCCTGCCTGGTCAGCCGTGGTTACAAGCCTATCCCCTTCTACCCAGCCGCAAAGCCCCCAGAGTACCATCGGCACCTCGCGAAAATGTTCTGTGATTTTCACGACTGCATGTGTGGGAATCCAGCCGGCAATGCAGATGACGAGCGCATCAAATTCCTGCCCTTTTAAGGCAGCAATCGCCTTTTTTATATCCTTTTCTTCATAATCGTCCGTAACAGGATAAACAGAAAGTAAGTCTAGCCCTTCTTTCTTGAGGCCCTCTTCTGCAGCGCGGCACTTGTTCACAATCAGTTCCTTCGGCGTGTTAACCTCGCCAAAGCCTACAAAAGCTATCTTTGTCACAAAATAACCTCCTCAAAATGCCAAGATTTTCTTAAATATATTATAGCGAATTCAGGCGTCTGTGTCAAGAGCCTTGCCGGAAAAAGCGGAGCCAATATTAGCCCCGCTTTTCGGTTTATTTGAAGTATGTTTCAAGGAGGTTTGCCAGTTTGCAGCGAGCGCATCTATCAGAGTTTGCTTTGACAGAATAGAAATATGGTCGGGGTTGCGGGACTTGAACCCGCGGCCTCATGGTCCCAAACCATGCGCGCTACCAAACTGCGCCAAACCCCGACAACTCCTTTATTATAGATGAATTTTTGCGGATTGTCAAGGCTTTCTGTGTTTTTTGGCACCTTTATTCTCTCGTTTGCATATTCTGTATACGACACAGAATATAGTAAAAAGGAGAATGAATGTGCAAGATTTTAACGCGTTTTTGAAGGGTATGGATTCCAAAACATTGGAAGAAGGAATGAAAAAGGCTTCTGCTTTTGCAAAAACGGCAGAAGGACAAAAAATGATTGCATCATTTAAGGGAAATATGCCGGCGGACAAAGAATCTCTTATAAAGACACTTGCCGCGAATCCCGAAATATTAAAGACCGTTGAATCTTTTTTGAAACAGTAGCTTTCTAAGGGGGATGCAAAATGGCAAACACACCGGAAAATATGCTGAAGGATATTCTGGGGAATCCGGAGGCAATGGGAAAGATAATGAGTATGATGCAGGCTTTTTCCGGAGATAGCAAAGAAACAGACACAGAAAACGCAGCATCCCCCCTCCCCTTCGGCTTGGATAATCCGGAGATGCTCGCGCGCCTCGGCACTGCCTTTAGAAAGATGGCAAATGACAACGATCCGAGAATTAATCTCCTGATGGCAATCAAGCCGTATCTGAATAAAGAGCGTTCCCGCGGGGCGGAGCAGGCAATGCAAATTTTGAAACTCAGTAAAATGTCCTCTCTTTTTGAGGAACTCAAAATTTTATAAAGGGAGGTACTATGTACAAGCAATATTATAACGCTTACGAAAAAAAGGCAGAAGAAATCCGCAGGGCGGCGCGCTCGATAGAAAAAGGAGATGCACTTTCTTCCGCGTGGGGCGCGGAAGCAGTCCCTGCAAAAACAGTTTTGCCGGTGCAGGCAAAGATTTTTTCTCGTTTTTCTACGGATGACATTCTTCTGTGCGCGCTGATTTTTCTTTTGGTAAGTGCCGAAGAGAAGGATACCACACTTATTTTGATTTTAGCGTATTTGTTTATAACAGGGTTAAAATGAAAGTAAAAAACCCGCAAGCAGATGCTTGCGGGTTTTTATCAGCTTTTTTTCATAATATGAATGTCATTCGGATTTATTACGAGGCCCACATCTTTGCCGGCCTCTTCCATTGCCGTGCTGTGTACCAGCCAGTCGTTCTCTCCGGAGGAAACGAGCATTTCATAATGTACGCCTTTGAAATACACGCTCTTCACAGTGCCGCGAAGCATCCCGTCTTCCGGCGCCACAATTTTAATATCTTCCGGTCGAATTACCACGTCAATCTGTTCATTCCTTGCAAACCCTTTGTCTACACAAACAAACTCCCGACCACTGAAATTGACCCTAAAATCTTCAAGCATCGTGCCGTCCACAATATTGCTTTCGCCTATAAAGCGGGCAACAAACTTGTTTTTGGGTTCGTTGTAGATATCCACAGGGTTCCCGATTTGCTGAATTTCGCCATTACTCATAACCACGATTGTATCGCTCATGGTAAGCGCTTCTTCCTGGTCATGTGTAACATAAATGAACGTAATGCCCAGCGCTTCACGAAGTTTCTTCAGCTCGTGCTGCATCCCCTGGCGAAGTTTGAGATCCAGAGCACCAAGCGGTTCATCGAATAACAAGACTTCCGGCTCGCACACAATGGCACGTGCGATGGCAATTCGCTGCTGCTGCCCACCCGAAAGAGAATCGGGATATCTTTTTTCAAAGCCCGGCAAGTTTACAATTTCAAGGGCATGCATAACCTTTTGGCGGATAACATCCTCCGGCATTTTTTTGATACGGAGACCAAAGGCCACATTTTCGAAAATATTCATATGCGGGAACAGCGAATATTTTTGAAAAACCGTGTTGAAATTCCGCTTCTCCGGCGGTACGCTCGCAATATCCTGCCCGCGGTATAAGACGCGTCCTGCATCCGGCCGTTCAAAACCGCCGATAATGCGCAAAATAGTAGTTTTACCGCAGCCGCTCGGACCAAGAAGGGTAATGAATTCATTTTTGCGGATATATAAATTGAAATCTTCGAGCACCTTAGTATCTCCAAAAGATTTATAGATACCCTGCAAATCAATGATGTGATTTTCCAAATTCCTATGCCTCCCAAAACTTAGAGTGAAGCTAAAAACTCACTCCAGACTGTTTCATACTTTTCTGTTACTTCTTTCCCTAAATACTTATAAATTTCCGCGATGGAAAGAATTGCTTCATCCGGGTATGCGAAGGAAGTGCGCACTTCCTCGGGAAAACTGGCCAGAACTTCTGTGTGCGGCGTGGAGTACCCGATTTCCGCTGCATTTCTTTCCGCAATTTCCGTGCTGCACATAAAGTCAATAAATTTTTCTGCAGCTTCTTTGTGCTCGCTGTTTGCCGGAATAACCATAGAGTCAAAGAAGAGATTGCTGCCTTCTTCCGGAATAGCAAAATCCAGGTTTTCATTTTCGGAAATGCAGTATGCAGCATCGCCGGAATACATCAGCGCAAGCGGTGCTTCACCGGAAATCATTTTATCCATACCGTCGTCATTCACATATCCCACAACATTGGGAATCTGCTGACGTAATTTTTCTTTTGCAGCTGCAAGTTCCTCGGAACTTGTGCTGTTAAAGGAAAAACCAAGCGATTTGAGCGTAATGCCCAGTGCATCGCGCATATCCTTCTTCATAAGAATGGAGTTTTCGTATTTTGCATCAAAAAGTGTGTTCCATGTAAAGTGCTCTTCGGACACCTTTGTCTTATCATACAATATACCGAGTGTACCCCACATATACGGAACGGAATATTTGTTTTCCGGATCAAAGGCCAGATTTTTGTATTTTGCATCTATCAGGCTGTAGTTCGGAATATTTTCGAAGTTCAGCGGCGCGAGCATATCCTCGCCAATCAGACGTTCGATCATATAATCAGAAGGAATTAAAACATCATATTTCGTTGTACCGTTTTTAATCTTCGTGTACATAATTTCGTTATCGGTGTAGGTTTCATACTGCACGCGGATGTCCGGGTATAATGCTTCAAAATCATCAAATATGGTCTCATCGATATATTCGCCCCAGTTGTATACGCGAAGCACGGTTTTCCCGCTATCTGCACAACCGGAAAGGCAAGACAGAACTAAAAGTACACTTAAAACAATCGCTAATCTTTTCATATGGTATTATCCTCCGTTGCTTTCTTTTTCTCTTTGATATTTATGAATAAAAGTAAAATCAGAATTGCGCCGAACATAATTGAGGAGAGCGCGTAATTTTCAGGCTTGACACCGGTTTTGGACGTATATACCAGAATGGATATGTTTTTGATGCCGTTGCCTGTATTAAAGAAACTGATAACAAAGTCATCGATGGAAAGTGTAATGGAAATCAGGAAGCCCGAGATGATGCCCGGCAGAATATCCGGAAGAATAATTTTTCGGTAGGCCTGCAAGGGGCTTGCGCCAAGATCAAGTGCTGCCTCATATACACTTTGGTTCATACCGTAAAGCTTTGGCATTACCGCCAGGATAACATAGGGTATGCAGAATGTGATATGCGAAAGCAGAAGCGTTAAAAAGCCAAGCTCGAATCTCAAAAAAGCAAAGAGGAGCATCAGCGAAACGCCTGTCACGATATCCGAGTTCATCATCGGGAGATAGGTGAGATTGATCATACTCTTCCGGAAAAAGGCGCCGCTTTTGTGAAGTGCCAATGCGGAAATCGTGCCAATCACAGTGGAAACCGCTGCGGCCAAAAGCGCCAGAAACACCGTGGTGACAAGCGCATCCATAATATCCGCATTCTGAAACAGTTCTTTGTACCAGCGAAGCGAAAAACCACCCCACTTTCCTCTCGATTTCGCATCGTTGAAGGAAAAGACCGCTAATGTGAGAATGGGCGCATACAGGAAAAGCAAAACAATATAAAAGTACGTTTTCCGAAGAAACTTCATCACGGCATCATCACCTCCGAATCATCAGAGAAGCGATTTACAAGCCACATCGAAAGAATAACCACAAGCATTACTACAATGGAAATTGCCGAGCCGAAGCCCCAGTTTCCAGCGTGCATAAACTGCTGCTCGATAATGTCACCGATAAGCGTAATTTTTCCGCTTCCCAAAAACTGTGAGATTACGAAAGTAGTAACCCCGGGGACAAAGACCATAGTAACACCCGAAATAATGCCGGGTACACTGAGGGGCAAAATGATGCGGAAAAAGCAAGTGAAGCTACCGGCGCCAAGATCGTGTGCTGCCTCTAAAATATTGCGCGGAATTTTGCTGATAGCTGTATAAATCGGGAAAATCATATACGGCAGGAAGTTATATACCATACCGAATACAACGGCGTTTGAATTACCGAGGAAAGCTCGTTTCGGAAGCCCCATTGCCTCCAGAATGGTGTTAATAACACCGTTTCCTTCCAAAAGCGTAAGCCATGCATACGTGCGAAGCAGAAAATTCATCCACATCGGCGCAATTAAAAGTACAACCAAAAGTGCTTTTCTTTTGAATGTATTGCCCGCTAAAATCATAGCAACCGGATAGCCGATCAAAAGGCAATATGCAGTAGAGATTAAAGCCAAAAACAAAGAACGCCAGAGCACGCGCAAATAGTCCGGGTGCATGAACTGACGGAAATGTGCAAGCGAAAAAGAACCGCTGTCATCCGTAAACCCATAATAGGCAATCAAAAAGAGCGGAACCACAATCAAAAAAACGATCCATATTAAAAACGGAAGAAGTGCTACTAAGTAGAGCGTCTTTTTTCTTTTCATCTTTTTCCTTTCTTATCCAAACGAGAAATTCGGCGGCGAAGAGATCCACAAGACCTTCAGCGGTGTCTTTCCGCAATTTTTCAGATAGTGCGGCGATCTTGCCTGAAAATAAAAGCTTTCGCCTTTTTGAATCTTATGCTTTGCAGATCCGACGTATAACGTGGCCGTGCCGGAGAGGACATATCCGAATTCTTCCCCTTCGTGCGGGGATTCCTCTTCCGTGGCCATTCCGCCTTCCAGTTCAATTACCACCGGCTCCATTTCGTTTTTCTGTGCATCTGCTACAAGCCAGAAAACGCGGAGATCTCCAAAATCCTTGACAATAACATCTTCTTTTTTGTACACAATCTTTTCCTTTTTCTCGTCACTGAAAAATTCCTGAAAATTTGTGCCGAGAGACCGAAGAATATCCTCAAGCGTAGAAAGCGAGGGCGAAGTAATATCCGCTTCCAGCTGAGAAATAAACCCTTTCGTCAAATCACAGCGATTGCCGAGCTCCGATTGTGTTAAATTGTTTTTCAGACGCAAATTCCTGATTTTGTCGCCAATTTTAATCATATGAACCCTTCTGTTCGTTTGGTGTGAAATTTAAGAAAAATATACTTTTTGTTTACTTTTTGTAAACGATTATTATTAAAGCATATTTTGCGCGTTTTGTCAATAGATTTTGCGCATTTTTTACATTTTTTTATCCCCTTTTCGTTTTTTATGCCAAATTTGACATTTTCGTCAGATTCTGGTATACTGAAAGAAAGAAGGAGGCGGTGTTTTGGCCTTACAGGATGAACTTTTAAAACTTTTGTTTTTCTACTCCGGTGATTATATTTCTGCAAAAGATTTAGCACGGCGGTTAGGCGTCTGTCAAGATAAAATATACAGATGTATAGCAGCGCTCCGCAAAGAAGGATATGTGATTTCGGGATGTACGCATCATGGTTATAAGCTCGGTGAAATTCGCGATGTGCTTTCTGCGGATGAAATCACAAAAGAATATCATACAGCAAAAGAAAAAATCCGTATTTTCTCTTCCCTGCCCTCTACAAACACAACCGCAAAAGAAATGGCCGCCTGCGGTGCACCCGAGGGAACGGTTTGCATCGCCGAAATGCAGACGCGCGGTCGCGGCCGAATGGACAGACAGTTTTTTTCACCGGAAAAAACCGGTCTTTATATGAGCCTTATTCTCCGTCCCGTTCTCCCTCCCGAGGATGCCCTGCATCTCACGGCCATTGCGGCAGTAGCCGTTGCGGAAACCGCAGAGGCTTTTGTCGGCGAAAGTGTGGATATCAAATGGGTCAACGATGTCTACTACAAAGGCAAAAAGGTGTGTGGCATACTGACAGAGTCGGCTTTTGACCAAAGCGGCAAGCTTGCCTATGTGGTTGTGGGCATTGGCGTAAATCTGTATACACCGAAAGGCGGTTTCCCCCAAAAGCTCGGCGACATTGCCGGTTCCCTTTTGGATTCGCCCGTAGAAGGCACGCGCAGCAGATTCGTTGCCGGTATTCTAAACCGCTTTTTTGCTTATTACAAACAGTTTTATGATAAAACTTATATCGTCCCCTATCAGCAAAGAAGCTTTCTCACAGGGAAGAATGTGACCGTTCTGCGAGGAAGTGCAGAATACGACGCGCAGGTGCTTGGAATCTCCGATGACCTTTCTCTTCTCATTCGTCTCTCTGACGGAAATACCGAGAACCTTTCCTGTGGAGAAGTCAGCATCCGTCCATACAATCAAAAATGAAAAGGTGCAGCGAAGTCGCTGCGCTTTTTTGTTGTATCAAAATTTTCAAAATAATACTTGACAATGGTTTTTCTTGGTGGTATACTTTTGACAAGGTCAAAGTTAGTCAAAGTCAAAGGAGGGTTGTTATGGGCATCTCGGATATTATCGAGCAGTTTCTCGAAGAAAAAATGAAACATTGCGACGGTGCTTTGGAAATTCAGCGCAAAACCATTGCCGACCAATTTGGATGTGTCCCTTCACAAATCAATTATGTAATCCGCACACGATTCACAAACGAGCGCGGTTATCTTGTTGAGAGCAAGCGAGGTGGCGGCGGTTATCTTCGGATCAGCCGCGTGGCTCCGAAGGAAAGCTCTGCATATATGATGCATATTGTAAACAGCATCGGCGACAACATCAGTTTTCAAACGGCTGCAGTGCTTGTAAAAAATATGGTTGCGAATGAATGCCTGACCTTGCGTGAGGGACGGATTATTTTATCAGGCCTTGCGGATAACAAGCTGCCGTTTCCCCTTCCCTTGCGGGATCGCACAAGGGCCGCGCTTCTCAAAAATATGCTTCTCAGCATTGCAATATAAAAGGAGTGTTTACTATGTTATGTGAAAAATGCGGAATGAATCTTGCCAGTCTTCACTTAAAGCAAAATATAAACGGCAAAAAAACAGAAATGCACGTGTGTCAAAGCTGCGCCGCGCAAATGGGTTACCTCGGCACAAATAATACGTTTATGACGGACTTTTTCAACCTCTTAACGCCGAATATTGCCGGGCACTCCCGTTGCCCCGGCTGCGGCGAAACATACGAAGAATATAAAGCCACAAAACGTATTGGCTGCGAAAAATGTTACACACACTTCCAAAGCTTTTTAGAACCCGTTCTAAAGAAAGTGCACGGAACTGCAGTGCATACTGGAAAGCTTCCCAAAAAGGCCGATAGCCGCGTGCGCATCAAGCGCGAAGCGGAAAAACTTCGCCGCCAGCTGCAGGAAGCCATTCTGAACGAAGAATTTGAAAAAGCCGCTGATCTTCGCGATCGGCTTCGCGAGATGGATGGGGGTGACGCGAAATGACCTGGTACCAAAACGAAGGGCCCAAAAACGATATTATTATCAGCACGCGCGTCCGTCTTGCGCGCAATATAAGCGGATATCCTTTCGGAAACAAGCTTACAACCCAAGATGCGGAAAAGATTATTGATCTTGTATGGGCGGCACTCGCGCCCATTGCAAAGGATTTCACGCTGCACAAGATCCATAAACTCTCCCCCTTAAAGCAGCAGGCGCTTATTGAAAAGCATTTAATAAGTCCTGCTCTTACCGGCGGAAATTTCCCGCGTGCTGCCATTATAAACAAAGACGAAAGCATTTCCATTATGGTAAATGAAGAGGACCATATCCGAATCCAGTGTCTCACGTCAGGCTTTATGCCGGATGCGGCCTGGGATACAGCAAACCGAATTGATGATCTTCTCGGGGAAAGCCTCGATTTTGCCTTTCACGAAAAGTATGGCCACCTCACAAGCTGCCCCACAAACACCGGCACGGGGCTCCGCATCTCTGCAATGGTGCACCTCCCTGCCATCTCCGTTACCGGCCGCATTTCCAGTCTTTTGTCGCAGGCGGCAAAATCCGGAATGGCTGTACGGGGGCTTTATGGCGAAGGCAGCGATGCGCAAGGGAATTTTTATCAGATTTCTAATCAGATTACGCTTGGTGCTTCTGAAGAAGAGCTTATCGAACGGTTTAACAAACTTGTCTCTTCTGTCTGTGAAGTGGAGCTGTCGCTCCGAAAGCAGCTCGCACAGGATGTGCCTGCAAAACTGATTGACCGGATTTCGCGCAGCTACGGCGCCATGCGGCACGCCTATATGATCAGCGGAAAAGAAATGCTGAATTTAATCAGCGATGTTCGACTTGGCATATATTTGGGTATACTATCACAAATCCCCTTTGAAAAGCTCACATCGCTTATGGTGATTACCATGCCTGCAAATATCGCCGGCACATCTGCTTCCATGACAGCAGAAGAACGGGATATTAAACGGGCAAAAATCATCAAAGAAACCATATTGTAAAGGAGTAAAAATATATGGATCTTAATGAACGTTTCACACAAAAAGCCAAAAATGCCATTCGCCTTGCGCAAGAGGCCGCATCCTCGCTCGGACATAACTATCTGGGCAGTGAGCATCTCTTAATTGGCCTTCTGAAAGAGGAAAGCGGTATGGCACGCAGCGCCCTTTCTGCTGCCGGTGTTACGGAAGAAGAGGTAGTTAAAATTCTTTCCGAAATGATTGAGACCAGCCCCGGAAAAGAAGTTCCTTTTATGGGATTTACGCCACGCACAAAAAAGATTTTAACGCTCAGCTATTCAGAATCTGCGCGTTTTGGCGCACAGTACATCGGCACAGAGCATATTCTGATGGCTATTTTGCGTGAAGGAAGCAATGTTGCGCTCAGTATTTTAAGTGAGCTTGGCGTTCGTCCCCGTGAGCTGTATGCGGAGCTTTCGCAATCTCATGAGGAAGATGCAGGCGCAAAAGAATCCTTCGAAAAGCCGAATGCTTCCCGCACAGGAAAAACGGACAAAAAAACACCTACATTAAACCAGTTTGGACGCGATCTCACACAGCTTGCGCGCGAAGGTAAATTTGATCCCGTAATCGGACGGGACAAAGAAATCGAGCGGGTTGTGCAGATTCTCTCCCGCCGCACCAAAAACAACCCTTGTCTCATCGGCGAGCCGGGTGTCGGCAAAACTGCCGTGGCAGAAGGCCTTGCGCAAAGAATCGTCGAAGGGAACATCCCGGAAATCCTGAAAAACAAGCGTGTTTTCACACTTGACCTCTCTTCCATGATTGCAGGCGCAAAATACAGAGGTGAATTTGAAGAACGTCTCAAAAAGGCTATGGAAGAAATCCAAGGTGCAGGAAATGTGATATTGTTTATCGATGAAATGCACACCATTATAGGCGCCGGTGCCGCGGAAGGTGCGATAGATGCCTCAAACATCTTAAAACCCTCCCTCGCCCGCGGTGAACTTCAGGTGATCGGAGCAACCACTTTGAACGAATACAGAAAGTATGTAGAAAAGGATGCTGCCCTCGAAAGAAGATTCCAGCCGGTAACTATCGGTGAACCTACGGCTGAAGAATCCATCCTGATTCTCTCCGGTATCCGGGATAAGTATGAAGCGCATCACGGCGTGAAAATTACAGATGAAGCGATCGAAGCTGCCGTAAAACTTTCAGCAAGATATATCACAGATCGTTTTCTTCCCGACAAAGCCATTGATCTTATGGATGAGGCAGCTTCCCGCGCAAAGCTTGTAACGCTGACAGCGCCGAAGGAGCTGAAAGACCTTGAAAACAAGCTTGCCTCCCTGAAAGCAGAAAAAGAAGAAGCAATTCAAAACCAGGAATTTGAAAAAGCAGCCTCTTTGCGCGATAAAGAAAAAGAGACCAACGAGACGCTCTCGTCGCAAAGAGAAACCTGGCAGAAAAATAATGCCATCAAAACTGACTCCGTAACGGAAGAAGAAATCGCTTCTATTGTTTCGGACTGGACGGGCATTCCCGTCAAACGCCTTGCCGAAGAAGAAGGTGAACGTCTTAAGAATATGGAAGAAATTCTGCATCGCCGTGTTATTGGTCAAGACGAGGCTGTTCGTGCCGCCGCAAGAGCTATCCGCCGCGGCAGAGTTGGTCTTCGTGATCCCAAGCGCCCGATCGGCTCCTTTATTTTTCTGGGCCCCACAGGCGTTGGTAAAACGGAGCTTTCCAAAGCGATTGCAGAAGCCATTTTCGGCGATGAGGATGCCATTATTCGCGTTGATATGTCGGAATATATGGAAAAGCACACCGTTTCCCGTCTTGTTGGCTCTCCTCCGGGGTATGTGGGATATGATGAAGGTGGACAGCTTACGGAAAAAGTACGCAGAAAGCCATATTCCGTGGTGCTTTTTGATGAAATTGAGAAGGCACATCCGGATGTATTTAACATCCTTCTGCAAATCTTAGAAGATGGTATTTTGACAGATGCACAGGGACGCCGTGTGGACTTCAGAAACACCATTATCATCATGACATCGAACGTAGGCGCACGGCAAATCACAGAGCGCAAGCAGCTCGGTTTTGGTAGTACAGAAGAAAAGGCGAAAAACGAGTATGAAAACATCCGCACAAACGTTATGGGAGAACTTCGCCGAGCGTTCCGGCCGGAGTTTTTAAACCGCATCGATGACATCATTGTTTTCCATCCGCTTGTGGAGGAAAATATTCAGAAAATTGCTTCCTTGATGTTGGAAACGCTGAAAAAGCGGCTCTTGCAAAATGAAATTCATGCCACCTTTACAGAAAGCACAATTTCCGCTCTCGCGAAGGAAGGTTTTGACCCCGTATACGGCGCAAGACCACTCCGACGCGCCATCCAGACACGCCTTGAGGATTTGTTCGCAGAGGAACTTCTCGATGGCAAAATTGCACCTGGTGACACCGTGGTCGTGGATTACCAAGACGGAAAGTTTATCATCACGAAATAAAGAGAAATCGGAATGCAGAGCGCATTCCGATTTCTCTTTACATTCTATCACGAATATGATATACTGAAAAAAACTAAAGGAGAAAGCACATGAAAAAAATTGCGAGTTTACTTTTAACCATCGTCTTACTGACACTGCTATCCTTTCCTTTAGGTGCCGCAGGCGCTCAATATGTCCCTGTACAGATTGCCCCGCATACCGTGGAGGTAGAAGGCATAAGCGTGTATAGTGGCGGCGTTATGTACCCTCTGCTCACGTATAAAAATATTACGTATCTTCCGCTCACGAAGGCAGTTTGTGACAGGCTTTGGCTTAGCATAGGCTTCGATGCGCAAGAAGGATTTTACATTGTTAGTACAGACCATGTTCCCTATATCGAAGATGACAAAAGTGTGTTTGGAGATGTAGCTACGAATGTATACGGCGCAGTGTATAGCGCCGTCATCCCTGCATATCCCATATATCTAAACGGCGTTCGCGTGTGCCAAGAAGGTGCAGAGTATCCATTCCTTAATTTTAGAGGAATTACCTATTTGCCGCTGACGTATGCCTATGCTGTCGAAAAATTAAATTTTACACTCTCTTGGGGTGTATCCGGGCTTAAAGTATATCGTGCAGATAGCACAGGACAGATAGACAAAATGACCGATACTATATACTCTGTCGAATTAGGGAAAAATGTGTACGATGGCGTATTCTTAAGAAAGTACACAACTGGATATACCGAATATACAGATAATTTCAACCAGTGCCATCGTTATCCATACACTTGGTATGACACGTATTTTATGCAAACCGAAACCGGAACTCTCTCACATATGGAACACTCTCTTGACTTTAAAAGTACTGTTTTCATAGACGATGACTATCCCAAAGCACGACCTTCCTGTGATGAAAAGCTATCTATTTTGGAAAACTGCGTGTACTATGACTCCATTAAAATCATCACGCCCGCTTCCAGTGAAGAACACATTGGCAGCGTGTATGGATACGAATATGAAATGGGAGATAAATCTTTAATTTATGTGTGGACAAATATAAATGGCATGCGAACAAAAAGATATCTTTTCTTAAAAACAGCGGATGGGATACAAAACTTTACGGATTTCCCACAGTTTGCCGGTCTATTAGATATTTTTCCCGATAGTCTTGGTGGTGCATATGTGTGTACCGCCTCGTATAGTCCTGATGGTATGCAACGCTGGACCACTCCGTACGCCGCCGTATACTATGTCGATAGCACAGGTTTTATGACAAACCTCACGTATACAATTCCGAATATTAACAGCATGCGCGCATTTGGTTTCTATGAGGATAAACTGTATATAAAAGCCATGGGGTACGAAAACGAAATGTCCATCCTCGCATCGTATTACCCCTTCAACACCGTAAATAGCGGCTTCTTTGTGTTAGATGCTCACCAAAACCATGCCGCAAAAAAGTTATACCCCTATGTGGAAGGCGAAACATTTGTCGCGCAAGATGGGAATGCATATTGCCTCACTACGCATGGCCAAAAGCCTGAAATCATAAACCTGCATACCGGAACTATTACGATTATCCCCTAAAGGGGTACAAACAAAAAGCAGAGGATTCTGAACAAGTCCAGTAAAAACGGACAATAGAAAAAAAGCACCTCCTATGGTAGAATAAAAATACCATAGGAGGTTTTGTTATGTCAGGAATTAAAGGAATGAAAAAGTATCCACAAGGAATTAGAGAAAAGATTGTATCT
>JAZSIR010000021.1:0-108953 GCA_045533905.1 Clostridia bacterium
CGGAAACGAGCGGTACGGAAACCGTCTTTTCCTGATTCTTGCGGTTTAAGATAATGAGGTTTACAGCGCCGTCTTTTACGTAGCTGCTCCAGGAAACATCTTCGCTTCTGAAGTTATTGAAGACGGGGTACTTCTCGCTTAGGAAGTAATCAAGAGATTCCTGAACTTCTTCTTTTGCAAATTCCTGCAGATCCGGCCAGAGGTCAGAATCTGCAAGCGTCTTCTGGGACTGGGTTTCGTCCAGTGCGCCGTAGAAGCAGTAGTGGCCTACCGCGTTTGCACCATTCATAAGTGCCTGATACCACATATTGCGGACTTCTTTGATGTTCGGGAAGAAGCCGCCGTAGCTGAAGGTCTGGTTCAGCGTCCATGCCGAGCGGCCGTAATCGACAGCCTCTGCCACCTGCAGCGTTGCATCGCCCGGGAAGGAGAGACGGTCAGCCGACTTCGGATACGGGTCGCAGGCCAGAATGTCAACATACTTACCGACCTTTTCGTAGTTTGCAGGCGTATCCTGTACGATGTAAATCAGATGATCCGGGTCATTGTCACGAATCAGCTTGTAGGAATCGTAGAAGAGGTGCCAGGAGTTCGGGAAGTAGAGCGTCGGTTCGTCCATTACCATATAGCCGAGAAGAGCGGGATGATCCTTGAGGTTATTGACAACCTTTACAGTGTTCTCCGCATTGTCCGGATGGCCGGCCGGCTTCATATTCGGGTACATACGAACGAGAACCTTGATGCCGTACTGGTGCGCAATGTTTAAGTAGTCACGGTCTTGCCCTGTACTCTGTACAACGTTTACGCCCATCTTTGCGGCATCGGCAAGCTCTGTTTTACGGACATGGTACAAAAAGACGGGATTTAAGGGCTCGCCATCGACTACGATGGTGCCGTCCTCTTCCATAAGCGCGGGGCGCTTATACTTCATAATCTTCGTCGTTTCCTTGCCCATTTCCGCACCTGCCGCATCCACGGCCGTTACGGTGATGGTATATTCCACCTTTTCCTGCATAGCATACACGGGGTATTCAACAGAAAGGTTTGTATTCCCTGCGGGATAGAGTGTCTGGGTAAGGAGGGTGGAGCCGTCCTCACCGGTGATGGCAACGTTTACCGTGCTGTTTTCAATGCCCAGAACGTCCACAGTATTTAAGGCAATGTCGAGTCTGCCGCGTTCTGTGCCGGTGTAGTAGAAAATCTTATCGGTTTCCAGATACATCGGGAAAACCGGCTCTCTTACTACCTTGTATACCGAAACATCGTCAAAGTAGAAGTTACCGGGGCTGTATGCACGCGGATAGAACTTGATATAGTCACACTCGCACGGCATAGTGAAGCGGCCAACTGCCAAAACCCAGCCGTTTTCGTCGGGCTCGCCAACGAAGTAAGAGGTAGCTACGCTGCCGCCGAGGTTGGTATTTACCGCATCGTCATTTGCATACCATTCAATCTTCCAGGTTACACCACTTACCATCTGATTGTCGGTATTAATCCATGCGCTGAGCTGGTATTCGGCGCCCATATCGAAATACTTGCCGTCCAGGATCTGGTTTGCCCAGGGAGAATTATTTTCAAAGTTGTTAATGTGGAGGGACTTTGTGCCCGTGTGTGCTTTCTCTTCGGAAATAGAAATGTACTTATTCTCGCCGAAGGGGGTATTCCCATACGGATTCCAGAGGCTGCCACCGTCTTCAAAGCCGTTGTTATGCACAGTTTCAGTTGCAAAGTCCGGCATCGGTACATAATCGTACTTCACAACCTCTTCCGTTGTCTGCTCTGTCATACCGGAAAGGACCTTATCATCGTGGTTATAGCCGCCCTTACCGAGAATGGATAAGTTATCAATCACAGTTTCGCCTTCCGTAGCGTAGCAGCGGAGGAGGAAGGATGCAGAAGCCGCATTGTCCGGCACCTTAAAGGAGAAGGAAGATTCCTCCCATTCGGATTTTACGGAGAAGGCTTTGATGAGGCGGCCTGCAGAGGCGCCGTCCTTATCATAATAGTCGAGCGTGATACCGACGGAAGCGTTACCCATCGTCCATGCGGAAGCCAGGTATGTTTCGCCCGCCACGAGTGTGTTGAGGCTTGCGGAAATATAGAACGCCTGACCTGTGGCCTTGAATTTCAGTGCGGACTTACCGGAGGGGACTTCACCCTCCTTCACAGCTGTTACGTTCGTGCCGAACGTGCCGTATTTGATGCCCGGCCAGCCGGCAGGCTGCGAAGCCGTTGCCCAGTATTCAAAGTCGCCATTGATAACGTGCTGTTTGTTATTTTCTTCTGTAAGCACATAGCGTTCCTTTGCGGTTACGCGCTTACCTTCGAACTTGATATCGTCATAACAAACCTCGGTACCGGGGTTTGTGTTACGGATGAGCATGCTCAGACTGGTCGTGCCCTTCGGCACCAAAATGGTGAGGGAAACCTCTTCCCACTTCTTGCCGCCGCCGATGCCCTGCATGATGCGCTTGCCGGTTACAGCACCGCCTTCGCCGGTGAAGTCAATCGTCAGAACGCCGCCGCCCTTAACCCAGGCGGAGAAGGTGTATTCCGTGCCGTCGGCGAGCTCGCCGACGCCCATGGAAAGATATACGGGTGCTTCTTTTGCAACGAGCTTGATAGCGCCGTTTCCGTTTTTAGCATCCTCGCCTTCAAGGCGGATAAAGTTTTCGCCAACTGTGCCGCCCTTCATACCCCAACCGCTCGGGGAACCATCGGCACCCCAGGCTTCAAAGTCGCCGTTATTCAGGAAGGAATAGGGCTTCTCTTCGGCCGCAAGTGCGGGAACTGTCATTACAAGCAGCAGAATGGAAAGGAAAAGTGCAATACTCTTTTTTATCATGGCTTGTTTCCTCTTATTTATAGATTTTGTCTCTCTTAACTGTCAGAATTTACAGCGCTGCAATCTGCTCCATAGACATTACGCCGTTTGCAGTTTCATATCTGAATACGCGGATGGCATAGTTGCCGCCATCATTCGGAACATCAAAGGTTGCCGTGAGTGCGATCGGCTTTTCGTACTGGCCTTCGCGAGCGGCATATACTGTGAACGGATTGCCATCCAGTACGCTTACACCCTTCAGAATGAGAACGCCGTTTACATCTTCGTAAAGAGCGACAATTCTTGTCTTAGCAACGGGTGCAGCGGGATTGCACTGTTCTGTGATAGAAACCGTTACATCGCCGGAAACGCCGGAAAAGTCTGTGATTTCTTCTCCGTTATTATAGAATGCAACGCTATCCACTATCTTTGTAAGGGAAACATCGTCAATGAAATAGGCTGCATCTTCGCCGTGAGCATCTGTGAGACCCGTGGGCATTGTGAATGTCAGATATGCGCTGTAGCCCTGGTAGCCTCTGAAATCATACACGATAGTGTTCCAGTCGTTATTCGAAACAGCCGGAATGTATTCAGTAGACAAAGTACCCTTCGGGCCGCCAACTCTGGTAAGATACCAACCGGTAGGCGCAGCACCCAAACTCATAAATGTCGTCGTGGTGTTATAGGTAAACGAGAACTGGGGTGCTACTGCAGTTGTTGCCGTAGTCTTAAAGCGGAAGGAAAGGCGGTAAGCAGCCTTATGTTCCGGGAAAGTGAAATCGCTAGTTCTTGCAATGGAAGTATCCGTTGCATCTGCCGGGCAGGTTGCCTGCAGCGCGGCGTCTACAAGTGCTGCGTTTTCGCCAAGCGTCCAACCGGCTGTATGGCCGGAAAAACTGCCGTTTGCACCAATAATATTTGTCTTTTCAACAAGCTTCATATCCGCCATTTTGAACGCTGATAAGTTGCTAGAATCGGGACGAGTCGTCAAGGTCAGCGTTACCTTGGCATCTTGTGCCGCACCTGCCGGTCTTGCCGGCATAGTGATGGTGGTCTCAGCGTAGCCCCACGCCTCTTGTACGCCAGGGTTCAGACCTGCCCATCTGCTGAGGCCAAGCGCGCTATAATTGGCCACTTCAAAAGTCAGGCTTGTATTACCGGTTAAATAGAGCCAGCCGCTTAATACGTATGTTTTGCCATAGTCAAGCTGCATCATCGGAAGGGCGAACTTGGTGGCATTGCTGAGAACTTTGCCGTCATACCCCGCGTACGGTGCCTCTTCCGCTGTGGGAACAGATACGGTGTACTTTGGCCAACCGTCTGCCTGTACAAAAGTCTTGCCGCTCTTGATGTAGTTTACCTCTTCTGCGGCAGATACCGGCAGAGCGATAAGCATCGTTGCCATCATAGCCAGTACCAATACGGTACTAAGAATTTTTCTGCATTTCATTGATATGCATCTCCTTTTCAGATATTTCACCCAATACTGGTTTACTTTCATTATAGCAAGAGTTCACCTCTTTCGCAATAGCACATTTTTAGAAGTTATTTACTATTAATTTATAAAAATTGCCACTTGAAAATTGTATGCAATTATGTTAAAATACCAATGAAGAAATACAGCTTCTATTGGCACTTAATTTTTCAATAAATGCAATATTGCCAATATAAAATTCCCGAGGAGGCTTTTTTCTATGACAAGGAAAATTTTTGAACTGAATCCGAGCGACTATTTTATGAACGATGAGAATGTATATGTACATTCTGTTTTCGTCACGCCTGAGCAGCTCCGGCACAATACTTCGCGCTTTGACGGCAAGTTCCATCGCGATCGGTATATTTCCTTTTTATATGTAGCGTCGGGGCAGGCTACGGAAATCGTCGGTGATGAGGCGATTGAAATCAAGAAGGGGGATCTTCTCTTCCTAAATCACGATGTGCCGCACGCCACCTTCTTTAATAAAACAGACAAAACGCCCTTCCTTTATTATCAGATTATTTTCGTGCCGGAATTTTTAGGCGTTGCGCCCGAGCACGGGCGCGCCTATGAGGCGCTTTGCCATTCGTGGCTACTGGACGAGCATTTAGGGCTTCGCGATTTCGGCAATCCCTCGTTTGTGCTTCTGCACCCGAAGTCGGATATGCTTTCGCTCTTCAAAAAGATGAATAATGAATACATTCTCCGCAAAAGCGGCTTCCTTTCGATTATCCGTTCGGAGCTGACGGAGCTTATAACGAAATTCCACCGCGAGCTCTTGCCGAATTCGCAGATTAACTACCATCAGCAAAAGGCGGTGGACAATCTCATCTTATACCTTGAAACGAATTATGCCGACGCAAGTCTTGATATTGACGCGTATCTTGCGAACCTCTACATCAGCAAGAACTACTTCAAGCAGATTTTCAAGAAGGCCACCGGCAAGTCCATCACGGCGTACCTTGTACATATCCGCCTCATCCGCGCCTGCGAAATGCTCCGCAATTTCGACCTTTCGATTACGGAGACGGCCGCGCGCTGCGGCTTCGGCGATATGAAGAGCTTCTACCGCTCGTTTAAGAACACCGTCGGGATGTTGCCGAGCGAATTCAGAAATAAAGAAAAAATAAACTAAAGCACGCGAAGCATCGCATGCGTAAAAGCGAGTATATCACAAAAAGGGACTGTAAAAAACAAAAGTTTTTTACAGTCCCTTTTATTATGCTTTTATCCAGATTTCGTAGGCCGAATCGGCGTTCCAGGTGAGGCCTGCGCTTGCAAAGTCGATAAGCGTTACCGTCTCGCCCCCCGAAAGGGTGATGCGCAGTTTCAGCTGTGCCGTATCGTCCGGCAGGATTTCTGCCTTCTCGACAACGTCAATCTCCGTCGGCATTTTGGTATCGGGTACCGACAGGGAAAGCGGTTTTCCTGCATTTTCATCAAAGCGGATATCGCGCGCTAAAACTGCGGCGCCGCGTTTGAAGGCTACATAGCCGCGAAGGGCATATGCCTTAACTTCCAAGGGGAACAGAATTTCCACCACATCGCCACTTTTCCATTCGCGGCGTACTGTGATATACCCACCGCCTGCGGCTTCCATTTCTTCGCCGCATACGCGCACCGTGGCCTTTTCGCACCACGCGGGGATGCGGAAAGCAACAGCGAAGGTGCCTTTCGCCTCCCTGAAGCGAATTTTGACTGCGCCATCATACGGATACGCCGTATCTACTTCTATTTCAGCCTTCTTCCCTTCTTTTTCAAAGGAAAGCGTGCCTTTCTGATACGTCTGGAATGCAAGGCCCTCTTCATTTTCCATTACGGTGAACAAAGCACCGATGCCAAGCCCCGCCGAGCCGATGGAGCCGCAGCAGCCATAGAACTTGCCGTGGTCCAGCGTGCGGATGCCGCCGATGCCGCGGGCACGAGTGCCGAATGTAAGTGCGGTGTAGCTGTCAAACGGCATACCGCCGTTTTCGGGAGCGTTTTCAAAATTGACTGCGCCGAGCATCGCATTATAAAGGCTCTTTTCCACTTCCTCAAAAAGTGATGCATCACCCGTGAGCACCGCTACGCGGTAGGCAAGCTTCATCCACGTTACCGTAACGCAGGTTTCCTGCATAATCGGGTGCGTGCTCGTGCTTTGCTTTTTGGTGCAGCCGTCAAAAATTTCTTCTTCACTGCCGCAGTTGCCGATGATGGAAAGCTCCATCTCGCAGATACGGCGCACGAAATTGCATACGACCTTTTCCCATCTCTTTTCGCCCGTTACGAGGGAATATTCCAGAAGCCCTTCGAAGCACGACATATCCTCATACGCTTTTTTGATGGGATACTCGTGCGGGTACAGTTCATCCTTTTCAGCAAGGAGGAACATATTTTCCCCGCCGCCGTTTGTATTTTCCACAATATAGGTTGCAAAATCGAGATACTTTTTCTCGTTTGTATGCTTATACAACCAGACTACCGGCTCTAAAACGCTGCAGGAATTGTTGCCGCCCCAGACGTTACTCGTATCGCAAATGGCCATTTTGCCGGGGCCGATTTTTTCCATAAGACCATCCGCCTCACGGCGCACGGCATCCAGAATTTCTGCTTTGAGTGCTTCATCGCGGCAGATATCATAAAAATACGCAAAGCCGAGCATTACGTACTTTCTGCACCAAACGTCCCACCGGAAAAGTTCGTTATCCATTGCATAGGTGGAATAGATGCCATCCTCACGCGTGACAGGGAGAAGCAGGCGCGCGGCCCCTTCGAGTGCAGAATATAAAGCCTCATCGCGGGTGTATGTATAAATGATAACACCGCCACGAATCATTTTGCCCCAATATTCACCGCGCCAGCCGCCATCAAAGGTATCCGACAACGTCCGAAACGGGTTTATAAATGAGTTCCAAATGTCCCTCCGCATATGCTGACGGCGAACTACAAGCTCAATGCTCTTCTGCAGACGCCCTTCGAGCGTGCTCTTGCCGGAAAGCGGAGAAAGCTTTCCTGCTGCCTTATTATATGCCCATATGTTCTCTGTCACAAGCACACATCCTATTCCATATGTATTCATCTCATTTTAACATAAGGCCCTTCCGGTTACAAGGTCAAAAAAACAGATGTTTTTAGTTCGTTTTATTTAAAAAAGCCATTTCCCGCGCCTTTTCGAGGTTTTGCGCTACATATAAAAAGCGGCCGCATCGCGGCCTCTTTCTTTGTTTTGTTATTCTGCTTTTTCGAGAGCGAGGGTGCGGGTTGTAAGGTCGCAAACCTCGGCAGGGCCGTAATACTGAATGGCGCCCGGATATACATACGAGGTTTCGATTGCCCAAGTGTCTCTCTTCGATTCGAAGAACTTGAAGGGCTTGCCGTCAAGCTCGACAAGTGCTTTACGGATAACCGGCTTATCTTCGCCGTGTCTTCTTTCGATGTTCATCATCTTCGTGATCGGCATACCGCCTGCTACCCATTCAGTTGCGGGCTTCGAGAGATTCGAAATCTTGGAAAGGTAGCCGTTGTAGCCGTACTGAATCAGCATAAATGCATTGTAGCCGAGGGAGTAGCAGTAGTCTGCATCAAAGTTCGACGGGAATGCACAGCGGCCTTCATAGCCAAGGAAGTGATGGAGCGGCGAGAATTTGCCGCTGTATTCGCCTGCCTTTTTGCGAGCGGCGAGCTTGTCTGCAACGAGAGCGGAGAACAGCTTTTCGGATTCGATGAGCGAAACCTGTACGTTTCCGTGCGGGTCACGTTCGAGGAAGAGCTGCTGCTGAATGCCCTGCGGCAAAATGGCGAATACTTCCATAGAAGCCGGGGTAAGGCCCTTTTCAATGAAAGCATACTTATCTGCCCAGGTGGGAAGTGCATTAAATTCGTCAGCGCGGCTGCCGGCGAGAAGCTCATTGATTTCGGCAATGAGTACGGCAAATTCGGGAACGAATTCTACAACGCCTTCGGGGATAATGGCAACACCGAAGTTCATACCGCGTGCGGCGCGACCGGCTACGGAGTCAGCAATATAATCGGCAATCTGGGAGAGGGACATTTTCTTTTCTGCTACTTCTTCGGAAATGAGGCAGATGTTCGGCTGTGTTTCGAGTGCACATTCAAGTGCTACGTGAGAAGCCGAACGGCCCATAACCTTTACAAAGTGCCAGTATTTCTTTGCGGAGTTTGCGTCTCTTTCGATGTTACCGATGAGCTCGCTGTATGTTTTGGTTGCGGTGTCGAAACCGAAAGAACATTCGATATCTTCATTCTTAAGGTCACCGTCAATCGTCTTCGGGCAACCGATTACCTGTACGCCCGTGTTGTTTGCGGCAAAGTATTCGGCGAGAACGGCGGCGTTGGTGTTCGAGTCGTCACCACCGATGATAACAACAGCGGTAATGCCGTGCTTTTTGCAAACTTCGGCAACAACGGCGAACTGTTCGGGGGTTTCGAGCTTCGTTCTGCCGGAGCCGATAATATCAAAACCGCCGGTGTTTCTGTATGCATCAATATAGGCATCATCAAAGATGATGTAGCTATCTTCGAGCAGACCGCTCGGACCGCCCTTAAAGCCGTACAGTACGTTTTCGGGGTTTGTGGACTTTAATGCGTCATAAAGACCGCAGATAACGTTGTGACCGCCGGGAGCCTGTCCGCCCGAAAGGATAACGCCTACTACCTGCTTTTTCGCTTCCGAAGTGTTTTCACCCTTCTTGAAAACGATTTCCTTTTTACCGTAGGTGTTCGGGAACAGTGCCTGGATCTTTTCGCAATCTGCTACGCTCTTTGTCTCTGCACCTTCCGAAACGCTGATTTCAGCAATACCGCCGCGGAGCATCTGCGGCAGCTTCGGTGCATATTCGTATCTTGCTTTTTGTAACGATGATAATTCCATGTTCTCGTCTCCTTATCCATTTTTTGTATATGGTGTTATTATATCACAGCCCAGAGGAAAAGTAAAGAGCCATATAAAATTATTTGTACTGCTTCTCCCCTGCCAAAATCATCATTTTTTCAGGATGTGCCAAAACTTCGGGCTTTTCTACGGTTTCTTCCCATTTTTCAGGGGCGATGGCTTCAATGGAAACGGAAACTGCCTCCTTCGGGCATCCCCATTCTTCCAAAAAGACATCGAGGATTCTCTCGGCTACTCTTTTTTTCGTTTCTTCGTCCTTCGGGTAGCCTTTTACAGCGATATACGGCATACTAACTCCTCCTATGTTTACAAAAAGGGCACAGCCGGAGGCCATGCCCTTCTTTCTTTTTCTTAGCCAAATACAGCAAGCAGGAAGCCTGCAGCAACGGCAGAACCGATAACACCGGCAACGTTCGGGCCCATAGCGTGCATGAGCAAGAAGTTTGCGGGGTTTGCTTTCTGGCCAACCGTCTGCGCAACGCGTGCGGCCATCGGAACGGCGGAAACGCCTGCAGAGCCGATAAGCGGATTGATTTTACCGCGCGAAACTTTGTACATAATCTGGCCGATCAAAAGACCGCCGAATGTAGCAAAGCAGAAGGCCATAAGACCGAGAACAACAATCTTTAAGGTTTCCAGCTGCAGGAATGTGTCATATCTTGCAGTGGCACCTACGGAGATGCTGAGGAAAATCGTTACGATGTTCATAAGGTTATTCTGCGCCGTGTCGGAAAGACGGTCGGTAACGCCACATTCTTTAAGAAGGTTACCAAGCATAAGGCAACCGAGAAGCGGAGCTACAGAAGGCAGAATGAGACACGTTACGATAGTAACCATAATCGGGAACACGATTTTTTCCGTCTTGGAAACGGGACGAAGCTGTTCCATTTTAATCTGGCGCTGTTTTTCCGTGGTCATCAGCTTCATGATCGGCGGCTGAATGAGCGGAATGAGCGCCATGTAGGAATAGGCTGCGATTGCAATCGGTGCAAGAAGTTCCGGCTTCAACGTTTTGGTAAGCCAGATTGCGGTCGGGCCGTCAGCACCGCCGATGATACCGATGGAAGCGGCTGCCTGCGGGTCAAACCCGAGAAGGATTGCAACCACGAGTGCGAAGTAAATACCAAACTGTGCGCCTGCGCCCATGAGCATGGACTTCGGGTTTGCAATCATGGGGCCAAAGTCGGTCATCGCACCTACACCAAGGAAAATGAGCGACGGGTAAAGACCGGTTTTAACGCCAATGTACAGAAGGTCTAAAAGACCGCCGTGACGGAGAACTTCTGCATAATCAATGTCACCTGCAGTCTGCCAGTAAGACGGCGTATATACGCCGGAAAGCGGCAGGTTTGTAAGAAGCATACCGAACGCAATACCTACAAGGAGAAGCGGCTCGAACTTCTTCACAATACCGAGATACAGGAGTACGCAGGAGAGGAGAATCATGATGAGCTGCAAAATGCCGCCCTCAAAAAACCCGTTTACAATCTGCGCAATACCGGAAGTTTCCCAGATTTTTGCGAGTGTACCTAAAATATCCATTGTATGCGCCTCCTTATGCGATTACAAGAAGCGGCGCGCCACTGTCAACGGTTGCACCCTTGGAAGCGACAACCTGAGAAACGGTGCCGTCCTTCGGGGCAAGGATTTCGTTTTCCATCTTCATAGCTTCGATAATAGCTACGAGCTGACCTGCCTTTACGGCGGCGCCCTGTGTAACCTTAATATCTACAACTGTGCCCGGAAGCGGAGAAGTAACTACTTCGCCACTGCCTGTTACGGCTGCGGGAGCCGGTGCGGCTGCCGGAGCGGGTGCTGCGGCCGGTGCCGGTGCGGCTGCAGGTGCAGCAGCGGGTGCTGCTGCATCATATTCAGCGGCTACGATAGCTTCGCCCTTTTCTACTTCGATTTCATATGTTTTACCGTTTAAAGTTACTTTGTATTTCATTTTCTTCTCTTCCTTTCTATTTCACTTCCTGAATGGAAATAAAGCGTAATGTGTTGAGCGGTTCGCCGAGCTTGTCTGCCGTAATTGCCATCAGCATTGCGGCGGTTTTATCCGGCACATCGAAAAGCTTTACTTCGCCACAGCTACCCTTGGCAAGTGCCGTGGGTGCGGAAGCGGAAGGAGCCGGTGCTGCGGCCGCAGCCGGAGCCTTTTCTTCGCCCGATTTCTTCATAAATGCGGACATGATGGAAATGCAACCCATGAGAATAATCAGTACCGCGAAAACGACTACCATTCCGAGGATGGAATTTCCAAGCGTTTGCATTAAAAGCATACTAACATCCCTTTCTGTTTTTAACGATTACATCGTTTCGATTGTGTATTTTGCGCGATTTTCAAGCTTCGCTTCGCGTTCTGCAAAGAACTTCTCTGCAACCTGCGGGAAAGCAATGTAGGAGAGAACATCTTCGTCACACTTTGCCTTGTCGCCGAGTTCTGCCTTTGTAGCTTCAAAAGCATCTTCGAGGGTATCTGCAAAGCGGCAGGTTACCGGTGCTTCGTCACCCAGAGCCTTCTTTGTGAGCTCTGCATCTACTTCGCCCGGAGCCTGGCCGTATTCGCCACGGAGATATGCCTTAACTTCCTTGCCGATGTTCTTGTAGCGTTCGCCAATCAGAACGTTTGTAGCTGCCTGTACACCTACCATCTGGCTCATCGGTGTTACGAGCGGCGGATAACCGAGGTCCTTACGTACCTTCGGGGTTTCGAGAAGAACTTCATCGAGACGATCAAGAGCGTTCTGTGCCTTCAGCTGCGAAATGAGGTTCGAAAGCATACCGCCCGGAATCTGGTAGTTGAGAGCGTTTGTATCGGTTGCCAAAACGGTCGGGTTAAGCGTACCGTTTTCGATGAATTCGTTGCGGATGGGCTTGAAGAAATCGTTGATTTCCTTCAGAATCTTATCGTCTACGTCAATTTCGTAGCCCTGCTGACGGAGTGCATATACGAGCGTTTCCGTTGCCGGCTGGGAAGTACCGCCGGAGAAGCAGGAGATTGCGGTGTCGATAACATCTGCACCGGCTTCGATTGCCTTCATATAGGTCATAAAGGCAAGGCCTGTGGTGCTGTGTGTATGCACAACTACCGGGATTTTTACAGTTTCTTTGATGGCCTTTACAAGGTCATAGGCTTCCTGCGGGCTCATAACGCCGGCCATATCCTTGATACAGATGGAGCCAACGCCCATGTTTTCCATTTCCTTGGCAAGCTTTGCATAGTTTTCGAGAGTATGCACGGGGCTTGTGGTGTAGGAAATCGCACCGGAAGCGTGTGCGCCGCACTTTACAGTTTCGTCAACTGCAACCTTGATGTTTCTAAGGTCATTGAGTGCGTCGAAAATACGGATGATGTCAATACCGTTCGATACAGAGTGCTGTACGAACTTCTTTACAACATCATCGGGATAGTGCTTGTAGCCGAGAAGGTTCTGGCCACGCAGAAGCATCTGGAGCTTCGTTGTGGGCATCTTCTCTTTGATTTTGCGCAGTCTCTCCCACGGATCTTCGCCAAGATAGCGAAGACAGGAATCAAACGTTGCGCCGCCCCAGCATTCTACCGAGTAAAAGCCGGCCTTTTCCATTGTTTCGAGAATGGGGGCAAACTTTTCAAACGGAAGTCTTGTGGCGATGAGAGACTGGTTCGCATCGCGCAGCACGGTTTCAGTAAATTGTACCTTCATAATATACCTCCTGTGTAAATTTTTCTCGCGCGGCGAAGGGGCCTCGCGGAAAAACATTGCATTTGATATCGATTATACAACAAAGCCCTCGAAAAGTCAATGCTTTCCAAGGAAATTTTTGATTTTTGCTTTTATATAAATGAAAAGGCGGCAGGAATATCCTGCCGCCCATATATTCGTTTTATTTGGTACCAAACAAACGGTCGCCTGCATCGCCAAGCCCCGGCAAAATGTATGCATCGGAATTGAGGCAGGTATCCATCGCCGCCGTGTAGATATCTACATCGGGGTGCTTTTCCTGCACGTAGGCAATGCCCTCCGGTGCCGATACGAGGCACATAAGGCGGATGTTCTTGCAGCCTCTCTCCTTCAGCATCGAAATGGCATCGGAAGCCGAGCCGCCCGTTGCGAGCATCGGGTCTGTTACGATTACAAGACGCTCGTTGATATCTGTGGGGAGTTTGCAGTAGTATACAATCGGCTTATGGGTGTCATGGTCGCGGTAAAGACCGATGTGGCCGACCTTCGCAACCGGCAGAAGGCGCAGAAGCCCATCCACCATACCGAGGCCTGCACGGAGAATCGGCACAATCGCCACTTTTTTGCCGGCAATCTGCTTTGCTATCATTTTCTCCATCGGTGTGTCGATTTCCACATCCTCAAGCGGGAAATCCCGTGAAATTTCGTAGCCCATAAGCATTGCGATTTCATCTAAAAGCTCACGAAAATCCTTCGTTCCCGTTTCGGTTTTCCTCATAATCGTCAGCTTATGCTGCACGAGCGGGTGATCCAGTACAACTACTTTCGACATATCATTCGTCTCCTTCTATAATATATTGCAGCACTTCTTTAGCCTTCTCGTGCTGAATGGGTACCAGTGCATCGTGCCGTTCCGTATCCATAATACGTTTTACGGCAATGTACATTTCTTCCCTGTCAAAATCCATCGTTTTTGCAAGCCGTGCGCCCGCCAGCGGAACAGCGCAAACCTCACCCTCTGCATTTTTATAGCCGCGCGCAAGTTGTTCTTCGGAAAGAAGCGAATCGAGCGGTTCAAAATAGACTTCCTTGGCTTCGAGGAAGCTCTTTTCGATAAAGTACAGACGTACATTCTTATCGAGGAAAGAATAATTAAAGCCCTGTTCCTTATTGACGTAATCGTATGCCGCGCCGACCGTGCCGGGCCGGACGACGAGAATGCGGTAATTGATTTTTTCCTTTCCGTCGCCGTTAAGATCTCCCACAAGCGGCAGAAGCACCTCTTCCCCGCGTGCGAACTGCGATTCATCCCCATATGCTTCGCCTACATAGGTAAAGACCATATCGGGCTCTTTTTTCGTGATATAATCCACAGCAAGATACGTCCCGCTCAATGCAAAGAAAAAGACAATGAGCACTACAATCTTATAATGATACCAGAAGTTCTCCAGCTTTTGGGAGAATCCCTGCGACTTTTCGTTCATCTCGATTCCTTCCTTCAAAATCCTTTTTACCAGTATACCATATTCAAAACCGCCTTGCAAGGACTTTTTCGTCTTTCTTGACAGAAGGCGCGTTTTTTGCTATACTTTTTTTATACTTTTCGGAAAGGAAACGCGTATGGATACTCTCCTCTCTTTCGATATGGGCATTCTGAATTTTATAGCGGCACACCTGCGCACCCCCTTCCTCGACCGTGTGATGCCTTTCATCTCCGCCCTTGGTAATATGGGTTTTATATGGCTTTTCGCCACAGTTGTGCTTCTTTTTATGCCGCGGCACAGAAAAAAAGGGTTTTTTATTCTTCTTGGCCTTTTTATAGGCTTTCTGATTGTGAATCTGCTTCTAAAGCCGCTTTGTGCGCGCCCACGCCCCTCCTGGCTTTTCGAGGTCGCACTCCTCATCCCGAATCCCGAGGATTTTTCTTTCCCCTCAGGGCACACGGCCGCCGCCTTCATTTTTGCATTTTTGATTGCGAAATTTTCCAAAAAGGCGGGATATATTGCGATTCCCGCGGCCACGCTTATGGCCTATTCAAGGCTTTACCTCTATGTGCACTACCCGAGCGACGTGCTTTTCTCCATCCTGCTCGCGTTCTGCATTTCCTGCGTTGTCTCGCGCATTGCAAAAAAACACATGCAATAAAAAGGGCCTGCTTTTGCAGGCTCTTTTCTATTCTTCTATTTTTGTTGTCGTTTCCGTTAAAATCTTACAGATATTTGCCGCCGCGGCCATCTGCATCAGTAGGTCATTTCGTCTGTCAGGGCCGTTTTCTTCAAGTGCCAAAATGGGGTCTGCCACCGCACGTACCTTCTCGGTTACGTACTGGTGCGCGCGCCGCTGATTCAGCACAAAGGAATTATAAATACAAATGACTTCCTCTTCCGAAATGCCCGTGGGCATAATTTTTTGAATCGTGGCCATATCGAGCGTAGGTTTGAGCGTACAAATCACAAGTAAATACGCCATATGAATTTTGGAATATTTCTTTTTTACAGGCGCCGGCATAATGCCGAGCTTTACGTAGTTATTGATCATAGACGCGGTGATGCTCTTTTCGTCCCCTATCGTCTCGTGATAAATCGCCATATATTTTTTGAGGAGTGAGATAACCTGATCCATATAAAGCTCTAAATCCGGAAGCGCTTCCCATAAGGGCAGGGAATATGCCTTCAGTTTTTCTTCCGTTTCGCCCAGTACGGCAATCATTTTCTCGCGGCTTATATGCATCGCTTTCTCCTCCAAAATGCGTTACTTTTCCTGTATATGGGTTTCATAAAATTCCTTTATTTTCGCAAAGCTTTCCGGGCTTAAATCATGCTCTATCTTGCAGCTGTCCGCATACGCAGTTTCCTCGCTGACACCGATAGAAATAAGGAGCTTTGCGATGAGCTGATGCCGTTCATACATGCGCACGGCAATGTCCTTCCCCTTTTCCGTCAGGCGAATGGCGCCATCGGATTCGACAAGAATGTAGCCATCTTCCCGAAGTTTCTTCATTGCAATCGAGATGCTCGCTTTTGTAAAATTCATTTCGCTCGCAATATCCACACTGCGAACGGCGCCGCCTCTTCTCGATACTATTAAAATGGTTTCCAAATAATTTTCTGCGGATTCTTTAATTTGCATACCATCTTACCTCATACTTTGCGAGAATTCCCCGCATCTTTTACTCATTTTATCATAAAAGTACAGGTTTGTCAAAATAAAAGAAAAAATCTGAAAAAAGTGTTGACAAATTGAGTTAGTTGTGTTAAACTCTTACTTGCGGTTAGTCACAGCTAACCTTACTCTTGCAGAAAGCAAAGGTGTTTATGATGAATTTGCGTATGGCAAATGAAGGCCAAGAATACATCATCAAGAATATTGCAACAGAGGACGAGGAACTAAACGCTTTTTTGTTTTCTCTCGGCTGCTACTCGGGCGAGGCGATTACGGTAATTGCTTTTAGGAAGGGCGGCTGCACAGTTTCGATTAAAGATGGAAGATATAATATTGACAATCAGCTGGCGGAAGCGATTATCGTTTGATAGCGCTTCCCGACCTCTTATTTTTTTGATTGATAGTTAGCCACAACTAACTTCAGTATACAAAGAATGACACAAGGAGGAATATCGCATGAGAATTGCTTTAGCAGGCAATCCGAACTCTGGTAAAACCACAATGTATAATGCCCTCACCGGGCGAAATGAAAAGGTCGGTAACTGGGCAGGTGTTACCGTGGAGAAGAAAGAACACCCCATCAAAAAGGCGTATGCAAAAGGCACTGAAGACCTTATTGCCGTGGACCTTCCCGGTGCGTATTCGATGTCACCATTTACATCGGAAGAGGGCATCACAAGCGCGTATGTGAAGAAAGAAAACCCCGATGTGATTATCAATATCGTGGATGCTACAAATCTCAGCCGTTCTCTTTTCTTCACAACGCAGCTTTTAGAGCTTGGCGTACCCGTAGTTGTTGCGCTTAACAAGCGTGATATCAACGAAAAGAAAGGCACAAAAATCGATGTTGCAAAGCTTTCCGAAAAGCTTGCGTGTCCTGTAATCGAAACGATTTCCATTTCTGCAAACGGTTTGCAGGCAGTTGTGGAAGCGGCTATCGAGCGGGCAGGTGCAGCGCAAAAGACCGTGTATTCACAAGGAAACATTGACCTTACAAGCAAAGATGCAGTTGAAAAAGCCGACCGCGCGCGTTTTGAATTCGTGAATAAAATTGTAAAAGCGGTGGAAACCCGTAAGGTTCTCACAAAAGATAAGAACTTTGGGGATAAAATCGATGCCGTACTTACAAACAAATGGCTCGGCATTCCGCTTTTTGCAGTCATCATGTATCTCGTATTCCAGATTTCTCAGGTTTGGGTAGGTACGCCTATTGCTGACTTACTTGTAGGCTTACTCGAAGGCTTCCAGGGATGGGTTGGCGACCTTCTTGGTGACGCAAATCCTCTGCTTTCAGCAATCCTTGTTGACGGTGTAATCGGTGGTGCCAGCGCCGTTGTTGGTTTCTTGCCGCTTGTTATGGTCATGTACTTTTTGATTGCCCTTTTGGAAGATTGTGGGTATATGGCAAGAGTGGCAGTAGTTCTTGACCCCATCTTTAAAAAGGTTGGTCTTTCAGGCAAATCCGTGATTCCGTTTGTTATCACAATCGGCTGTGCTGTTCCCGGCATTATGGCAAGCCGTACCATTCGAAATGAGCGTGAAAGAAGAGCTACCGCAATGCTTGCACCGTTTATGCCCTGCGGTGCTAAAATCCCTGTAATCGCACTTTTTGCAGGCGCTTTCTTTGAGGATGCAGGCTGGGTCAGCACCCTTATGTACCTTTCCGGCATTGCACTCATATTCCTCGGCGCTTTACTTGTAAACAAAATCGCAGGCTATAAAGCGAGAAAATCTTTCTTTATCATTGAACTGCCCGAGTACAAAGCACCTTCTCTTTGGGGCGCTTTCAAATCTATGTGCAGCCGTGGTTGGGCGTACATAGTAAAAGCGGCCACCATTATCCTCCTTTGCAACATGGCCGTACAGATTATGCAGACCTTTACATGGAGCTTCCAGGTCGCGGAAACGGCTGATGCTTCCATCCTCGCCTCTATCGCAGGACCTTTTGCTTACATTCTTTTCCCGATTGTGGGTGTACTTTCATGGCAGCTTGCAGCCGCCGCCGTTACAGGCTTCATTGCAAAAGAAAATGTTGTGGGCACACTTGCAGTTTGCTTTGTAGGCCTCGAAAATCTTATTGATACAGAAGAGCTTGCGCTTATGGAAGGCGCAGGAGCGGAGGTTGCCTCTGTATTTGCAATCACAAAGGTTGCGGCGCTTGCATACCTTATGTTTAACCTCTATACGCCGCCCTGCTTTGCTGCTATCGGTGCGATGAACGCCGAAATGAAGAGTGCGAAATGGCTTTGGGGCGGCATCGGGCTGCAGCTCGGCGTAGGGTACACCGTTTCCTACCTCGTGTACACTGTCGGTACCCTTATCTGGGCACCTTCCACCCTCAATGCGCGCGGCGCTGTCGCAGGGTTTGTAATTGTAGCCGCAATCACAGCTACCGTGATAGGTCTTATTCACAAAACGCAGCAGAAGCTCAAAGTGGAATATGCTTTAGGCTCTGCCGGAACCTGAAGAAAAGAGGAACGCCATGGTAAATAGTATTGTAATAGGAATACTCCTTCTTATAACAGGAAGTGCAAGTCTGTATTTGTATAAGGCGAAAAGGCGCGGCGAGCACTGCATCGGTTGTCCGTATG
The DNA here is from genome assembly GCA_045533905.1 of Clostridia bacterium. Lineage (GTDB taxonomy): Bacteria > Bacillota > Clostridia > UMGS1883 > UMGS1540 > SIG447. The sequence goes on from JAZSIR010000021.1 coordinate 18,614, forward strand.
CGAAAGAGTGTAGAAAAAAGGTATGCGGCAAAATGTAAGCCGTAAGAGATAGATGCGTTTTGCCTTCTCAGTGGTGTGGCAAAGGAAAAGCACCTTTGAGGGTGCTTGGGGGAAAAGATGAATATGACGTTCTTTGTAAGAGATACTCTGCGCCGCCGATTTTTCGACCGCAAAGCGGTAACCCGAAAAATCCTGCCGTGCTCGAGACTCCGCAGTCCGCGAGCCGCGCTCGCGGCTGCTTCGACGAACGTTTCGCCTTTGGCGAAATGTTCGTCTCTCAAATCGACACTATGAAAAAAGACACCCAATAAATTGGGTGTCTTTTTTCATGGCGCGCCGTAAGAGATTCGAACTCCTGACCTTATGGTCCGTAGCCATACGCTCTATCCAGCTGAGCTAACGGCGCGCGTCTTCCGAACTGACTATGATAGTATACCACGCTTTTTTTCAAAATGCAAGCTTTTTTTGAAAATATTTCTGATTTTTTCTTTCTCAGTTTTCTGTCGCCCGAATATCGCGAAGACGCATAGGAAGTGTGGCATCGCCGATACAAAGCGAAAGCGTGTCGCCCACAAAGTATCGTTCGCCGCCGATGTATACCCCGCCCGCCTCCACCTCGCCAAGCGCTTTTACGGAAACGGAAAGCGCAGAAAACCCCGGGCGGCTCGTTTTTACATATCGTCCATTTTCGGCAAGCACCCATTCTTCTGCCTTCCCCGTTGCAACGCCGGAAACTGCGCCGAGTGTGCGCCCCGTCTCTTTCACGGATACCGGTTCCCCTTCTTCGATCCTTTCGAGTATCCAGATTTCCGCCGCACCGGAAGCAAATTGCAATGTAGCTTCCGACTCTCCCGTTTTCGGCACGATAAACCGCGTGACGATAAAACCGGCCGCCGCCACAAGAAGGACAAGTGCCAGAAAATCTATGATGTTGATTTTCCCAAAGAGTCGGCCTTCCCCATCTAAAATCATAGCCTCTCCCCCTTTTTGCGTAGTTTTCCCTTTTTTTCCGAAATTATAAAAGAGCGTTCCTTTTTAGGAACGCTCTTTGGGTGCAAACTATTTCTGCAGCTTTGCCATTTCGGCGTGGCGTCTGATTTTCTTGGTGGTTGTTTTTTCGAAGTCTTCCTCGTGCAAAACGACGCGGCTGACGCGCTTATAATTCTGCAGGCTGTTATTGACGCCTTCCACCGCCTCTTCAAGCGCCTTCTGCAGCGCTTCCTTCGTGTAGTTTTCACCGAGGAGGTTCTTCGCTTCCTCTGCGTCCGGCTGAATCATAACGGCTACGAGCGTATCGCCGCCTGCCTGTTCGATGCCGTATACCATAGATTCCGCTACAATCGGGGCGCGGTTTAAGTACGTTTCAATTTCTTCGGGGAAGATATTCTTGCCGTTCTTTGTTACGATTACGTTTTTCTTTCTGCCGGTAATGTATACAAAGCCGTCTTTATCAATATAGCCGTAGTCGCCGGAGTAGAACCAGCCGTCGCGCATGACCTCTGCGGTTGCTGTCGGATTATTATAGTATCCCATCATGACGTTCTTACCGCGAATAACGATTTCGCCGATGCCGTTTTCATCTGCATCTTCAATCTTAACATCGACACCCGGAAGCGGGAGACCGGCTGCGGCATCACGATAATTGCAGTCACGGTTTAACGCCGCAATCGGAGCACATTCCGTAAGGCCATACCCTTGGATCGCTTCGATGCCGAAATCGCGAAGCCCTTCTGCCACCTTCGGGTCAATCGCCGCGGCGCCTGCAATGAGCATGCGGAGATGCCCGCCGAGTGTGTTATGAATTTCCTTGAAAATTTCGCGGCGTTTATCAATGCCGACTTTGAGGAGTGCACGGCTCAGTTTAATGCCGAGGCGAAGCTTCTTATCTCTGCCGCTCTTTTCTGCCTGCTTCCATACGCGGTTATACATTGTTTCGAGAAGTAGCGGCACGCCAAGCATCATCGTAGCTTTTGATTCTGCGAGGTTTTTCGTGATGTAGCGGAGGCCTTCGCTGTAAGCGATGGTACAGCCGCGATACAAAAGGCACAAAAAGCCGCAGGTACATTCGTATGTATGGTGCAAGGGGAGTACCGAAAGGAACACATCGTCTTTCCCGATAAACACCATTGAGCACATGCCCATGAGGTTTTCGGCAATATTTCTGTGGCAAAGCATAACGGCCTTTGCCGCAGAGGTGGTGCCGGAGGTAAAGAGAAGGATACGCATTTCCTCGGGGTCAATCGTAATATCCATATAATCGCGATTGCCTTCGGCGAGAAGCTTTCTTCCTTCTTCGATAAGTGCAGGTAAGTCTGTTTCCATATTGAATTTATTCGCAATCGGTGCATTTTCCATGACCTTTGCGTTCTTCGGCGAATAGAATACGGCGTCTACGCCTGCTGTTTCCACAAGCTGCAGAATTTCCGTTTCGGGAAGTTCTTTATCCATCGGCACGATGACACCTACGCCGCATACAACGGCCATATAGGAAACGGCCCATTCATAACGGTTTTCACCGATAACAGCAATCTTCTTGCCGAGGAAACCGCGATTTACGAGCGCGGTGCCGAGGGCGTACACATCGTCCCCGTATTCTTTGTAGGTAATCGGTGCGTAGGCACCGTCCTTCTTCACCAAAAATGCGGGCTTATCGGCGAATTTTTCGATGCTTTGGGTAAGCATATCTTTTATATCGCGAATTTGTGCAACTTCATAAAGTGGTCTTTTTGCATCCATAGTACAAGTCCCCCTTATCTGGTATTTTATACTAGTATAACACAAACTTCCAAAAAAAGCAACTTTTTTTGGAAGTTTGTTCTTATTTTTTATTTGTTTTTCATGTAATCTACATGGAGAAGCTCGTGTGCACGCTCCTTCGTCCATTTTTCATAGAAGGAAGTAATCACGGGATTGTATTCGGCGCGGCGGATGCTGAGAAGCTTATCGGTCTTATATAAGCCTTGGCTTCTGGCTTCCTTATCGCTTTCCGAGGCGAACGGCTGCCCGCCGCCGTTTACACAGCCGCCGGGGCAGGCCATGATTTCAATGAAGTCGATTTTTTCGCCGTTTCTAACGCGCATGAGAACATCCTTGGCATTTCTAAGGCCGCTTACAACTACGATGTGCAGTTCACGGTCGCCATACGGCACCTTGAATTCCTTCACGCCTTCCGTGCCACGCTGGCCGCAGTTTTCAATCGTAATGAGTTCTGCACGCGTTTTACCGGAGGCTACGCGGCGCAAAACGGCTTCCGTAACGCCGCCGCTTGTACCGAAGATGATGCCGCCGCCCGAAACCATGCCGAGGGGCATATCAATCGCTTCCGGCTCGATGGATTCGAACATGATGCCGGCTTCTTTAATCATCGTGATAAGTTCCTGCGTGGTGATAACGGCATCGACGTTCGGGGCGCCATTCTTCTTAAATTCTTCACGCACCGCTTCGAACTTTTTGCCGGTACACGGCATAACCGCAACATGGAACATCTTTTCGCCGTTCTTTTCGGCATCGTCCTTAAGTACAGATGCCATCATCTGCATCGGCGAACGGCAGGTGGAAACGTTCGGCAAAAATTCGGGGTACTTCTTCTCGCAGAACTGTACCCAGCCGGGGCAGCAGGATGTGATAAGCGGCAGGTTTTCGCCCTTTTCGATTTTTTCTAAAAACTCTGCGCTCTCTTCGATAACCGTAAGGTCCGCGCCGAGAGCCGTATCGTAAATTTCATCAAAACCGATGCGGCGAAGAGAAGCTACAATCTTGCCCATCACATCTTCGCCATCATGTGTGCCGAGTTCTTTCCCGAGTGCCACGCGGACAGCCGGTGCAATCTGCACGGTGGTTTTCACCTCGGAGTCGCTGATGGCACGCCATACGGGAGCAATGTTGTTTTTAACGACGATAGCACCCGTCGGGCACACGGCAACACACTGGCCGCAGCCTACGCAGGTAGTTTCCGCGAGGGGCTTGCCGAAGGCGGTGCTGATTACCATATTAGAGCCGCGGTACGCAAAGTCGATCGCGCCAACGCTCTGGATTTCGTTACATACGCGCACGCAGTCGCCGCAAAGAATACACTTGCCGGCATCGCGTGCGATACATACTGAGGAGGTATCCTCGTCCTTTGTGGATTTCGCCGTATTCGGGAATCTGACGCCTTCAATGTTAAAGCGCATCGCAAGGTCCTGCAGTTTGCACTTGCTGTTGTTTTCACAGGTTGTACAGTCGCGGCAGTGGTTTGCAAGAAGAAGCTCCAGAATATTCTTTCTGTAGCGGCGAAGTCTTTCGGTGTTTGTTTTAATGTGCATACCGGCGCGCGGCGGTGTGGAGCATGCAGCCTCAAGGCCGCCCCATTCGTTTTCTACCATACACATACGGCAGGCACCATATACGGAAAGTTCCGAGTGGTAGCAGAAGGTAGGCATTTTTACGCCTGTTTTGTTAATGAGCTCCAAAAGGTTCTTTTCGCCGTCAATTCTAACCGGGATTCCGTCTATTGTTACATACTGTTTTTCCTTCATTTTTTAACCCTCCGTAATTGCATGGAATGCACAAGCTTCAATACAGCTGCCGCAGCGAATACACTTGCCAAGGTCGATCGTGTGTGCTTCCTTCACCTTGCCGCTGATAGCACCTACAGGGCAAAGCCGCGCACATTTTGTACAGCCTTTGCAAAGGGCGGGGTCGATGGAGATGCGCTTAAGCTTCTGGCAGGCACCTGCAGGGCAGCGTTTTTCATGAATGTGTGCCTCGTACTCATCGCGGAAGTTCTGAATTGTGCTGACAACCGGAGAAGGTGCGCTCTTACCAAGACCGCAAAGGGCGGTTGCCGAAATCGTGTCGGCAAGCTCGAGAAGTAGCTCGATATCGCCGTCTTCCCCTTCGCCCGCTACGATGCGTTCCAAAATGCCGAGCATACGCTTTGTACCTTCGCGGCAGGGTACGCACTTACCGCAGGATTCGTTCTGGGTGAAGTTCATGAAGAAGCGTGCAACCTCTACCATACACGTATTGGAATCCATAACTACCATCCCGCCGGAGCCGATCATGGCGCCCACTTTTTTGAGCGTGTCAAAATCGAGCGGAAGGTCGAGATGTTCTTTTGTAAGACAGGCACCGGAAGGGCCGCCGATCTGTACGGCTTTAAATTCGCCGTCGCCGCGCATGCCGCCGCCGATATCAAAAATGATTTCGCGAAGGGTTGTGCCCATCGGAACTTCGATAAGACCTGTATTCTTAATGTTACCGGTAAGTGCAAATGCTTTGGTGCCGGGGCTCTTCTCTGTGCCGAGGCCAAGGTACCAATCTGCGCCGCGCGTAATAATCTCGGCCACGTTTGCGTAGGTTTCTACGTTATTTAAAACGGTCGGCTTATCAAAAAGGCCGTGTTCCGTTGTGCGCGGCGGTTTTACGCGCGGGAAGCCGCGCTTACCTTCGATAGAAGCCGTAAGCGCACTGCCTTCGCCGCAAACAAATGCGCCGGCGCCGCGGCTGATGTGCATATGGAAGGAAAAATCGGTGCCGAGAATGTTATCGCCCAAAAGACCGATTTCCTCGGCTTCTTGTATAGCCCTGCGAAGTCTCTGTACAGCGAGCGGATACTCGGCGCGTACATAAATGTAGCCTTCCGAAGCGCCGCAGGCACAGCCTGCAATCATCATGCCTTCAATCATTCTGTGCGGGTCGCCTTCCATGATACTTCTGTCCATAAAGGCACCCGGGTCACCTTCGTCACCGTTACAAACAACATATTTCGGCGTGGCCGTCTGTCTCTTTACCTGTTCCCACTTTCTGCCTGCGGGGAAGCCGCCGCCGCCGCGTCCACGAAGGTTTGCTTTACTGATTTCGGAAACCACATCGTCCGGCGTCATATCAAAAAGTGCCTTTTCAAGTGCCGCATAGCCGCCGATGGCGATATATTCGCGGATGGAATCGGCATCCACTCTGCCGCAATGCTCTAAAACCACACGCGTCTGCTGTTTATAGAAAGGAATTTCACCCTGCTTTATGTACGGAACGCCATCTTTCTTGTAGGCGAGGCGTTCGATGTATTCGCCGCCTACGATTGTCTTTTCTACAATTTCTTCGCAGTCAGAAAGATTTACCTTTGTGTACAGCCAACCCTCGGGGTCAATACGAAGAAGCGGCCCCATTTCGCAAAAGCCGTGACAGCCGCTCTTCTTAAGACCGATTTCTTCGCCGTGCGGATCCTTTTCAAGGGAAACGGAAACGGCAAGGCCTTTTTCCGCTATTCTCTTTTTAAGGTCTTCGTAAATTTCCAAAGACCCACCGGCAACACAGCCGGTACCGGCGCAAACGATAATCTTCTTCGTTTGCATCTCGTATGCTTTTTCTACGCCCTTGCGAAAGGCAATAAGATCTTCTCTCGATTTAAGCATTTGCAATCTCCTCCTTCAGCGTTTTTAAAAGTTCGGAGGCCTTGTCGGGTGTCATGGCCGAGTATACAACATCATTTACCGTAAGTACCGGTGCAAGACCGCAGGCACCGAGGCACGAAACGGTTTCGACCGTAAAGTTTAAGTCGTCCGTCGTCTTCTTCTTTTCGTCAAGACCGAGCTCTGCGCGAAGACGCTCGAGAATCGGAATCGACTTACGTACGTGGCAGGCGGTGCCGTCACAAATCTTAATGATATATTTTCCCTTCGGCTCAAGGGAGAAGTTTTCATAGAAAGTCGCTACGCTGAAAATGCGGGCTTCACTCATGCCGAGCTCGCGCGCAAGGTAGGGGAAGATGTCGCGCGGCAGATAGTGATATTCTTCCTGAATATCCTGCAAAATGGCAATGATGGCCTGCGGATTCTTTTCGTAGCCGCAAATGATTTTTTCTACTGTTGTGAAATCAAATTGTTCGTTCATTTTTCTCCTCCTTTTGTAGTTTGCAAGTACTTGTCGATTGCATCGGCCGCAGTTTTGCCTGCGCCCATGGCGGATATAACCGTAGCCGCGCCGGTTACGGCGTCACCGCCTGCATATATACCCTCGCGCGAAGTAAGGCCATCTTCCCTTACCACAATGCCGCCGCGCGAATTTACCGAAAGTCCTTCGGTTGTGGATTTTATGAGGGGGTTCGGAGAAGTACCGATGGCGATGACCACCGTATCCACATCTATGGTGTATTCCGAGCCTTCTACCGGATGCGGCCGTCTTCTGCCCGCCTCGTCCGGCTCGCCAAGTTCCATTTTAATACAGCGGATGCCGCATACAAAGCCGTTCTTTTCATCGCGCGGGTCATCGGGATTCTGATAGCCCAGAATTTCCACGGGATTCTGGAGAAGACGGAACTCGATTCCCTCTTCCTCGGCATGTTCTACTTCTTCGCGTCTCGCTGGAAGCTCTTCCATGGAGCGGCGGTACACAATATATACTTTTTCCGCCCCGAGGCGAAGCGCCGTTCTTGCCGCGTCCATCGCAACGTTGCCGCCGCCGACAACTGCCACACGCCCGCCCTTCATAATCGGCGTTGTAGAGTCCTCTCTGTACGCCTTCATGAGATTGCTGCGTGTTAAGAATTCGTTCGCGGAATACACGCCCTTTAAGGATTCACCGGGAATACCCATAAAGTTCGGAAGCCCTGCGCCCGAGCCGATAAACACAGCTTCAAAGCCAAGGTCGAAAAGCTCATCTATCGTTAAAGTTTTGCCGATAACCACGTTCGTCTCTACCGAAACGCCAAGAGCCTCTAGCGTTTCCACTTCTTTTTGTACAATGGACTTCGGCAGTCGGAATTCCGGAATGCCGTACACCAGAACGCCGCCGGCGGTGTGGAGTGCTTCATATACCGTTACGGCATAGCCGCGCTTCGCGAGATCGCCTGCGCAGGTAAGACCTGCAGGGCCTGCGCCCACGACGGCCACCTTGTGTCCGTTCGACGCGGGCTTTTCCGGCTTTTCTTTTGCGTTTTCATTGTGCCAGTCGGCTACAAAGCGCTCGAGACGCCCGATACCTACCGGCTCGAACTTTACGCCGAGCGTACACTTTGCTTCGCACTGCGTTTCCTGGGGGCATACGCGCCCGCAAACGGCAGGCAGGGAAGACGATTTTGTGATTTCCTGATATGCACCTTCAAAATCACCGTTTTTGATATGGGCAATAAACTCGGGAATGTGAATGTTTACGGGGCAACCGGAAACACACGGCTGGTTTTTACAGTTGATGCAACGCTCTGCCTCCCCGATTGCCATTTCGGCTGTGTACCCGAGCGCTACTTCGTCAAAATTATGTGCGCGCACCTCGGGCGCCTGGGTGGGCATTTCGTGCTTTTTAGGAATGATGGCCATTAGTTTCCGCCTCCTTCCTGTGCTTTGAACAGGTTGCAAGTTTTTTCATAGGCGTGCCGCTCAAATGCGCCGTACATGCGCGAGCGGGACATGGCCTCGTCAAAGTCAATTTCGTACGCGTTAAATTCAGGCCCGTCTACACAGGCGAATTTTGTAACGGTTTTTCCGTCCTCCAGGAGCGTAAGGCGACAACCGCCGCACATGCCTGTACCATCAATCATAATCGGGTTCATGGAAGCCGTCATGGGTACGCCGTACGGTTTTGCCGTAAGCGTTACGAATTTCATCATAATAAGCGGCCCGATGGTGATAATCATATCAAACTTTTCGCCGCCTTCGAGCATTTCGGAAAGCGGAGCCGTAACGTTGCCGGCGCGGCCATAGGAGCCGTCATCCGTCATCATCACAAAATTGTCGGAGCACGTGCGAAACTCGTCTTCCAAAATTACAAGATCACGACTACGGAAGCCTACAATGCTTGTAACGTGTGCACCGAGGCGGTGAAATTCTTCCGCCACGGGAAGCGCAATGGCGCAGCCCACGCCGCCGCCGACGATGCAGACCTTTGATATGCCTTCAGTATGTGTAGCACGGCCTAAGGGGCCTACGAAATCGGAAATCGATTCGCCTTCCTTCTTTTCGCCGAGCGCACGCGTGGTGCCGCCCACAATCTGGAAAATAATTTTAACTGTACCTTCTTCGGGGTTTGTGCCTGCGACAGTAAGCGGAATACGCTCACCCTCGCCATCTACGCGCAAAATGATAAACTGCCCCGGCTTTGCCTTTGCGGCTACAAGCGGCGCTAAAATTTCCATCTGCACGACGGTAGGGTTCAAACTCTTTTTGTGAACAATCTTATACATGTCTTTCCCTCCCTGCATTTATTCCGCATATAGTATAGCGTAAAACCTCTACTTTGTCCAGAGAAAAAGCAGTTTTTTGGTTTTTACTTTTTCCATTCCCCGTATAAAACACGGGATAAAAACTGCCCTGTATAAGACTTCGGATTTTGTGCCACTTCCTCGGGCGTACCCGAGGCGATAAGCTCACCGCCGCCGTCGCCGCCTTCGGGCCCCATATCGAGAATATAGTCTGCCGTTTTGATAACGTCGAGATTATGTTCGATAACAATTACGGTGTTGCCGCCCTCTACAAGCCGCCCGAGTAAATCTACCAAGCGATGGACGTCTGCCATATGAAGGCCTGTTGTCGGCTCGTCCAGAATATACACCGTTTTGCCGGTGCTTCTTTTGGAAAGCTCTGTGGCAAGCTTCACGCGTTGCGCCTCGCCGCCCGAAAGTAGCGTGGACGGCTGCCCGAGCTTAATATAGCCGAGCCCTACATCGTAAAGCGTTTGGAGTTTTCGGCGGATGCGCGGATGGTTTTCGAAAAATTCGAGTGCCTCCTCCACCGTCATATCGAGGACTTCGAAAATGTTTTTGCCTTTATAGGTAACCTCCAGCGTTTCGCGGTTATAGCGTTTGCCGTGGCACACCTCGCACGGAACGTATACGTCCGGCAAAAAGTGCATTTCGATTTTGATGATCCCGTCCCCCGCGCAGGCCTCGCACCTTCCGCCTTTTACGTTAAAGCTGAAGCGCCCTGCGCCGTAACCGCGCGCCTTGGCTTCGTTTGCACCTGCAAAAATAGACCGAATATCCGTAAAAAGACCTGTGTATGTGGCAGGATTTGAACGCGGCGTTTTGCCGATGGGTGACTGGTCAATTGCAATAACCTTGTCAAGATGCTCCATGCCGAGAATTTCGTCATGCGCGCCTGGGATGAGGTGTGCGCGATTGAGTTCTTTCGCGAGTGATTTATACAAAATTTCATTTACAAACGAGCTTTTGCCCGAGCCGGACACACCCGTCACACACACAAGCATACCGAGCGGCACGGAGATATCCACATTTTTGAGGTTGTTCTGCCGCGCGCCGCGCACCGTAAGATACCGTCCGTCCGGCTTTCTTCTTTCTGCGGGTACAGGGATTTTCTTTTTGCCCGAGAGATAAAGTCCCGTCTCGGAAGCAGGATTTGCCTTGATTTCCTCGACAGTCCCCTCCGCCACAATGCGACCGCCGTGCACGCCTGCACCGGGGCCGATATCCACAATATGGTCGGCTTCGTACATCGTTTCCTCATCGTGTTCTACCACGATTAAGGTGTTGCCCATGTCGCGCAGATTTTTAAGGGCCGTTAAAAGCTTTTGGTTGTCTCTCTGATGGAGACCGATGCTCGGCTCGTCCAGAATATACAAAACGCCCATAAGACCGGAGCCGATTTGCGTGGCAAGGCGAATGCGCTGTGCTTCGCCGCCCGAAAGCGTGCCTGCCGCGCGCGAGAGCGTAAGGTACGAAAGCCCCACATTCTGCAAAAAGCCAAGACGGGCGCGGATTTCCTTTAAAATCTGCACCGCAATGGCGCTATCCTTTTCGGAAAGCTGGAGGCTATCAAAAAATTGCAGCGTTTTTTCTACGGAAAGGTCGGTAAGCTCTTTGATGTTGAGTCCGCCCACCGTAACGGCGAGAATTTCAGGACGAAGGCGTGCACCGTGGCAGGCGTCGCAATGCGTCTCCTGCATGTACCCTTCAAGTTCGCTCTTTACCCAGTCGGAATTCGTTTCGCGGTAGCGTCTTTCAAGGTTCGGGATAATGCCCTCGTACGTAGTAACAAACTTGCCGCTGCCGTAGGAGCGTTCATAGTTAAATTCAATTTTTTCCTCGCCCGTGCCGTAGAGAAGGATGTTCAAAATCTCCGGTGGGAGTTCACAAACGGGCGTATCGAGGCTGAAGCCGTAGTGCTTCGCAAGACCGCGAAAATGCATCATCGCCATACTGCCGTTATCGAGCGTTGCCCACCCGCTTGCCGAAAAAGCGCCTTCATTTATAGACTTTTCGGGGTTACACAGTACAAGGTCCTTATCGATTTTCTTTAAGAAGCCGAGACCGAGACACGCGGGACACGCCCCGAAGGGACTGTTAAATGAAAACGAGCGCGGCTGGAGCTCCTCGATGTTAATGCCGCAGTCGTGGCATGCATAGTTTTGGCTGAACGTTATCGCTTCCCCGTCCACCACCTGCACGGTGCAAAGCCCGTCGGCAAGAGACAGCGCCGTCTCGAGCGAATCGGCAAGGCGCGTATGGATATCGGGGCGAATCACAAGGCGGTCCACCACGATTTCAATAGTGTGCTTTTTCTTTTTGTCGAGCGCGAATTCTTCGTCGAGTTCGTGCATTTCGCCATCCACGCGCACGCGAACATAGCCATTTTTACGTGCCGATTGGAATACTTTTTGATGCTCGCCCTTTTTGCCGCGAATAACGGGGGCAAGGAGAAGCACCTTCGTGCCCTCTTCCATCGAAAGCACGGCGTCTACCATCTGGTCAATCGTCTGTTTTTTAATTTCCTTGCCGCATTTGGGGCAATGCGGCACGCCAATTCTGGCATACAAAAGGCGGAGATAGTCATAAATCTCCGTCACCGTACCCACGGTGGATCGTGGGTTTTTGCTCGTTGTTTTCTGGTCGATAGAAATTGCGGGCGAAAGCCCTTCGATGTATTCTACATCCGGCTTTTCCATCTGCCCCAAAAACTGACGGGCATACGAGGAAAGGCTTTCCACATATCTTCTTTGCCCTTCGGCGTAAATCGTATCGAAAGCGAGCGACGTTTTGCCGCTCCCCGAAAGACCCGTAAAGACAATAAGCTTATCTCTCGGAATTGTAATATCTATATTTTTAAGATTGTTCGCGCGTGCACCGCGAATGATAATTTTATCCTGCATACTTTTCTCCTTTGCAGTTTGTTTCCCCGTTTTTTGCCGCTTTATTCGCCTTTTATGGAATCGAGGTACGCCTCGGAGGCTTTTTCAAACTTATTTTCCCCGGGCGTGTAGTATGTTTTGCCGCGAAGGGCCTCGGGCAAATATTCTTGCTTTACATAATGATTCGGAAAATCGTGCGGGTACTGATACGTAAGCCCTCTGCCCATCTTCCCTGCGCCCGCGTAATGCGCGTCCTTTAAATGCAAGGGGATATCGCCGCCGCGCCCGTTTTCCACATCCGCCATCGCCGCATCAATCGCACAAATGGCGCTGTTACTTTTCGGCGCCGTGGCAAGGAGAAGCGCCGCCTCCGCAAGCGGAATCCGCGCTTCGGGAAGGCCGAGCTGGAGAGCGCTATCCACACACGCTTTCGTGATGCTCATCGCCTGCGGAAACGCAAGGCCGATATCCTCGGCCGAGATGACGAGTAAGCGGCGGCAAACGGAGAGAAGGTCGCCCCCCACGAGTAGCCGCGCGAGGTAATGCACCGCGGCATCGGGGTCGCTCCCGCGAATGGATTTTTGCAGAGCACTTACGATATCGTAATGGCTGTCGCCATCTCTGTCAAACCGCATACCGCGGCCGCCCAGACACTCTCTCGCCACTTCTTCTGTTATCGTTATCTTTTTATCTGCACCCATTGGTGTTGCGCGCGAGGCCACTTCAAGCGCCGTAATCGCCTTTCGAACGTCGCCGCCGGCACATTCGGCCATATAGGCGCGCACCTCGTCCGAGACCGATACGGGCATGCCCTCTTCTTTCAAAATGCCTTCGGCACGCGAAAGTGCTTTTTCCACCTCTTCGGGCTCTACGGGGCGAAACTCGAGCACCGTAGAACGCGACAGTATGGCGTTATACACATAAAAGTAGGGGTTTTCCGTAGTAGACGCGATAAGCGTGATGCGCCCGTCCTCAATAAATTCAAGGAGGGACTGCTGCTGTTTTTTATTAAAGTTTTGAATTTCGTCGAGATATAAAAGTACGCCGCCAAGTCCCGAAAACCCATCGAGTTCCGAAACGATAGCCTTAATATCCGCGACGGAGGCGTTTGTGGCATTTAAGCGGTAAAGCCTTTTGCCGGCGCGCTCTGCCGCCATCCCTGCGAGCGTGGTTTTCCCCGTGCCGGCAGGCCCGTAGAAAATCATATTCGGAATCTCGCCTGTTTTCAGTATGTTCGATAAGAGCTTTCCTTCGCCGATTAAGTGGCGTTGCCCCACGACCTCTTCGGGCGTTTTCGGGCGGATTCTGTCTGCAAGCGGCTGCATAGTTTTCTTCCTTTCGTGTAGGGTTTTGGCGCGCAAAGTCATTTGGATATAGTATACCATATATTCCGCGGAATTTCAAGCTTTTTTAAAAGAAACCGGACAAAGAAAAACCCCGCAAAGAAGCCTATAAAGACCACCATGCAGGGTTTTTCTTTTCTCTTTTTCTCTCTTGTATATTACATTGGTAAATGCGTGAAGAATCCGTCGCCCGTTTCGGTATTATGAATGCCGTAGCAGGAGAGCGTTTCGTACGTTTTATCCATATCGTACCGCCCGGGCCACCAGCTTAAAAATTCCTCCGAAAGGGCGGAAAGCGGCGTCGAGGGCGTGTACAGAATGAAGTTTTTGCCGTCTGCAAGACCGTAGGGGTCACTGGCAATACGGAGAACGCCGTCCTCTATCCATTCGGTGCCCACCTCTTTTTCAAGCGTGATTTCGCCCATCTGCATGGCGTATGCATAATCGTCCACCTTTTCGATATTTGTGAAGTGGCCCGAAAAATCGCAGAAATAGTATCTGCCGCCCGGGTACCCTTCACCAACTTCGCCCATATTGGAATCGTGGAAATGCCCTTCGAAGGAGCCGTCCTTCTCCACCTTCATCCATGTGCCCCATGCGCCTGCGCCGCTTGTGAAGGTAAACTCCATCGGGAAGTCTTCAGGAAGCACGCTTTCGGGCGTGGGAGCGGGTGTGGCAGTAGCCGGTGCCGTCTCTCTAGGGTTCGGCGTTTCTTTTCCAATTCCATTTTCCGGTACCTTTCTTGGCACCATAGCCGTAAACAAGGTGCAACCGGACAAAAGGGATACGGTCAAAAGACAAATAAGCGCAGAGAGCCAAAACTTTTTCATATTTTTCTCCTTTATTTTTCGTAAATGTATCTTTCGCCGGGCATAAAGATGTGGTACTTCTGCGCGGGGTTTATCTTCCCTTGCATATCCACAAAATGCGCGGGGTTTACACAGTTTACATCGTAAAGGTCAAAATGCGTGGGGATTAAAAGGTCTGCCCCTACTTCTTTTGCCATCGTGAGTGCCTCGCCGCTGTCAAAACAGCCGATAATGTCGAGCACATTCGTTCTGTAGTAGTCGCGTCCGTTTATCGGCAAAATTAAAATATCGGCACCGGAAAGCTTTTCAGAAAGCCCATCATACGGGCAACCGTCCCCGCCGTGGAAGAGGGAAATGTCGCCGAACGCGAAACGATAGCCCATTTCTTCATACTCCCCGTCCGCGTTTTGGTGGAACACTTCGTGCGCGGCGCGGTGCGCTGTGGCCGAAATATCTTCGCAAAGCGCTGCGGTTTCGCCGTCAGAAAGACCGAAAATTCTTTCTTTTTCAATGCCGTAGGATGCGACAGGAGCGCAGATGGCGCGCGGCGCGAAAAATTTTGCCTTTTTATTGACGCGCGCGAGAGGCGCGAGCGTATCGGGGTCGGCATGGTCGTAGTGCGCGTGGGTGCAGAAGACAAAGTCAATAAAATCAAGTTCTTCCGGTTTTATCGGCGGTGCGTAGCGGCGCACCCATTTTACGGCTTCGCTGCAGCAGTTTCTGTCCACATAATCGGAAAGATAGCCGTCCACAAGCACATATTTTTCTCTGTATTTGAGGATATACCCTACCTGCCCGAGGTAGAAAATGCCGAGCTGATTCGGCAGAAGTTTTGTGTCTAAAATATAGTCTCGCATCTATAACCCCTCCACAATTTTGTATTTTCTATTGACAATTATATCACGCGGTGATATAATTGTCAAGAATGGAGATGTATATTTTGAAAAAATATATCAACCAAGCCGATATGCGAAATGCAAATGCGGCAGATGTATTTGCTTTAATACGAAAAGAAGGCGGTATGACCCGAAAAGAGCTTGCAGAAAAAACGGGGCTTAGCTGGGGTGCCGTTTCTACGATTTCCACAGAGCTTCTTGAAAACCACTTTATTCGGGAGTTTAAATGTGAGAAAACGGCGGGCGCAGGGCGCACCCCTTCCCGCCTTGAGGTGAACAGTGACGGGTATTTTGTGCTCGGTCTTGATATTAACGCCTCCGGTTTTCGGGCCGTACTTCTCAACCTTAAAAACGAAGTTACTTTGTCCCTCGCCGCCTCCCCCGTCTATACGGATCGCGCTTCTCTTCTCTCGGAAATTATTTCTTTTATAAAGAAGGCGCTTTGCGCGGCGGAGGATAAAACGGTGCTTGGCATCGGCATCGCCATGCAGGGACCTGTGGATGCCAAAAGCGGCGTTTCCGTAAGCCTCACCCACGTGCGCGACTGGGCGAATGTGCCTCTTGCCAAAATCCTCCGCGCAGAGTTTTCTCTGCCCGTTTTTGTAGCGCATGACCCTGACTGTATTTTGTACGCCGTTTCGGCGGAAAAAGTCTATAAAGATGCCATCCTTCTCCGTGTGGACGAAGGTATCGGTATGTCGGTCCTTCTCGGTGGCAAAATTTTCGACCGCCCCGGGATGTTCGAAATCGGGCATACGGTAGCGGTGCCGGATGGCGCAGTCTGTGCCTGCGGCAAGCGCGGGTGCCTTGAGGGGTACGCCTCGCGGCGCGGGCTCTCTACGCGAAGCGGCAAGCCTTTTTCGGACCTTGTAGCCGCCACCGAAAGAGGCGATGCAAAAAGCCTTTCGCTTTTTACCGAGATGGCTTCGCTTCTCGCTATTTCCGTTTCGAACTTTGCCTTTATGTTGCAAATTCAAAACGTGGTCCTTTGCGGCGACATGTGGAACTATCGAGAATTCTTTTGGGATACGTTTTCAAAAAGCGCGCCACCCTCGCTTTCGTTTTCCTTCAGCAGCGTAGAAAACGCGGCTACGGGCGCAGCGCTTATTGCGATAGAAAGACTTATAAGTGAACTTGATTTCAGAAAGGAAGATACAGAATGAAAGCAGTAGTAGTAAAGAAGCCGCACGAGCTTTCCCTTATGGATTTGCCCGTGCCCGAGCCGCCCGCGGGATTTGCGCGCATCCGCGTAAAAGCCGCCGCCATTTGTGCGACGGACCTCGAAATTATTGAGGGCAACATTGCCGCAAATTATCCCATCACGCCGGGGCATGAATGGAGCGGCGTTGTAGACGCTGTGGGAAGCGAAGAAGATAGCGCTTGGGTCGGCAAAAACGTAATCGGCAGTAGTGACGTTGTTTGTCTTTCCTGCGAGGCTTGCAGAAGCGGCAACTGGCGCTACTGCGAAAGCTTTGAGGAAATCGGCTTCAAGCGTAACGGTGCGTATGCCGAATACATGCTCGCCCCCGTATACGGTCTCATTGAAAAGCCGGATTCCGTGCCTTTTGCGGAAGCTACGCTTTGCGAACCCTTAGGCGTTGCACTTGGCACCCTCAAAAAGATGCACGCGAAAGCAGGGCAAACGGCACTTATCTACGGCGCAGGCTCGATTGGCCTTTGCATGCTTGCCGCGGCGAAAACGTTAGGTCTTCGTAAAATTGTGGTAGCGGCACGCTCTTCTAAAGGTCTCGCGATTGCCGAACAACTTGGTGCCTACAAAACAGTAGCCACAAGCGAAGTAAATCTCGAAGAAGAAATAAAGCGCCTTCACCCCGAAGGCACCGACCTTGTCATTGACACCACGGGGGCTGAGGGCTGCATGCAGGAAGCCTTGCGCATTTTAAAGCGCGGCGGAAAGCTCGGCCTTGCAGGCTACGGAAAAGGCAAGGTTATGTCCATCCGTATGGACGATATTCATATTAAAAACCTCAAAGTCGTGGGTGCGGGCAACAACTGGGATATGCACAGACGCGCACTCGCTTTAATGGAAGAAGGCGCTGTGGACCTTTCCTCGTGTGTGACCGAAAAAATCCGTCTTGAAGACTATGCCCTCGGTCTCGAACACGCCAAAACGCGCCCCCAAGGCTTTGTGAAGGCGGTATTTATAAATGAGTAAGCACGCACTCGGGATTGACCTTGGTACCTCGGCCGTAAAGCTTCTTTTATGGAAGGGCGAAGGCAATGTGGAAAAAGCGCGTGCCGCCTACTCTGAAATTTCCCCGAAAGGGTGGCTCGCGGCAATCGGCGAAGCCGCCGCTATGCTTGACCTTTCGTGCGTTTCCGCCATTGGTCTATCCTCGCAGGTAGGCACCTATGTGGTAAACGGGCAAGAGGTTATCAGCTGGAACGAGGGTGCAGGGGCGGAAGAACTCGCGTTTTTAAAGGAGAAGTACTCGAAAGAAACCTTTATCCGCGAAATCGCCATGCCGCATCCCGACATTGTTTCCTATCCCCTCCCGCGGCTTTTGTACATTAAAAAGAATTTTCCCGCAATCGAAAGCGTATGCCAGCCGAAGGACCTTCTTTGCAAGGCGCTTTGCGGAAGACTCGTGAGCGAAAAGTACTCGTGGCGCGGCCTTGCCCATACGAAAGACGGCGGGTACAGTGCGTATTTCCTCCGCGAAATCGGGATAGACGAAAATATTTTGCCGCCGCTTATTCCCTTTGATGCCGAAGCTGGGAAAACGACGGCAGAATGCGAAGCGAAGCTCCATATTCCAAAGGGCATTCCCGTATATACGGGCCTTAACGACTTTTTCGCTTCTCTTCTCGGCATGGGAATAGAGAAAAGCGGCGATATGTTTGACATTACGGGCACAAGCGAGCATCTGGGGCTTTTATCGGACACCCTCGCGCCCGATACGAAAATGGTTTCCGGTGTGTACTTCGATACATACATTCACTACGGCGTAACGGGTTCAAGCGGCGCTTCTTCCGATTTTGCCATTCGGGAGTTTGGGCGTGACAGCCTCGAAATTCTATCGCGTATAGAGCACAATCCCCCGATTTTCACGCCGTATGTAAAAGGTGAGCGTGCGCCTATCTTTGATAGCGCGGCGCGCGGCGTGTTCTTTGGGGTGAACGCGGAAACGACGCGCGAGGATATGCTCTACGCCGTGATGGAAGGCATCGCGTTTAGCCTCTATCATATCTATGAGAGCATGGGCACGCCCCCCGCTACGGCGATCCGCATCTCAGGCGGCGCGGCAAAAAGCGCGGCGTTAAATCTTCTTAAAGCCGAGCTTTTCGGGAAAGAGGTTTGCACCCTTTCCGAAAACGATACCTCCGCACTCGGTGCGGCCGCGGTGGCGGCACGGGGAGCGGGGATTGCCCCCGAGGGGACGGTGTTCAACCGCATCCGCGAAACGGTTTCCCCGAAAGGCGATATGCATGATATGCTTTTGGCGCGGTACGCCATTTATAAAGAGCTGTATCCTTCTCTTTCGGAGCAGTTTACGGCATTTACAAAATTAGAAAGGAACGAAGAAAAATGAGTTGTGTAATCTTTGGTGCAGGTAAAATTGCAAGAGGGTTTATCGGCCATCTCCTCTATCTCAGCGACATTGATTTTACGTTCGTAGAGAAGTTTGACGGGCTTGTAGACCTTATCAACGAAAGAAAAGAGTATACGGTAAACATTCTCGGCAATCCCGAGAAAAACTGTGTTGTGAAAAACGCAAAGGCGCTCGGCTTTGGCGATAAAGAAGCTATCGCAGAAGCCATTGCAAATGCCGATGCCGTTTTCAACGCCGTTGGCGGCAAAAACCTCGGCGAAATTGTGCCGTTTTTAGCCGCAGGTATTGAAAAGAAGGCCGGGCGCGGCGGTCACCTCAATTTCGTAACATGCGAAAACTGGAAGCAGCCGGCAAACATCCTTCGCGAAGGCATTGAAGCGATTCTCGCACCCGAGGCAAGAGAATACTTCGATAACAACGTAGGCATTACAGAAGCCGTTATTATGCGAAGCGCGATTGAATCGGACGCGGAGCTTCTGAAAAAAGACCCGCTTATCGTAAACGTACAGGATTTCTGGGAACTTCCCGTAGACGCTTCCCGTATTTCCGGAAGCCTTCCGAATATTTTAGGGCTGAAGCTTGTTCCTGAATTTACAGGCTTCCTCGAAAGAAAGTTCTACACCTACAACGCCGCAAACGGCACCACCTCCTACCTCGGCGCCCTCTTCGGCTACGAGAAAATTGCAGATGCCGCACATGACGAGCGCATCTTAAAAATCCTTGACGGTGTATATCAGGAAACGGCACAGGCACTTTCCAAAAAGCACAATTTCCCGCTTGAGGAACAGCTCGCCTTCACCCTTACCTCAAAGAGAAAACTGCAAGACTACACGATTGTGGACTTTATTGAAAGAAACGCCCGCGATCCCCTCCGTAAGCTTGGTCCTGATGACCGTCTTGTAGGCTCTGCCCGTCTTGTAGACTCTTTCGGCATCCGTCCCGAAAACCTCTGCACCGCCATCGCCGCGGCGATCTTCTATACGAGCGAGGGTGACCCGTTTGCAGAAGAGCTCCGCGCTATGCGCGAAGAAAAGGGCGTAGACTACGTTCTCGAAAACGTATGTAAGCTCGATGTAAATGGTACAATTGCCACAATTGTAAAAGAAAAGATTGAACTTTTAAAGAAAGAAGGCTATATAAATGCGTAAAATTACGATTATCGGCGCCGGCAAAACGGGCCGCGGCTTTATCGGCCGCCTCGCCGCAGAACAGGATGCCGTCATCACATTTGTAGATAAGGATGCCGCACTTGTGGAAACCTTAAATGCACAAAAAAGCTTTACCGTAAGCTTTTTCGGCGGCGTTCGCGAAGATATGCAGGTGGCAAACTACACCGCACACACTTGGGATACGGCAGATTTTTCCGATGCCGAGCTCATTTTGGTCGCCGTTGGCGGCTCGAACCTTCGCGATGTGGGCGAAGCACTCCGTACACGCCTTTCCGCTGACAAGAAGTACTACATCATCACAGCAGAAAACAGCTCCCGCCCCTCTAAAGTTTTAGGCGAAGCGATTGGGCTTTCGGGCATCGCCGTCAGCGAAGCGACAGTATTTTGCACCACCATCGAAAAGACGGGGATTGATATTTCTTCCGAAAACTACCCCTACCTCCAGTGTGATGCAGACCTTCTCGAAGGCTACGTGCCGGAAATTACGGGCATCAAGCCTGTGCCGGAGTTTGGGAACTTCCTCACAAGAAAGCTTTTCACCTATAACGCCGCAAGCTGCGTAATTGCATACCTCGGCTATCTCAAAGGCTACACAAATTACGCCGATGCCGCAAATGACCCCGAGGTTCTCGAGCTTCTCGACTATAACTACGCCGTTACAAACCGCGTTCTTTGCAAGGAATTCGGCTATGACGAAGCCGATCAGGCAGAATTTGCGATGCTTTCCCGAAACAAATTCTTAAGCCGCACCATTGCCGACACGGTGCAGAGAAATGCACGCGAGCCGCAGAGAAAGCTTGCAAAAGTTGAGCGCATCATTGGCCCCATGCTTTTAATCCGTAAGTACGGCGAAGACGCTTCCGTTTTAGAAAAAACAGCCGCCGCCATGCTTTTGTATGACGGTGAGGGCGAAGCCGAATGGGATGCCATCAAGGCTAAAAAGACACCCGCTGAAATTCTCATGTCCATCTGCGGACTTGAAGAAAGCATGCCGTCCTTTGAAGCTATTTTAGGCTACTATGCGGAATTTAAGAAGGACAGATAAAACCAAATGGGAAAAAGGCAAGCACTTTGTGCTTGCCTTTTGTTATGCCCTTTTATAAAGCGCATTAAAATGTTTGAACTTTTCTTTATCAATGCTTTGCAGCTGCTCGCGTGTAATGCGGAACTGCCAATTCCCGTCTGGCTTTCCGGGGATATTGATGCGCGTGTCGGACCCGTAGCCGAGTAAATCCTGAATCGGCAAAATCACGATGCCTGCACAGGAAGAGAATACCGAGCGCACAATGCTGTCAAACCCCTGCTCCCAGTTTTCGGCGTGGTAATTGCAATAGTCGAGCATCCTTCTTTTGTTGCCCTCGTCCAGCTCCCAGAGGTAGCCGAGAAGCGTATTATTATCGTGCGTGCCCGTGTATGCCACCACATTATTTGTATAATTATGCGGCATGTGGGGGTTATCATAGTCGCCAAGGAAGCCGAACTGGAAAACGCGGATGCCGGGGAAGCCGCTCTCACGAACAAGCGCTTCCACCGCAGGCGTAATTTCGCCAAGGTCCTCCGCAATCATAAGCTTTCCGTCTGCGGCTTTTTGTATAACTTCGACAAGCTCCATACCGGGGCCTTTTATCCATTTGCCGCCTCTGGCGGTCTTATCGCCGTACGGCACTGCCCAGAAAGATTCGATGGCGCGGAAATGGTCAATCCGCACGCCGTCAAACATACGCGTCATATGCCGGATGCGGTCAGACCACCACCTGTATCCGTTTTTCCGCATCGCATCCCAGTTATATAAGGGGTTGCCCCATAATTGCCCGTCCGCACAGAAATAATCCGGCGGCACGCCCGCCACGGCGGTGGGCAGGTTTTCCGCATCCAGCATAAACTCTTCGCGGTTTGCCCATACATCGGCACTTTCAAGCGACACGTAAATCGGCATATCGCCGATAATTTTGATGCCGCGCTCGTTTGCATACTTTTTAATCTCCGCCCACTGGGTGAAGAAGGCATATTCTGTAAACTGCCACGCAAAGAGCGTTTCGCTGTCATACGTGTCCACCGTCCACGCGCGCCACGGGCGGTTCTCATTCGCCTCTTTCAGCGCCATAAAGCGGCAAAACTCTTCGATGTACGGATTTTCGCGGATGAAGTTTTCTACTGCATCGCGATTTTCCACTCTCTTCGACACCTCTTTCAAAAACGCAAGGCGCGTATGGAAAAGGCGCACGTATTCGGCACTATACGGCTGCTCCTGTTTTTGCGACCGGAGCTCTTCCGCCGTTATAAGCCCCTCTTCGAAAAAAGCTTCCAAATCTACAAAATACGGATTGCCCGCGAAGGTGGAATAGGACTGGTACGGGGAATTGCAATCATCCGCCATACAAAACGGCAAAACCTGCCAATAGGAAAACCTGCACTCTGCCAGAAAATCTATGAATTCTTTGGCCGCACGGCCAAAACTGCCGATGGAATACTCCCCGAAAAGGGAGGAAATGTGCATCAGCACGCCACTTTTTCGTTCCATAGCTCCCTCTCTATTTTACCGGCTTTGTGTGCCAGATATTTTCGGCATATTCCGTGACGCTTCTGTCCGCCGCAAAAAGACCTGCACCGGCGATATTGCGAAGCGACATTTTCGTGAACGCATCGCGGTCGGCATATACCGCGTCAATTTTATCGTGAATATCGCAGTAAGAAGCAAAATCGGCAAGGCACATGAAGGGGTCGCGACTTATGAGGCTATCATAAATTGTATCAAAATTCTTGCCGCCAACGCCGCCGTGTTTGATAAATTCCAGAACGTCGCGGATGGCGCCGTTTTCATCATAATACTTTCTCGGGCTGTAGCCGCTTTGATATAAGGCATTTACCTCGGGCGTGGAAAGACCGAAAATGAAGATATTCTCTGCCCCTACGGATTCGAAAATTTCGACGTTTGCGCCGTCCATCGTGCCGCATGTTACGGCACCGTTTATCATAAGCTTCATATTGCCCGTGCCCGAAGCTTCTTTACCTGCCTGCGAAATCTGTTCGCTGATATCGGCGGCCGGAATGATAATTTCGGCAAGGGAAACGCGGTAGTCGGCAATGAACACAACCTTAATATATTCGCGCACCTCGGGGTCTCTTTCAATCATATCGGAAAGGGCCGAGATAAGGCGGATGATTTCCTTTGCCATATAGTAGCCCTTTGAGGCTTTTGCGGCAAAGATAAAGGTTTTCGGCTCGGGACGAAGGCCTTCAAACTTAATTTTTCTGTACATATACAGAATGTGCAGAACATTTAAAAGCTGCCGCTTATATTCATGAAGACGCTTTACCTGCACATCAAAAATGGAGTTCGGGTCAAGCGTGATGCCGTTGACTCTTGCCACATAGCCTGCAAGGCGCTTTTTATTGTCAAGCTTGATTTCGCGAAGGCGCGAGAGCACCTCGGCATCGTCCGCATACTCTCTAAAACGTGCAATATCCCAAAGGTTCTTTTCGAAGCCTCTGCCGATTTTTTCCGTCAGAAGTTCCGCGAGCCCCGGGTTTGCCTGGCAAAGCCATCTTCTGTGGGCAATGCCGTTTGTAACATTCGTAAGTTTTTCGGGGAACACGGCGTGAAATGCACGGAACGTATCTTCTTTGAGAATTTCCGAGTGGAGCTTCGATACACCGTTTACGCTGTAGCACGAAGCCATACAGAGGTTTGCCATTTTCACCATACCATCGGAGAGAATGGACATTTCGTTAAGGCTTCCCGAAAATGCAGTATGCTTTTCGAAAATCTCCGCGCAAAAACGGCGGTTAATTTCTTCAATAATCGTATAAATACGCGGCAGGATGGGACGGAAAAGGTCCACGGGCCACTTTTCAAGCGCTTCGCTCATAACGGTGTGGTTTGTGTAGGCGAGCGTTTTCGTGGTGATTTCCCAAGCTCTGTCCCACAGATAGCCGTAATCGTCCATCAAAATGCGCATAAGCTCCGGCACACAAAGGGACGGATGCGTATCATTGATGTGAATGACAACCTTATCCGCGAGATTATCAAATGTGTTATATTTTGTAAAATGCTTCCGCGTAATTTCCTGCAGCGATGCCGATACAAAGAAATACTGCTGGCGGATGCGGAGGGATTTGCCGTTATAATTATCGTCGGCAGGATACAAAACCTTCGAAATGGAGCTTGCAATCGCTTCTTTTTCGGAGGCCTTGCCGTGTTCGCCCTGCGCAAACAGATCCATATCAAAGCCGTGGCGCGTTTTGGCGCCCCAGAGGCGAAGGGTGTTGACAGCTTCGGTGTCATACCCAGAAATTAAAAGGTCGTGCGGTACGGCCGTAATCGGCACATAGTTTGTGTGCTCGGTGGTAAGGCCCTTTTCCGTCCAGTTTTCGTGCACATCGCCGTAAAAGCGGACTTCAACCGCTTCATCATTTCGCGGCACAAGCCACTGGCCGCCCATTTCGAGCCAGTCATCGGGGAACTCCGTCTGCCAGCCATCCACGA
This sequence comes from Clostridia bacterium, assembly GCA_045533905.1. Taxonomy (GTDB): domain Bacteria; phylum Bacillota; class Clostridia; order UMGS1883; family UMGS1540; genus SIG447. The sequence continues at coordinate 42,949 of JAZSIR010000021.1, forward strand.
TAACCTGCTTGAAAATACCGAAATCGTATTTGATGGAGTAGCCGGTGGCGGGATAGGAAAGACTTGTCAGGGCATCCATATAGCAGGAAGCAAGACGACCGAGGCCGCCGTTACCGAGCCCTGCGTCAGGTTCCATTTCGTAAAGCTCTTCGATATCGACGCCTGCCTCGGAAAGCATTGCGGCGACATCCTCTTCGATGCCGAGGTTCCACAGGTTATTACGAAGCGAGGTGCCCACCAGAAATTCCATAGACATATAGTACACTTTTTTGGCCTCCGCCTCGCGCACCTTTTTGGAAAAGGCGTATTTCTTTTCGGCCAACACTTCGTTTGTAGCATGCAGCACCGCTTCATACATCTGGCGGCGACTTGCCGTTTCCATATCGCTGCCGAAATGAATTTTCAAATATTCCGAAACTTTATCTTTAAATGTTTCCGAAGAAATGTTTGTCATATTTTTCTTCCTCCCCCTTACAGTAATTCCCTATACATCGAAATATATGCATCGGCAGCGCCTCGCCAGCTCACATCCCGCGCCATGGCATTTTTGCGAAGCTTTGTAAAGTGCGGTTTGTTATGGTAAAGCGAAATGGCGCGGCGAACCGCATCCAGCATATCATACGCGTTGTAGCTCTGGAAGGTGATACCGTTCCCTTCTCCCGTCTCGGGGTTATACGCTTCTACCGTATCGCGAAGGCCGCCCACGGTGTGCACAATCGGCACGGTGCCGTAGCGCATCGCAATCATCTGCGAAAGGCCACACGGCTCGGATTTTGAAGGCATCAGGAAAAGATCTGCACCTGCATAAATCTTGGAGGCGAGTGCTTTGGAGAATTTCACAACGCCGCGCACCTTGTCGTGGCATCTTCCTTCCCACTCGCGCATCATCGTCTCATATTCCCAGCTTCCGGTGCCGAGCACGATAAGCTGCATCGGAAGGGCGGAAAATTCGTCCATAATCTCATAGAAAAGGTCGAGCCCCTTCTGCTTTGTAAGGCGGGTGACCATACCGATAAGCGGCACATTTTCTTCCGTGGAAAGCGCCATCTCTTTCTGGAGCGCGATTTTATTATGCCGCTTATTCTGAAGGGTTGCGGCAGAATAGCGCGTTTTGATTTCGGGGTCTGTACCGGGGTCAAACACTTCTGTATCGAGCCCGTTTACAATGCCGCGGAGTTTATGGCGGCGCGCCCCTAAAATATGATGCAGACCGAAGGAATGCTCGGGCGCAAGGATTTCCTCCGCATAGCTTTGGCTTACGGTGGAAACGAGGTCCGCCGATTCAATGCCGCCCTTTAAGACATTGACGTCCCCATCATAAAGCATAACGGATTTCTGCGCTTCCGAAAGGCCGAAAAGCTCGCCTAAAATATACGGGTCAAACTTGCCCTGAAACTCGATATTATGAATAGAAAGCACCGTTTTGATATTCTGATACTCTTCGCGGTGGCGGTAAAAAGCATTGAGATACACGGGGACCATCGCCGTATGCCAGTCATTGGCATGGATAATGTCGGGCATAAAGTCAATTATGGGAAGCACTTCCAAAACGGTTCTTGAGAAGAAGGCGAAAATCTCGCCGTCATCATACGCGCCGTACACACTGTCCCGCTTAAAGTATTGCTCATTATCGATAAAATAATAGGTTACGCCGCCCTCTATGGCGCGGAAAATGCCGCAATAGCTTTTGCGCCAGCTGTTTTCGACGGTGATATTCGTTATATATTCCATCTTCTCGCGCATTTCGGGAGAGATGGCAGAATAGAGCGGCAAAATCACGCGGGCATCCACGCCCATACGGACAAGTTCTTTCGGAAGGCCGCCCATAACATCTCCAAGCCCGCCGACTTTAATAAACGGAGAAGCCTCTGCGGCTGCAAATAAAATCTTCATTTCTGACCCCTCATTTACGAAATAGCCATTGGATATTCCAATGGCTATTTCAGTATATCACATATTTTGCTTTTTGCCAAGACCTAGTTTACACCGTTTTCCCCTTTTTTATAATAAACGGGCAACTTTCCGTACCGAAAAGACGGCGACCGGCACCGACGACAACATCCTTGTCCGTAATCACGCTCTCAAGCTCGGTCCCTTCTTCAATCACAGTACCCTGCATAATGATGGAATTTCGGATACGCGCGCCCTTTTTAATGACCACATCGCGGAAGATGATGCAGTTTTCCACCGTGCCGTCGATAACGGAGCCGTCCGCAACGAGTGAATCGCAGATTTTGGCTTCCTCGCCGTACATCGTGGGCACAGAGTCCTTAATCCGTGTTAAAATCTGGTTCTTGCCGTGGAAAAGCTCGAGGCGCACATCTTTTTTGAGAAGCTCCATATTCGTTTTGTAGAAGGTTTCCACGCTGTCAATCACCGAGATGTAGCCGTCTACACGGTAGCCGTAAATGCGATATTCCGAAAAGCCGTGCGCGATGACATCCTTCTTGAAGGAATACCACCCGTAGGTGATACCCTTTTCGATAAGCGAAATGAGAAGCTCCTTCTTCAGAATCATAAGCTCCAGCTGGGTGTTCTTCTCCTCCTCGTGCGGATACTGGTGAAACATCGTATCCACCACGCGGCCGTCTCCGTCCAGCATAATCTCAAGATTTCGCGTTTTGGTGTTCCGGCACGCATACGCCACGGTAATATCGGCATTTTTCTCTTTATGATATTCCATAAACTTTTTAAGGTCTATGTTCATAACGATGTTAGAGTCGCACAGAATGCAATATTCAGGCAGTGCGCTTTTAATAAAATCCATCACGCTGTTTAAGGCTTCGATTTTATTGCCGAAAAAGGCCGTGTCCGCATCGTGGAGGAACGGCGTCAGGAATTTGATGCCGCCGTTTTTGCGGTTTAAGTCCCAGTCCTTGCCCCAGCCGACGTGGTCCATAAGAGAGCCGTACTTATTTCGCGTGACAAGCCCTATCGTATGCACATTGGCCCCTACGAGTGAGGAAAGCGCAAAGTCCACAATTCTGTACCGTGCACCAAACGGAATGGAAGCGAGCGTGCGGCCATCCGCAAGCTCTGAAAGGTCCAGCTTTTCATAGCTGTCTGCAAAAAGTATACAAAATGCGTTCATTTCGCTCCCCCCTATTCTCTTCCATAGCCGGGCTCAATCATTTCTCCCGCGCGCACAATCTGTCCCTTTTTTACCACGGCGCCCTGCCCCACAACGGCAATGCCCCATTTTTCCCCTTCCGAAAGGCTTTCGGGCGCGGCACCGACCACGGCGCCTTCTTCAATCACGGCATCGTCCGCTACAATAGCGTAGCGCACCTTCGCGCCTTCCGCGATGCGCGTATTGCGCATCGCAACGGAGTATTCCACCTCAGCACCCGCCTCCACCGAAACATTCGAAAACAAAATAGAGTAATTCAGTTTCCCGTTTACGAAGCAATCCTCCGTAACCATAGAATTGATAATTTCCGCATTACTGCTTATGTAATGCGGCGTGGTTACATCGTGGCGGCAGTAAATGCGCCACAGGGGATCCCAGATATTAATGGCGATGCTCGGATTCAGAAGGTCCATATTGGCTTCCCAGAGATTTTCGATGGTTCCTACGTCCTTCCAGTACCCGTCAAAGGGATAGGCAAACATCCGCTCGCCCGCTTCGAGCATGGCGGGGATGACGTTTTTGCCGAAGTCATTGGCACTCGCCTCGCCCTTCTCTTCATCTTCAATCAGATACTGGCGAAGCTTTTTCCAGTTAAATATGTAAATCCCCATCGAAGCCTTTGTGGATTTCGGTTCTTTCGGCTTTTCCTCAAATTCGAAGATAGAAAGGTCCTCGCGCGTGTTCATAATGCCGTAGCTCGAGGCCTCGTCAATCGGCACATCCATAACGGCAATCGTCGCATCCGCATTTTTCTCCTTGTGGAAGCGGAGCATCCTGGCATAGTCCATTTTATAGACGTGGTCGCCGGATAGCACGAGAACATACTCGGGATCATACTGCTCAATGAAGTTCATATTCTGGTACACAGCGTTTGCCGTGCCCTTATACCACGAGGCAGAGGAGCCCGTGTAGGGCGGCAGAATATATACACCGCCGTGCATTCTGTCTAAATCCCACGGCTGTCCGTTTCCGATATAGGAATTGAGCTCCAGAGGTCTGTACTGCGTTAAAACACCGACGGTGTCAATCCCCGAATTGGTGCAGTTCGACAGCGTAAAATCAATAATTCTGTACTTGCCGCCAAACGGGACCGCAGGCTTTGCGCGCTGATTCGTAAGTACATATAAGCGATTTCCCTGCCCGCCCGCAAGGAGCATGGCAATCATTTCTTTTTTCTTCGCCACCTTGGGTTTCCCTCCAAACTATTTTACTTTTCGCCCTTCTTTGCTGCTTTTTTATAAAAATACATCGTGGAAAATGCGGGAAGCGAGAGCGCCACTGTATACGGCCGCCCGTGCATTTCTCCCTTTTCCGCGCGCACCTTTCCGTTTATAAGGCCGCTGCCGCCGTATTCTGCGGCATCTGTGGAAAACACTTCCTCATATACGCCGCGGCGTGGCACACCGATTTTATAGTTCTCCTGCACTTTGCCGGAGAAGTTGCTGACCGCGAGCAGGAGATTGCCCTTCTTATCCTTCCGGAAGAACGAAATGATGTTATTCGAATCATCGTCAAGCGCCGCCCAGTCGAATCCCTCCCACGAGGTGTCCTCCTCCCATAACGGCGCATACTTCTGATAGGTGCGGTTCATAGCCGCCACAAATTTCTTATGCTTTTCGTGCGCTTCGAACGAAAGAAGGTTCCAGTCGAGCTCCCGTTCCTCGTTCCACTCGATAAACTGCCCGATCTCCGTGCCCATAAAGAGAAGCTTTTTGCCGGGATGCGCAAACATATAGCCGAGATAGGCGCGCACATTTGCGAATTTATCCTCGTATCCGCCCGGCATTTTCGATAAAATCGAAGCTTTGCCGTGCACCACCTCATCGTGTGAGAGGGGCAGAATAAAGTTTTCGGAAAAGGCATATGTTAAAGAAAATGTCAGGTTATTATGGACGCCGCGCCGAAAAAACGGGTCGCTTTGCATATAGCGGAGGGAATCGTTCATCCATCCCATATTCCACTTGTAGTTAAAGCCAAGCCCGCCCTCACTTACGGGGTGAGTGATAAGAGGCCACGCCGTCGATTCCTCCGCAATCATCATAATGCCGGGGAACTCTGCGAACACGCGGGTATTGAGCGCCTGCAAAAAGCTTTTGGCTTCGAGATTGCCGTTGCCGCCGTATTCGTTCGGGCGCCACTCGCCATCCTTCTTGCCGTAATCGAGGTAAAGCATCGAGGCGACCGCGTCCACACGGAGGCCGTCCACGTGGTATTTGTCAAACCAGAAGGCGGCATTCGAAATTAAAAAGCAGCGGACCTCGTTTCTGCCATAATCAAAAATGCGCGTGCCCCAGTCGGGATGTTCTCTTTTCAAGGGGTCCGCATATTCATAAAGGCAGGTGCCGTCAAATTCATAAAGGCCGTGCGCATCCTTCGGGAAGTGGGCGGGCACCCAGTCGAGAATAACGCCGATGCCGTTTTGGTGGCACAAATCCACAAAATGCATAAAATCCTTCGGGGTGCCGTATCGTGCGGTGGGGGCGTAGTACCCCGTCACCTGATAGCCCCAGGATTTATCGTAGGGATATTCGGAAACGGGCATCACCTCGATATGTGTAAAGCCCATTTCTTTTACATACGGAATCAGCTCCTCTGCAAGCTTTTCATAACTGAAGGCGTTGCCGTCGGCATACTTTCGCCACGAGCCGAGGTGCATTTCATATATACTGACAGGCGCGTGGTACGGCGCCTTCCGCGCTTCCATCCACTTCTTGTCCTGCCATCTGTAGCCGGCAAGCGTATAGACCTTAGAGGCCGTGCCCGGCTTTTCCTCCGCGTGGAAGGCATAGGGGTCGGCCTTCAGAAATTCGCGGCCGTCGGCTAAAACAATTCTGTATTTATAACTGTCAAATTCCTTTACGCCTTCGACAACACACTCGAAAACGCCGCCGCCTGTGATGCGCCACGCGCGGTTTCTGTAAGAATCCCAATCATTAAAAGAGCCGACAACATACACCTCTGCCGCGTTTGGACACCAGACGCGGAAGGTACACGTGTCGCCCTCCATATGCGCACCGAGATACGAATAGGCGGTATAATTCGTTCCTTCATGGAATAAATATTCCGCTAAAGCCGTCTCTTCTCTCCCTTTGCTCTCCATTTTGTCACCTGCCTATATATGTCTTTGTATATATTGTATCATATCCGCTTATGTTTGTACAGAACTTTTATAAAAAGTTACCATTTTTGTGCAAATTTTATAGACTTCCCGCGTGTTTTTCGTGCTTTTTATGCCCCGGATGTATTGACAAACCGACGTGGGGAGAGTATTCTAAATACAAGCCTTACTGTCGGAGGGCACATTTTATATGCTGCAAGTTTTTTATGATTCGAAAAACGAAATATGCAAAAAACCGTTCGGCGCCGTGAAAACGGACGAAGCTGTCCGGTTTTCTTTGTATGTCTCGGGGGACGATTTGCCAAAAGGCGCTGCCTTCATCTATCGGGCGGACGCGTCACCGGATTCCATATATATCCCCATGACGCGCACGGAAGAACGGGAAGGTGGCGCCGTTTTTACGGCCGAGGTCTCTTTTCCCTGTGCGGATTTATATTTTTACCGCTTTGAACTGCAACGGCGCGAGGATGTTTTCTTTGTGGGCCTTTCGGGCGGCGTGGCCGCCATCGGCGACTGGCTCGGCGAGTGGCAGCTCACGGTGTACGATGCCGGTTTCCGGACGCCGCATTGGGCACGCGGCGGCATTCTATATCAAATTTTCCCCGACCGGTTCCGGAAAAGCGACGATTTTTCGCCGCTCCCTTCCAAAAACGAGCGAAAAATGCACGACGACTGGTATGATATACCCGAATTTATCTATGACACGCCCGACTATCGCGCGAACGATTATTTCGGCGGCAACATTTTGGGTATTATAGGAAAAATTCCGTATCTGCAGACGCTGGGCGTGACGGCCATATACCTAAACCCCGTTTTTGAAAGCCCGGAATATCACCGCTACAGTACGGGTGATTACAAAAATATTGACCCCTATTTCGGCACAAACGAACAGTTTGAGGCGCTTTGCACCGCGTGCCGCAAGGCAGGAATCCGCGTAGTACTCGACGGCGTTTTCAGCCACACGGGCGCAGACAGCGTATATTTTAATAAGTATGGGCATTACGAGAGCGTAGGTGCGGCAAATTCCAAAGACTCTCCTTATTATAACTGGTACTCCTTTATAAAATACCCCGAAACGTACGAAAGCTGGTGGGGTTTTGAAAATTTACCGAATGTCCGCGAAACACGCCCTGATTATATGGAATTTATTACAGGAGAAGGCGGCGTTCTCTCCTTCTGGCAGGAGAAAGGCGCCGGTGGCTGGCGGCTTGATGTGGCGGATGAGCTTCCCGATGCTTTCCTCGACAGTCTCTATGCCCGCGTGAAAAAAGAGGACCCCGAAGCGCTCGTTATCGGCGAAGTGTGGGAGGATGCGACGAATAAATTCGCCTATGGTATCCGCCGCCGCTATCTACTCGGCCGGCAGATGGACAGCGTGATGAACTATCCGTGGCGCACCGCCATTTTGGAGTTTGTAAAGGACGGCGATGCCGCGCTTTTCGAAAGCCGTCTCCTTTCTATCCTCGAAAACTATCCCGAGCCTGCACTGCACACGCTTATGAACTCCCTTTCGACGCATGACACCGTGCGCGCCATAACGTTTTTTGGCGTGGAGCACGACGTGCCCGACGAAGAGAAGGGCAACTATAAAATGACAGAGGAAGAATATCAAAACGGACGCGAAAAGCTCATGCGCGCCGCGTTTTTACAGTTTACGCTTCCCGGTATTCCTTGCATCTATTACGGGGATGAGGTTGGGCTTTCCGGCTTCCGCGATCCGTATTGCCGCATGGCGTACCCGTGGGGGCGCGAGGACGCGGCACTCTTTACGTTCTTCAAAAGCCTTGCCGCAGTACGCTCGGCGCACAGGGAGGACTTTTCTTCTCCTTTTAAGCCATATGCAAGAGAAGACGGACTCTACGCCTTTCTTCGCGGCGGTCTCCTCTGCGCGATAAACGAAGGAAAAGAGGCGGCGCCGCTTCTTTTCCAAGACCGCGAGTGCATATTCTCCCACGGAAAAGTGGAATTTCAAGATGATGGCGCACGCCTTTCGCCGGGTGCTTTTGTGCTACTTAAAAAGACTGCAAACTGATGTTTGCAGTCTTTTGTTTATATATGGTTTTCGTATCGTTCGGCCGTGATTTTCCCGTCTTCTATTATCAAACGGCAAATTCGGGCGGTTCGTTTCTCTTCGTATTCTTGGCCGTATTTAGCGCCGCCCGCAAGGTCACGCGGCTCTCTGCCGTGATAAAATGCATACCACTCGCCATTATGGAAAAGTACGCTATGGTGCCCCGTGCCTTCCTCAAATTCGTTTTTAATGATAACGGGGGCAAACTCCCCGTTTTCCGTATGCTTTGTAAATTCCACTTTCGTAAGGTCTGCCTCCGTAGTCTTGGCCGTGGCGTAGCCGATGTGGTACGTATCGTCCTGATAGCAGCCGCCGCTGTACATAAGGTACTGCCACTCCCCTTTTTGAAACCAGAATGCACCCTCAATCGTGTGCCACGGATTTTTCACGGGGTCATAGTCGGGCGTGAAAATTTCTTCGTCGAAATCTGCCGCAAGCTTTTCCACGGGCTTATGCTCGGGGGTGTAGGGGTCAAGAAGGCGGTCTACGAAAATACGCGTGCCGATTCTTTCGCCGTCCCATCTGTTTTCCGAGTGCCACAGGAAAAGACCGGCTTCGGTTTCTACTGCGTGCGAATCAATGGAAAACTCGGTATACAGCTGCTTTTCGTCCCTAAAAGGTCCAAGCGGTGCGTCGGATTTTGCCACGTGCATATATTCCTGAAATGTGCCTTCGTCATTGCAGGAAACGTAGATATAATACATGCCCTCATATCGGATAACGGACGGCGCCCAGTAATCGGTTTTTCCTTCGAATTTTGCCACAATGCCGCAGTATTCCCACTTGCCGAAAATATCGGCGGCTTCATACGCTTCGACGCCCTCCTCCCCCGTTACATAGAGATAAAAGACATCGCCATCTTTAAAAATAAACGGGTCCGGCTGTGTTCTTTCGTTTGTTATGCGAAGCTTCATCTCTTCTCCTCCTTGGTATGTACTACCGAAAGTATAGCACACCCGAGAGCCTCTTGGCAAGAGATTTATTTGTCTATTTTAACATTTTTGTAGCACAATATCGCTAAAATGAATATATCCTATATTTATTTTGGAGTGATTGTATGTCTTTGAAAAGTGTATCCATACGCATCGAAAAAGAAATGCTCGAAAGGCGAGCACTTTTTATTCTGTTTTCTCCGCTTCCGAGAATATATTCTCAATAATTCCCAAATCCCAACAAAGTCTTGATAAAACATATTTATCTCTTATATCCTTTGTGGCTTTAAAGGTTATTGGCAAAAGTTCTTCATCGAGTCCTATTTCCGCCATTGTTTTCGGAAGACTGGCCTTGTCAAAAAGATTTTCGAGTTCCGAAAACGCAGGCAGCTCCTCCTCGATAATTTGCAAAATTGCATCCCACTTGGAAAGCAGTGTCCCAAGTCTTTTTCTGTGACTTTCCAAATTATATTTCTGTTCTTTCTCTTCGAGCGCAATCATCGCTTCTGCACCTTTGCCGAGAAATTTTCTCAATGTTTCACTCCACGCCGCAAAATCAAACGCTTCCGCATACGCCAAAGCTTTTTGCCTTTCAGGCGTACAGTTTTTTATTTTCTCATAAAGTTTAACGGCTATCAAAGTACCAACCGCACATTGAATGCCGTGAAATTCTACCGCCTCTCCGAATTCTACGCCACGCATATCCCAAATATGAGAAAAATAATGCTCAACGCCGGAAGCAGGACGGGACATTCCCGCAAATTTCATAGCAGCTCCGCATATAACCAATCCCTCAAATACTGCCTTGACCGCATTTTCATCCCGCTGCAAAAGCCCCTCGGCATTATCAACACACTTCTTTAAAGAACTTCTTACAAGCTCTGCTACCTTCTCGCAATAATATTCGCCGTTTATAAGATGCGAGATGCGCCATTCACAAATGGAAACATACTTTGCAAGCATATCACCAAGTCCCGAAAGCATCATTTTTATGGGGGCATTACACAAAATGTCCGTATCGCCAAAAATCACATCGGCACATTTACTGTCGAGAGAGGTTTTGAGGCCATCCATTGTCATAGAGGATGTTGCAGAGGCATACCCGTCCATAGAGGGCGCTGTTGCCACTATGATATAGAGCCTTCCGGTAACGTTTGCAACAATTTTGCCAATATCGTTGATTACACCCGAGCCGACTGCCAAAATTAAATCACAATCTTTTTTGTAGTGCATAATGGCACTGCCGGTACTTGTTTCGTCCGGATGTAAAATTTCATCCCTGTAAATGTGGGAAAGTATCTTCGTTCCGGAAGAGGCAAGAATTTTACAAACCGCATCGCCTGCCGCGGTGAATGTGTTTTCATCCGCAATCAAAAACACTTTTTCCGCATGCAGTTTTTGTAACACCTGCGGCAATTGATGGATTACCCCTTTGCCGACTATCACTTCCGATTCGAATGTGTGTGCTTTTCCGCATGTACACTGTTTTGTATGTATCAAATTCATATCATCACCAATTTAATTTTACCAAATATAGAGAGAATAATCAATACTTGAATATTATCTTGACAAAACAATCATCAATTGATTATAATAGTGATTAAATAATAGAAACGGGTGATTATTTTGTCGATACATACTAGAGAAGAACTGTATATCAAACTCTTGGCGGAAAGAGAGCATACAGTTCGGGACCTGGCAAATAAACTTTTTGTGAGCGAACCTACGGTGCGGCGTGATATACTTGTTTTGGAAAAGAAGGATATTATCACACGCAAAAGAGGTAGGGTAAATCTCAAAATAAATTCTGCTGATAAACGCATTCCGTTATTTATTCGCGATATGGAAAACAACCCATCTAAAAGGCAAATAGCGCTTAAGGCTTTATCTTACATTAAAGATGGCGATACGATTATACTGGATGCCTCCACCACGGCCTACTGCCTGTTGCCGCATCTTGTAAATTTCAAAGAACTTTTCGTAATAACGAACGGCGCAAAAACAGCTATTGACCTAGCGGCAATGGGGATCAAAACCATATGCACGGGCGGGGAGCTTACCGAAGAATCCTTTTCGTATGTCGGAACGGATGCCGAGAGCGTTTTAAGTCGCTATAATGCGGATGTAGCTTTTTTCTCCTGCAGAGGGATAACAGAGGATGGTTTTGTTACAGATAACTCTATTTTAGAAAATTCTATGCGAAAAATTATGATAAGGAATGCAAGAAAGAGTTACCTTCTTTGTGATAAAAGTAAGCTTGGAAAAACCTATCTGAATACACTTTGCCACAAAAATGAACTGGATGGCGTTATAACGGATACGTAATATATAGGGCGTGCCTCACTATATTGAGGCACGCCCTTTTACTTATTTGTTTTTCCCACTTCCGAGAGCATATTTTCAATAAAAATCCCATACCCGCGCGTGGGGTCATTGACGAAAACGTGTGTTACAGCTCCAATGAGTTTGCCATTCTGAACGATTGGGGAGCCGCTCATGACTGTTGTCAATGGGGGACAACAAATTTTGAGGAATTTTCAAATCCAAGTTATGTTATATGTACTTTTATCAATCAACTACACAACCATTGGCATCCACCCATTTTTTACTGTCTACGTCAACACAAATCAACAACTTATTTAAATCAGTATCGAAAATCTGCTGTCCAAAAGACGGATAATAGCTGAGTCTTTCTGCAGTGCTGCAAACAGTTTTGTGGGTCATATTGATTGTGCGAAAGCCTTTACCTGAGCCATTTTCAAAAAGTTTAAAATTGGTTTCGTTTGTATGATTCCAGTCAGGCTGAAGTGTATATTCAATTCTTCCGCAAAAAGCTCCCGGGTGAATTTCACGCATAACATCCCCGAGTTTTCCTCCGGGGGTTTGGGTAGCCAAACGTTCGATGTTAAAGCTTATCATAGAAACTTCCTGACCGCCGATTAGAATATTACCATCACGGCCATGGTCACCACATTGATTAAACAATGGTAAGTTCACATTTCTTTCGTCGCAACAGTTAATCATGGTGATAGGATGATTGTATCCACAATTAAAATCGTAGTTACCAAAAGTATAGCCATAAACATTATGTGCTGCCGCACAATTTAACATAACAACATGTTCTCCGCCCACCTGAATTCCTTCATAGAAACCACCTGATGTAACATTGTCATAGCGAACAATAAAGTTATTGCTACCATCGGTCATTGTAAGTCCGATGCAGCCTTCTTTTGCCATATCTGTTACACCCAAATATGTATTATCACGCTTTCCGCGAAGTCTGACATTTTTCATCTGAACGCGGTCGCAACGACGCAAATCTATGCAGCGAACAGCTTTCTGATTATGCGCCAATGTCATAGTAATATTTTCGAGATTCAGAACCGCTCCGCTATATAAACCTCTGTTTTTCCATTCGGTACGAAAAACAGAATATTCACCTTCTTCTATTTTAGAAAGTGCTTCCTCAGAAACATCAATCTGTACGCCCTCACGATTTTGTTCGAAGCTGAACGATTGTCCGATAATTGCAATTTCCTTATATAAAGCAGGTATCCTAATAGCTGCCATGGGTCCGCCATCTTCAAAATCATAAAAATCATCTACACAGTAAACACCGTTCAAAAGATAAACATTCTTTCCTTCTTCTGCGGCAGTCTTAATAGCTTTGTTTATCACAAGTTCATCATTTTTCCCTGAACAAACAAAATCAATGCCATCCTTTTCATTAAATTTTGAATTCGATGCAGCAACAGTTATAAAAGGTGAAAAACTCATAAAATCTACTCCTTTTTAATTTTTATTCGGGTTAATACCTTAAATATTTAAAAATACTATGGATGCAAGTCCTGTTAAGAAACCTGCAAACTGTATTTTTGTCAGTTTTTCTTTATAAAATACTTTTGAAACAACATATGTAACAATAATTCCCCCTGCCGAAATCAGCGGAAACATAACGGATACAGCCATTGTTCCCGATAACACCATAACAAGCAAATTAACAATACCATTCATAGCACCGGAAGCAACAGTAATAAACCGAGCATGATAAAAATTGCTTTTGAAATTATCTTTATTTGTTACCAAAGTGGCTACTGCAAAAATCAAAAACACAATTGCGAGAGAAATTATCATAAATTCATTTTTGTATTCACCGTCGAATTTAATTTGTTGCATTTTCTGAACGGTTGTACAAAGACCATTGCCGGCAAACGAAAGAAAAACAAATAAAAGCCATTTTGGTGTAATAGGACACTTGTCATTATTCTTGTTCACAAGGAAAAGCGAAATCGCAAGCAATCCAAGACCAATTATAAAATATATGCTTATTGGTTCCCTGAGAAAAGCAATTCCGTAAAAGGTTGGAATCATAAGTGAATATGAAATCATAAGTGACGAAAGTGACAAAGAACCATTTGCAATAGCAAGCATACCAGATAGTGAAGCGGTTGAAAATGATAAGGCAAAGGCTATCGAATATGGAACAATCCCGGGATTCCAGCTAATATTCTTTGAAGTAACAAGAAAGAACATCATTGAAAAAAGCGCTGTAAGGGATAAAAAAAGATATGTACCATTTGTACCTGTCTTTTCTGTATAGAATTTTTTAGCAATGCTCTGACCGGAAACGCCGGCTATTATAATTATCAAATATATAATGTTCATACGTTATGGCTCTATTTTCATCTGATACTACAAACAATCCCCATCAACTATATAAATTGTACCACTACATATTAATTTTTGTAAATAAATTATATTCTTTAAATATTGCAATATCTTCCCAACTATTATATAATATTGTTTAGAGGAGGCGTTAAAAATGATTATAAAATACAATACAGAAAAGTTGCGACGTATTATAACCGATATAACCACCTTGACTGGAATAAGCGTAGCCGTATTAGATACAGACTATAGCACCATAATAAGAGGACCACAGAGTAAAGAGTATTGCTCATTGCTGCAAACAATAGAAATTAAAAAAAAGCATTGCAAACAGTGTGATACAAGAATCTTAAACCGATGCCGTTCCTCTAAAAATTTGGAAAGTCACATATGCAGTGCGGGTCTTTATGATTCTGCAATGCCCATTATAAAAGACGATAACATCGTCGGATATGTCATAATGGGGCAGGTACGTTCTATGGACTCTCCTGCTCTGCCTAAATATTTACCTGATACAGATCCTCAAACACTTAAAAAGTTAAATAAAATCTATGAACAAACTCCATTTATTTCAAAAAATCAATTGGAAGCACTGTATGATCTTCTGCCTCATATTCTATTTGATAGTGCGATTGAGTTTGTGTACGATCCTGTTGCAATTGATATACTTAAGTTTATTGATGCAAATTTGCAAGCGGATTTAAGTATAAAACAGCTATGTGAAAGATTTTATATATCAAAAAACCGATTATATGAAGTTTTTCGGAACAATCTAGGATGCACCGTTACAGGATATATTAACGAACAACGCATCAAGCAAGCAAAAGAATTACTTAAACAATCAGACGATTCTATCTGTAATATTGCCGAAAAGGTAGGTATTTACAATTATACATATTTCTGTAAACTATTTAAAAAGCTCAGTGGAGTCACACCCACTGAATACAGAAAAAAGCCATAAAAGGTTTACGTAAAAATGCTCACTTATGAAATATAAGTGAGCATTAATGTTATTTAATTTTCTCCGCTTCAGCCAGCATATTCTCTATAAATATCCCATATCCACGTGTCGGGTCATTTACAAAAACGTGTGTCACAGCTCCAATGAGTTTGCCATTCTGAACGATTGGGGAGCCGCTCAAGACTGTTGTCAATAGGGGACAACAAATCAGATAAGTTTTTCTAACTCTGCCAGAATTCTATCGGCAATATTCTTCATCCCAATATCTCCGGGATGGTTTGCAACACCCTCGTGGCTAAATAATCCTATTGCTTTCATTTCATTAAGTTCACCCAGGTCTCCAAGTTCAATACAGGTCAAATTATTTTCTTTTGCATATTCTAAAATGATTTTATCACCGGGATGTTTCCAAAATCCTGTTGTTAATATAACTTTGGCCTTTAATGATTTGTTTAAATAGTCAAGCAGTTCTCCCAGTTCACGTTTGAATATTTCACAGTCAAATTCATTTTGCGGACAATTTTCAATAAAACGCATCACGATAATATCAGCATCAAAGCTGCGGGCTTCTTCAAAGAGATAATGTTTGGTTGAGCCATTTTTATATTCCATTTCCCATTCCGCAACCTGACAGATGCAAAACGCCGCATCGGCTGATTTTTCCGAAACCGCAGACATCACACGATGAACATAGTCGTTTTCGGGACAGGAAGCCGCCATTCCGCATTCGTTGTACCAGCCTATCTGCGGGCGGAAGCCGTGGAGTGTCATCGAATTTCCCACAAACATCACTCGTTTACCTTTGCCATTCAAATTAAAAAATCGAATATGCCCACTATTATTGAGTTGATGACCGGCACAAACCGTATTTTTCTGAAGTTGTTGGTATTCAGATGTTTTATAACAGATATTCTGCGTAAACTCTCCTGTAACGAATTGGTTCTCGTCAAAGTTTTTAAGAAGTTCTTGGTTCCAATACAAATTCTCAATCAATATATCTTTGGTTTGGTGGGTATCATCATAACCTTTGAAATATAGCGTTGGCTTTTGGCGACCAAAGAGGTGAATGTTACTGAACAACATATTTCGATTGATGCCTCTGCGTGTGCCACCAGCAGAATACTCATGATGGAAACTGCTGACAATATGTATAAGATCAGGTGCATAATCTAAATTGGTGTTTTGATATGTTTCTGAATCTTTATTTTGAATAACACCTATTGGAATCACATCATCGTACTCTATATTTATATTTTTATACACCACATCATGCACATCGGCATAATCCACGTTGGAGCAGTCAAGTACATGACCGGTAACGTGTATGATGTTGCAGTTCTTAAAAACAATATTGCTTATTTCTTCCGCCCTTGTTTCTGCCCCGATTTCAAGACTTTTTCCCCAGTCGTTCCATATGGTGCAATTTTTTATAACTGTGTTCTTAAAAACATCGTAAGCTTTTCCTTTACGATACATTGCCTCTTTTACCGCTTTTTCAACATCATCTTCATGATAGCAATCAAAGCCTTTTACACAGATTGAATCATCAAAGGTTCGTAAAAAGCAATTATCTATAACAACATCTTCGCAATTGTGCATATCAATACCGTCTGAATTGTAACGCCAGCAACCAATAATTTTAACATTTGAAATATGCATATTTTTGCAACCGATTGGTCTTATATTATAAACCAATGAATCGCGGATGGTGATGCCTTCAATTTTAATATTGTTACAATATTCAAGTTGAACTGTGTGCTCTCGTTTTGCATTATTGACTGCCGAAATATTATTTTCTGCATTATACTCAAAAAGTATTTTCTCAGTGTTTTTACTGTTGTCAAGAATACCTCTGCCCAAAATTTTTATGTTTTCGGAATCTATTGATTTTACACAGGCATAAACCACCGCACCTTCGTCAATAAACAATGTCTGATTGCTTTTTAATACAATTTCTCCGGCATAGTGTTCACCTTTGCCGAAATATATAACATTAGTATTGTTATAATCAATGTCATAGCAAGGTGTGGGATCAGAAAAAATATGAAGTGCATTATTTCTGCCATACGGCTCAACGGTAAAATAAGCAGGCTTTTCAAGAGTAAATGTGATTTTTCCGTCTTTGATTTCCGGTGTTATACCCAATGACAACGGGCGTATAATAACTTCCTCAAAGGGATTTTGAGGAATTATTTCAAAAGACACCGATTCATCTGAAGAAAGTGAAAGGAAATTAACAAGTTCGGTTTGAGCTTTACTACGCTGATGCCCCGGCCAGCGACGGTTAAAAGGGAATGCAGACACACGGGCAGTATCAAGTGTTACCGGTTGTCCGTTCACTTTAACCTTATAATTTTCTATGTGGTCTTTGGTTTGTGTTACAGGATAAATATTTATCGACATATCTTTGACTCCTTGTATTTTAGAATTACTATGACAATTATAATATTAAAGCAAGTAGAAAAATAGGTAATTTTTTAATATTAAAGGTATATATTTATTGACATTTTTGAGGATGCAATATATAATAGTCGTTATAAAAACCCCAAAGGAGTTTGATATGTGTGTATGTTTATAAAATCAAAATAAATTGTTTGCCAAAACTAATATGGGCTTGCGAAGTTACTGTTGAAAACTATGAATGGAGAAATCGCAATAGCAAAGATGTGTTGGAAATTTCGTATTCAAAATTTGACACAAAATCTGTTACCCTTAATAACAATAACTTTCTACTGAAAAACAACACTCTATCCTGCATAGTGGCTGATGAAAACCGTACAGCCTCCTGCAAATCGGGAAAGCCAATAACAATTGTATCAGTTGCTGTTAGTTTAAGTGATTTTAAATACCAACCATGCGAACTTGTTGAAGCTGACTTGAGTGATGAAACAGTTCTTATATTGCCTTTTTATTTGGAAGAGTTGCCAATTAATTATGAACTTGAAATAATAAAGAAACTTCATGAAATCATTAAACTATCTTCCGCTGATTCGGAAAACAGAAAGATTGCTTTAGCATCTGCATTCTTTAACCTGATATGTGAGATTGATAAAATAACACGAAATAATATCTGCAGCCAAAACAACAGCGTCAATTATTATGTAAAAAAAATTGATTACATTATCGAATCCAGATATAATGAGAAAATCACTCTCCAGTCAGTTGCATCAGAGTTGAATATATCACCGGTTTACCTGTCAACCATTTATAAAAGCATAACCGGTATAAATTTTTCGGAGCAACTTCTTATTGTGCGGATGAAACACGCAGAAAATTTATTGTTTGATCAAAATATTTCCACAACAAAGGTTGCAGAACTTTGCGGATTTTGCGATGAAAATTATTTCAGGAAAAGATTCAAACGTTTTTTTGGTATGAATGTAAGCGAGTGCAGAAAAATCAAAAACGGATTAACGCTCTACCACGAAAAACCTCAAAGAAAAAATGACAGCTGCTAAATTTAGCGGCTGTCATTTTAAATTAAAAATTTTCTGAATTCTTTTCTTCAATGCTTCGTGCAGCCGCTAACATATTTTCAATAAATATCCCATAACCTCTTGTTGGATCATTTACAAATACGTGTGTCACAGCTCCCACAATTCGGCCATTTTGCAGGATGGGTGAACCAGACACGAGTGTTGTCAATATGGGACAACAATTTTTTATATTTTTTATAATTTACGCATTTTTCCGGGTGTTATTTTATAAACATTTTTAAAAGTGTTCGACATATGAGACTGTGAATAGAATCCGCATAGGTGTGAGATTTCGGAAATTGAAATATCCGTTGTGAGTAACATTTCTCGTACTCTTATCAATCTTTGTTTTGTAATATATTTATGTAGCGTTATCCCTTCGTTTTTTACAAAAACTTCATTAAGATAATATGGATGATAGTGCAATTTATCTGAGATTTCCTTTATATTTACAGATATGTTATTTTCAACGATTTCTTTAATTTTTTCACATAGAGGTACTTTGTGTTGATTGTTTTCTTTGTTTCTCGACAACTTTAACAAAATTATATTCAAATACAAATTTTCTATATCTTGTTTTTTTGTGCTTTTTTTACTTTCATTGTAAATGCTTTCTATATCGTTCCCTATTTCTTTTGCATTATTTACATATATTACATCAGAAAAAATATCTGGAATTTCAGCATTATACCGAAATATAGTGTCATAATTAAACTCACCCGCTTTTTCCGGTACCATTACTCCTATATGCGAAAACTCTTGCGTAAAATCAAAGTTAACTGTATAAAATATTATGGTTTCATTTGAATGAATATGATAGGGAAACCCTGAAGGATAATAAATTAGAGTATTTTTACAAAGAGGGTATGTTTTATTGTTACATTCAAAAACACCATTACCACTCAAAATATAAATCATACGGCAATCCCTCGCAATTACCATGTTATCTATAAAATATTTTGTTTTTGCAATATATCTTACAAAAGGCTCATAATACAAAGGCATACAACCAACTCATTTCTTTGTTTTTTGATAAAATAACTTCGTTATATGCATTGATTATAACATAATTAAATATTATAATCAAGAAAAATAATAAAAGAAGGTGCTTTTTGTGAAAAATCCATTAATTACAATGTCAGCCGTTACAGGAAGGCCATCATTGAGTTTTGTCCAAAATTATATGAAATCTCTTAAGGAAAATGGTATTGAACAAGTTATGATTTACCCGAGGTCAGGATGTGAGCTTGAATATTTAAGCAACGACTGGTTTAAGACGGTAGAATACTTTTTAAAGTGTGCAAAGCGGTTGGATATGAACATATGGTTATATGATGATTTTAATTGGCCGTCAGGGGATGCGGGCGGAATGGTTTCAAAAAAATATATGTTGAAATCAATTACAACAGTAGGGAAAAATATAGGTGAAATCAGTACATATTCAGAGCATAATGGTAAGATTTTCGGAATAAAATCTTTTCCCGATTTGCTGTCTTTTGATGCTGTTGATTACTTTATAAACATCACTCACGAGCAATATTATAGACATTTTAAAGAATATTTTGGAAACACAATAAAAGGTATTTTCACCGACGAGCCAAGCATTGGATATTGCTGCAACAATTCATCTGTGCCATATTATGAACAGCTCCCCGATGATTATAAAAGCTTGTGCGGAGATGACTTTTATGATGATATGGAGCTTGGCAGAGACAAGTTTTACGAAACCGTTATGCTTGCAGTGGCAAACAGGTTTAAAGCATGCTATGTTGATAAAATACGCAATTGGTGCGAGGAACACTCAATAGATATGTGTGGTCATATGATATATGATCACGAGCCTTGCGCTGCAACCCGAAATAACGGCAATTTATTGACAATGCTTTCGTCATTCTCTATTGCGGGAGTAGATGAAATTAACACCAATCTAAATGATTCCACTCTCCTTTCTCTTTTCGGTGCTGCCCAATATGCAAGAAAGGGTAATTATGCTATGGCAGAATTATTTGCATTAGGACCGTGTGATATGTCATATACATTAAGAAAAAGTATGATTTTTTATTCTGCCTGCTTCAAAATAAACCTTTACTTTCTGGCAGTTTCTCATATGGATATGAGAGGAAATACCGCAATACTTGATTATTTTAATGATTTCTCAATTTCTCAGCCGGATTTTTCAGGAATGAAGCTTTTGGCACAAGAGGCACAGTTAGCGGCTGAATATGCAGATAAGGATTTTACACCCGATGTATATATTGAATATCCTTCAGAATTATGTGCCGGTAACTTGATGAATAAAAATTTTAATACCAATATTTTTATAGCTCTTTTAAAACGACTTACCTACTATCAGATACAGTGGAAATTTATCGATAAAGGTGATGATACAAACAATATTGAAGTAATCAGACTTACAAAGGATAATACCTTAAAATACGCACATATCACAACAACCGATATAGATGAAATATGCAAAGCCCTTGCACAAAAACCGCTTGTTATCAATATTAACGGTGAACTGTGTGAAAATATTTTTGTGCGAAAATTTGATGATGGCAGCTTTGTTGTAATTAATCTTGATGCCGCACCGTCAAAATATATTATAAACCGCATTGATAAAGAGATTGACGGTTTTGGTGTAGTAACTGACAAGGATGTAATTCCTACCGAGTATAAAAAAGTAAAAGCTGAAATTCATGATTTTAATGTAAATTACTGCAATAAAAATATTATTCGTTGTATGTATGTTAATTCACAAGATTCAGCAATCATTAAAAGCAACTCAAATCAAACAGTTGAATTTGTTTTGAGAAACGATGCAAAAGCATATATTGACAATGAAATCATTACTGCACAAAAATTTTGCACCGACATTCCGTTTGGAATGCAATGTCTTTACAAATCATCAGAATCCATAACACTTTGTAATGGCAGCTTTGTTGTAACATCAAGCAGCGATTATAAATATATGCCAAGTGTTCTTATAAAGGGCGACTTTGACGCAGAAAGTATAAGCGGAGATGTTTGTCAAATCAATCTTTCTCCACGAAAAAACACACTTTGTATCGGTGATTATATAAGCAGTTTTGGGAAAATTGAACTTTCTCAAAAAGTGTTTGTTCCGAAGGAAGCAAAATTTTTAGAGTTAAAAGGAACAACGCTTTATACCTGTGTATCAATAAACGAAAAACCGGTAGGCGAGAGAATATGCTCTCCGTATATTTATAAAATTGACAGTAAATATTGCGATAGATTTGTGGATTTAAAAATAGTACAATATTCAAGCATTGCACCTATTTTTGGTGATGTGGAATATTGGGACAAGCATTCCAAAAATGTGTCGTGGAAAGGCATTAAATCACCACAAAAAACCAATTTCGGAGTAGCAGGAGCAGAGTGGTTGGTATGAATATTTTTGCATGGACAAGTGGTATTCTCGGAATAACTGCAAATGTGATAATCTATCAGCAAGAAAGCGGTAAACGAGTTTTGATATACAAGCTTATTTCTGATTTTATATGGGTTTTTCACTATTATACACTTAACGCATATTCGGGGATGGCGGTAGCAATGGTAGGTATTTTAAGAGAAATTGTTTTCTTAACCCAACAAAAAACGGAAATATCAAAAATCTGGCTGATAATTTTCATGGGCGTTGCGATGGTATGTGCATCCTTCACATGGAAAGGTGTAATAAGCTTTCTGCCCGCCACAGCTTCTGTTTTGTCGGTTATAAGCTTTTGGAAAGCAAATCCGGTATTTACAAGAATAATTGCCTATCCTATTTCTATTTGTATGTTAACATACGATATTGTATATAAATCATATACAGGAATTACTAACGAAGTATTAACTTTTATTTCATCTACAATAGGTATAATACGAATGCGTAAAAAGGTAAATTTAATATAAAGGGGTAATAACAATGAGCGAATTAAGAATGGGTGTAATTAATTAGGAAAGAACTTTAATACGCTATTGATGCCGGGATTATGAAAAAAATGGCCTAACAGATTTTCCTGAAGATACCGGTATCAGGGTTATACAAAGACAGAGTGTATCCCCGGTCCAACAAATCAGGAGTTAAAAGATGGTGCTGATATGTTTTGCAGATGGATGGAAGAAAATATAAGCTATATGAAAAGGATGCATATCCTGACATTTGCATGGAATGAATTCGAAGAAGGAGCATGGCTGTGCCCCACATGTATTGATGACTCAAGTATAGACGATAGCCGTATTAAAGCATTTTAAAATATTGTAAAAATGTGGAAGTCAAAGCTTGGGTAAGCTTTTATATAAATATTAATATGTGATAAATATGCTCGCCTTTAATAAAGACGAGCATATTACTATTTAATCTTCTCAGCTTCGGAGAGCATATTCTCAATAAATATCCCATACCCACGGGTTGGGTCATTTATAAAAACATGAGTTACTGCACCAACTAACTTGCCATTTTGCAGGATGGGTGAACCCGACACGACTGTTGTCAATAGGGGACAACATTTTTCACACCGATGGCTTTGATTTTTTCTGCAACCAATGCAATTTCATCCTTTGTAGGTAATGGAACCATTGACAAAGGATAACCAAGCTCCATACACTCATATTTTCTTTCCGCATAGTTGTGATAAGGCAGTATCCGCAGTACTTTTACGGATTTTAAATCTTTAACAAAGGCTGCAATTTTCTCCGCTTCACCGTCATTCATTGTTGGTATGTATGGATATCTTATTTCTATAGGGATACGCAGAGAATCGATATATTTTATGTTTTCAAGTATCTGTTTATTTGATACTCCTGTGCATTTTGTGTGAATATCCTCATTGATAGCCTTTATATCAAAGAGAAATGTGTCGGTATAGGGGATGATTTTATCAAAAGCCACTCTGTTTACAAATCCGCTGGTGTCCACGGCAATATTTATATCGTGTTCTTTCAGAAGCTTTGCAATTTCTACGCAAAAGTCCGCCTGCATAAGCGGTTCACCACCGGAAAAGGTTACACCTCCGCCACTGCCTTTCATAAATATTTCGTCTTTAAGAACTTCTTTTGCTATTTCCTCTGCAGAAGATGTTTTACCTGAAATTTCGAATGCATTATTGGGACAGATATCTTCACATTTCCCGCATAACGTACATTTTTCTTTGATAAACATATGCTTTTCGTCTTTGATTACATTTGCCTCACATATTTTGGTGCATCGCATACAATTACCGCAAGCAGTTTTGTCAAAAAGTATTTCTTTTTCAAAGGAAAATGATTCCGGATTGTGACACCATTTACATCGGAGGGGACACCCCTTGAAAAATACAGTTGTTCTTATGCCATCGCCGTCGTGAATTTCAAAAGGCTTTATAGCAAAAATCATTAGCCCGACACCTCACATTGCTTTATAAACATATCTTGTTTTACTTTGCTGAGCTTTACAAAATATTCATTCCAGCCACATACCCTTACCTGAAGAGTTGAATATTTTTCAGGATATTTCTGAGCTTCAATCAAAGTCTCTCTTTTTACTATATTTCCCTGCATTGCAAATCCGCCATTATCGAGGAAGATTTTGATAAGAGAAATAAAGTCCTCAAGACCTTTTTCGCCTTCAACGGCAGAAGGATGTAATATAAAATCAAACGGTACTCCGTCTACAAAAGATGCTGAGTCAATTTTCAATACAGATTGCATATATGCGGTAATACCGCCCCTGTCCATTCCGTCGGATGCACACAGATTTTTGGAAATCGGTTTTTTTGCATTTCTTCCGTCAGATGTAGCAGATGTTTTTTCTCCGTGTTTTATACAATGATATACCGAATCAAGTCCAAGACGCACCTTGCCGCCTCTTTCGAGATTCTTGTTGCAATAACGATTGGCAAGATTTTCTAAAATGTCGGTCATTATCTTATCGGGAATGGTCATATTATTTCCATACTTTTCTTTGTCGTTGATAATTCTCTTTTGCAAATCTTCAAACCCTTTCCAGTCTGACAAAAGAGCTCTTCTCATATCGTCAAGTGAAATTTCCTTAAGGTCAAATACATATTTTTTTATTGCAACAAGAGAATCCACCGTAGTTGCAAGACCGTGATGCTTTAAAGATAAATTATTATACTTCAAAGGATATTCGTGCACATCCATACCTTTTTCAATACATTCTGAAAAACTACTCGAATATATAGGCGAAGGATTAATAAGTGTACTGTATTCTCCTTGCTTTTCAATGAAATCCAACGCAAAGTCGGTGCAGTAATTCAGTTGTTTTAAGTAGATGTCAAAAAACTCCTCAAAACTTTTAATATCTGTTTTACTTTCATATCCAACCTGAGAATCTGTCATAATATCTCTACCGCCATTTATAGCAAATTCAACACATTTTACCGTATTAAAACGAAGTGCCGAAATTTCACCTTCTTCCAATCCCATAATAATAGGCTCATAACAACCAAGTATAACATAGTTCTGTGAATCTTCTTTAGGTATGCCGATTTTTTCGTATGCATCAAATACCGCTTCGTCATTAATAAGACATATACTGCTGTGTCCGCCTCTTATCATTAAAGCGGCTTTTCTTATGATTTTTTCGTCTATGTTTTTATGACATCTTATGTGAATTTTGGGGTCATAAATGCCCATTTCATCATATACGTTTAAAATAAGATGACTGAGCTCATTAGTGTAATCATTTCCGTCCTTGTCAGAACCGCACATGGTAAATGGTTGTTCAGCAAATCTTTTTGCCGCTGTGAAATGAATGAAATAATACCTGAAGAGCTCTTTAATTTCTTCTTCTGTTTTTCCTGTTGCCTTGTCTTTTTCAAAATATGGAAAATACATTCTGTCAATGGGCCCGAGTGTTCTGGCTTTTTCGACTCCGATTTCCTCAAAATAAAGATAGAGTATGGAAAATTGCATTACCTCATACAAATTTTCGGGTGGCTTTGTCATAAGATTTTTTATGCACCTTGAAAACTCCGGCACATTGAATTTAAGTGAATATGTGTATATTCTGTCAAGAAGTCTTAAAATTGCATTATAGCATATTAATACAGAGTCAAGAAAAACAATTTGTTTATCCAGATAGTTTCCGCTTGCTATAAGCTTTTCTTTTGAATTTTTAACGTTTTTAATAATTCCTGCAAAACCATTTTCCAATAGATATGACCAGTTGGGAACAGTATGAATAAAATCAACCATCATCCAATCAAGACCAACATCTGCAAATTTTTTAAATTTTTCATATTCTTCAGGGAGCTTTTTTTTGCGAATTTTTTCTGTTTGCGAATAAAAAGCTTTACAAAAAACAGTATCTGTAGCAAAATAAGAATAGTCAATTCCAAGGTTTAGTTTTACCGAAAATGGTGTATGCTCATTGATTTCCAGTTGCAGATTATCCAAAAGATACGAATATGCATTTGCGCACACAATTTCCCTGGGTAATTCTGTTTCGTAATTTTGAAATTCCTGTAGCTTTGATAATAAGATTTTGGGTGAAAGTCCTGTGGATTCATCCCAGATTGCTTGTTCAAATCCATTTTGTATGAAGTCTCTGTTTTCTTTGAATTTTTGCATAATTTAATCACCTCTTGCAATGTATTATACCTTTGCTTTAACGCGAAGTAAATGCATTATAGAGTCAAATAGATGTAAAAATCCGTCATTGACATTTATGGATATTTATTGTATAGTTTAATTGGTGATGATTTATGAATGATATATGTATCAAAGAAATAGTCAATGTTTACCACAGGAATAAAATCATGTGGAGAAGAAATTCTTTTGCTCCACGTGCTTTCGATGCTGTTGTTTTATTTACACACGGAGAAATAGAATATAAATTTTCTGACAAAACCTTTGTTGCAAAAAAAGGTGATTTTCTATTGTTGCCGTGCGATATTGCATATTCAGGAAAAATGCATACTGATAATGCTTCTTATTATGTAGTAGACTTTAGGTGTTTATGTGCTGACGAATTTAAAAATTATATAGCACCGGGTGTTTTTAAAACAGAAAATTTTGGTTTGTTTGTTTCTAAATTTGAAAATGCAGTGAAATCATGGGATGTTCACACACTCAATGCAAATCTCAAAATCAAATCATTACTTTATTCTGTGCTTGCAGAATTCCAAAAACAGAAAGAAATGAATTTTAAAACAACAAGTATTTATGATATTATAGAATACATATCTGATCATATTGGTGATTCAAATCTTAATGTAACAGAGTTATGCAGACTGTTTCATATATCGGATTCTCAACTCAGAAGAAATATTTTAAAAAATACCGGCTTATCTCCAAACGAATATATATTTACAATAAGAGTGAACAAAGCAAAAAACGAACTCTCGTACACCGATAAACCGATTCAAATGATTTCTTACGAATGCGGCTTTTCATCACCATATTATTTCTCAAGATGTTTTTCCAAAAGTACAGGAATGTCCCCCTCAAAATACAGAACACTCACCCGTACATGAGCAGGTGAGTGTTTTCGATTCTGTTATTTAATTTTCTCCACTTCCGCTAGCATGTTTTCAATAAATATCCCATAACCTCTTGTTGGATCATTCACAAAAACGTGAGTTATTGCACCAACGAGTTTGCCGTTTTGGATTATAGGCGAACCCGACATACCTTGCACGATGCCGCCGGTGAGCCGCAAAAGGCGCTCGTCCGTGATTTTCAGGACCATACTTTTTCCGTTTCCGCTGCGGCGCGAAAGTTTTTCGATTTCGACGGTGTACGCCTTTTTCTCGCCGTCAATACTGCTGAAGATGACGGCATCGCCTTTTTGTACCTGTGTGCTCGCAGCAATGGGGACGGAGATGCCGTCCTTTCCCATTTCGCTTTTGCCGAAGAGGCCGACGGCCTCATTTTTCAAAATGGTGCCCACATCCGCTCCGAACACGCCGCGCACCGCGCCGGGAACGCCGTTCTCCCCTTTATCGATCTGTACGATTTCGCACGCGGTGATGCTGCCGTGCGCAGGCGGCACGGCTTCTTCGGTATCGGGGTCGAGAATCGCGTGGCCGAGGGCCGCGTAGGTGCCGTCCTCGGGAATGTAGAAGGTGACGGTGCCGATACCGGCTGTGCTCTCGCGCACCCAAAGGCCGAGCTTGTAGGCGCCGCCATCGGCGTACCAGACGGGTGTGATTTCCGCATCCCACTGCTTTTCCCTGCGGCAGACCGTGAGCGTCATCGCTTTGCCGCCGCTTTTTACAACGGCCTCCTCGAGCATATCGCTCCCCGAAAGGCGTGCGCCGTTCACGGCCACGATTCTGTCGCCCGCACGGATGCCGGCTTCCTTCCCCGGGGCGCGGCCTGTTTGGGGAATTTCGGAAAGGCCGATGACGAGAACACCGTCCATATACAGCTTAATGCCGACTGCCTCGCCCCCTAACGTGACGTTTCTGCCCTCCACCACGCTTACGGCGGCCGTCCGCCGCCAAAGGCCGAAGGCGGAAAGGTCCATCGTATACGCGCCGGCCTTTTCGGGCGTTACCAGAAAGCGGTTGTCTTCTTTTGTAAAATGAAAATCGCCTTCGGAAGCGATGGGCGCAACGAAGGCGGGCAGGGCGTGCTTTTCCCCGCGGAGCATCACAAACTCCGAAGGCAGAAGCGTGCCGTAAAAATAACAAAAAATCAAGGAAACAGAAAGCGCGCCGACAGCGAGACGGCGCGCGTATTTTTGCCTCTTCATTTTCTCACCTCGGCTTTAGTTTTGCCGAATGTGGCGAGGATATAAGAATCAATTTTTGTTAATTTAAATGCGCGTATTTTGCATATACTTTTTTACGGACAATGCGGTAACAAATGAAATGTGCCGTGCCTGTTAAAATCCAGCTGATGGGATAGGAAATGAAAAGCCACCCGATCGTGTGATGGTGCTGAAACACCGTAAGCACCCAAAGTACGCGGAATGCACACGCGCCAAGAAGCGAAACGCACATCGGCAAAATGGAATAGCCAAGGCCGCGCACGGTGCCCATTGTCGTTTCCATAAGGCCCACAAGAAAATACGGCATAGCAATATACAAAAACCGCTGACAGCCGTAACGGATAACCTCGGGTTCCGTAGAATAGATAGAGAGTAGCGCTTCGTCAAAAAGCACCACGATACCGCCGAGGGCAGCGCCGATGACGGCAGCTGTGAGCGCGGCTACGCGAAGACCCTTATCAATACGGTCAAACTGCCGCGCGCCGAGGTTTTGCCCCGTTAAGGTCAGCATCGTCTGGTAAATGGCGTTCATGGCCACGTATACAAAGCCTTCGATATTGGCCGCAGCGGCGTTGCCGGCCACAATGGCCGTGGAACCAAAGGAATTGATAGAAGACTGGATGAGCATATTGGAAATTGAGAAGAGCGAACTCTGGATACCTGCCGGAAGCCCGATTTTGACCATCGTAATTGCTTCTTCCTTGCAAAGGCGCACGCGGCTCGGCACAAGGCGCACTTCGCTTTCCTCATGGATAAGACAAAGAAAGACAAGCGCGGCGGAAATGAACTGTGCCGCGGCGGTAGCAATGCCGACACCGACAGCGCCGAGATGAAAGCCAATAACGAGGATAAGGTTTAAAACGACATTGACAATACCTGCAATGATAAGGATATATAAGGGACGCATCGTGTCGCCCTTGGCGCGGAGAATGGCTGTGCCGAAGTTATAGATAATGCTTGCAGGGATACCAACCGCATAGGCGCGAAGATAAGAAACGGCGCTATTCAGAATCGCATCGGGCGTATCCAGAAGACTTAAAAGACCTTCCGCCAAAAAGAACATAGCCACGCCGGCGAGTAAACCCGATACAATGGAGATGAAGACAGCAGTATGTACCGCGCGTTCAATCCCGGCGCGGTCACGCGCGCCGATATATCTTGCGACGAGGACGTTTGCACCAATCGAAAGACCAATGCAAAGGTTTACGATGAGGTTTATCGCAGCGCCATTGGAGCCTACGGCCGCAAGCTCCGTCTCCCCCGCAAAACGGCCAACGACAATGACGTCTGCCGCATTAAAGAGAAGCTGCAGGATGCTGCTTATAATAATTGGTACAGAAAACAGGAGAATATTCTTTAAAAACGGGCCTTCGAGAAGGTTTCCGTTTGGTATTCTCGCTCGCATACGCTCGCCCCCAAAGGAAGATTTTCTAAAAAATACTGTACCACAGCACCCCTTTTTTGTCAATAGGCACTTTGGAAAAAATATTTTGACTTTTCCTACAATATATAGTATAATGTTATAATAGGATGGTGATATTTATGGCCGAATACGGAAACGAGAGCATTTCCTCATTAAAAGGCGCGGACAGGGTGCGAAAGCGCCCCGGTGTTATCTTCGGGTCAGACGGGCTCGAGGGTTGTGAACATGCCGTTTTTGAGATTGTTTCAAACTCCATAGACGAAGCACGCGAAGGCTACGGCAAGGTCATTGAGGTTACCCGTTTTCGCGACAAGTCCATTGAAGTGCGCGATATGGGCCGCGGCATTCCTATGGACTATAACCCGAAGGAGGAGCGGTATAACTGGGAGCTCGTCTTTTGTGAAATGTACGCAGGCGGCAAGTATGATAACAATTCCGGCCAGAATTATGAATATAGCTTAGGTCTCAACGGTCTCGGCAGCTGCGCCACGCAGTACGCTTCCGAATATATGGAAGTTACCGTACAGCGTGACGGATACCGTTACCAGCTCTTTTTTGAAAAGGGCGAAAATCAGGGCGGTTTATATAAAGAACAGGTACGCTATCGCCACACGGGAACGACGATTAAATGGCGACCGGACCTTGAGGTATTTACGGACATTGATATCCCCCTCTCCTATTTTCAGGAAATGCTCCGCAAGCAGGCCGTTGTAAACGCCGGCATCACGTTTAAGCTTAAGAACGAAACGCCGGAGGGTATGGAGGAATTTACCTACTTTTACGAAAACGGCATTACAGATTATCTCAAGGAATGCTGCGGTGCCGAAGCTTTTACGGGTATTGCCCGCTATGAGGCGGAGTGCATGGGGCGTGACCGCGAGGATATGCCGGACTATAAGCTCCGTATGCAGGTTGTTTTCTGCTTTAACAATACACACACGCTTCTCGAATATTACCACAATTCCAGCTTTCTCGAGCACGGCGGCTCGCCCGACAAGGCGGTGAAAAGCGCCTTCGTTTCGGCGCTGGATGCCTACATCCGCGCACAGAACAAATACCAGAAGGGTGAATCGAAAATCACCTTTGTGGATGTGCAGGACAGTCTTTGCCTTGTTATGAACTCGTTCTCGACGATGACGAGCTACGAAAACCAGACGAAAAAATCGATTACGAACAAGTTTATTGCTTCGGCTATGACGGATTTTCTCCGCGAAAAGCTCGAAATATACTTTATTGAAAACAGAATTGAAGCGGAAAAGATTGCCGAGCAGGTGCTTCTCAATAAGCGCAGCCGCGAACGCGCGGAAAAAACGCGTGTGGACCTTAAGAAGAAGCTTGCAAAGAATATTGACGTGACGAACCGCGTGCAAAAGTTTGTAGACTGCCGCACGCGCGACACGGAAAGACGCGAGCTGTACATCGTGGAAGGTGACTCGGCTCTCGGTTCTGTAAAGCTTGCACGAAACGCAGAATTTCAGGCGATTATGCCGGTACGCGGCAAGATTTTGAATTGCCTTAAAAGTGACCTTACCAAAATTTTCAAAAGCGATATTATAATGGACCTTATGCGCGTGCTCGGGTGCGGCATTGAGGTGAAAACGAAGGATTTCAATGCCTTTGAACTTGAAAATCTTCGTTGGGACAAGATTATTATCTGTACCGACGCGGATGTTGACGGCTACCAGATCCGCACGCTGATTCTGGCAATGATTTACCGCCTCACGCCGACGCTTATCCGCGAAGGGCGCGTGTATATCGCCGAATCGCCGCTTTTTGAAATTACCACAAAGAATGACACGTATTTTGCCTATACCGAACGCGAAAAGGCACAGATTCTTGCAGAGCTCGGGAATACGAAATGCACCATTCAGCGCTCGAAAGGTCTTGGTGAAAACAACCCCGATATGATGAGTAAAACCACGATGAACCCCGAATCGCGCAGACTTATCCGCGTACTTCCCGAGGAGGCGGAAAAGACGGCGGCGGTGTTTGACCTTCTTCTCGGGGATAATCTCCAGGGGAGAAAGGATCATATTGCCGAATGCGGGGCGCAGTATATTGACCTCGCAGACGTTATGTAGAGGGGAATGTAAAAAAAGCGCAGACCGCAAAAAGGAAAACTAAATATTGACGAAGTATTTTTGTTTATCTGTCGTAACTTCGTACGGGTAGGGACTCTCAAATCTTGAGAGTCCCTTTGTTCTTGTTCCTTTTTGCTACACCAAAACTCCACCGCTTGCGGTACGCATGTACAGCTGCGGGTGGAGTTTTGGCGTTCTGCATCTTTTTTTCCGATTCCCCTCCGCAGCTTTGCAAAAGAAAAATAAGTAACCGAAGGGCACAGACCGCAAAAGGCAGGGGAAAATATATCTTAGTCCGTGTGCTGACAAAAGACAGTACAAATGGGCAGGGACTCTCAGGCGTGAGAGTCCCTTTGTTTTCATGCCTTTTTGCTATGCGAAAACTTTGCCCATTATACGGGGCCCCCGAAAGGCGTAAGCGCCTTTTGGGGAAGAGGAGAAGCAAGGAAGCAGAGCTACGTTTTCGCCGATGCGGCGAAAACAGGGTGGGCGGACTTTGCTTTGACGAGTTCTGCATCTTTTTTCCGATCCCCCTCCGCTTCAGGAAAAACCCCACACTTTACCGGCTGCGCACAAGTGCGCTTTTTATCGGCCTGCCAGGCTCGCATCTGTTCCTTTATTGAACCGCGCGACTGTCGCGTGGTTTTCGTTATACAACAAGAAAGAGCTCCGGGAAATTCCCGGAGCTCTTTTCAAAAGCTATTCTTATCTGTTGCGGCCGTCAGTATATTTGATAGTCATCTGCGTCTTAAGGTCGCCATTTACGAGGAGGAGAATTACATCATCCACTTCGAGATCGCCTACAGATATCGTATCAAACTTCTTCGTTCTGGTGTTCCATTCAACACATACGCCACCGCCTACACTGTAGATACCCGTATTGGCTGCAGAACCCGGATCTGCCGGCAGGAAGCCTGTCTTGCTCTTACCGATTACAGTTTCAATCGTGTAACCGCTGCTACCGAGTCTCTGAACAGTACCGAAGAGCATAGACGGGTCAGAGGTATAGAGCGCTTCCTTAGTAAGTGCATCAATATAGTCACCATACTGTGTGGTTCTGAAGCCCATTCTATAAATAACTTCTTCTTCACCTTCCATTACGACATATTCCGAATAGTTGACACGGAAGTCAACTCTACCTACAGTAAGCTCACCCTTGCCGTTGGACTTGTAGCTGATAACGTCACCGGCATCAAGGTCCTGCGGATCCAGATACATCGTCGGACGCTGTGTGCTTCTTGCATTGAAGATAGAATCGCGATCGTCGCCTTCAATTCTTTCACCGTTTCCTGCAAGGCCGTACCAATCCGGGTCAGAGAGAGCGTCCGCATTTGCCTTGTGGTAGAAGAGCTGGGAATCTTCTGTAACGATAATGCTCTTTTCACCGTCTGTGCTGAACACCTTAATTACATCATAAACTTCGCCTTCTTCATCACGCATAGAGCCAATACCTGTAACGAGCGCGAAGAAGCCGGTATCTACCGGTGCCTTCGTTGTAACGCCGCCGCCATCTTTTTGACCGAGAAGGTCACGACGCCATACAACGGCACCTGTCTGGAAGTCTTCGTTTACATCGTAGAAGGAGAGACATGCCTTTTCACGGAGTTCATCAACATTTTTGATGCCGCTTGTAGCCTTCATTACTTCGTAGCCCTTTTCATCAGAAAGGTCTTCCGGAACGACAAACATAATTGCTTCGGAGATATATACACGGCCGAATACGGTGCCGCCCATATACTGGGTAATACCACTTGCACCTGTACCTGTGTGTGTACCTGTGAATGTGGAAACCTGACCGGAAGATTTTGCGCTATTCGCACTGTTAATATACCAGTCCATACTGAAGTTGGAGCTGTCAGTTCTGATTTCGTCGCTAAGGTTGTTGGCGGTAAGGTTTTCAGCCGTCTTGATTTCGGTGATGAAGCCTTCCTTGCCTTCCTTATACACAATAAGCTGCGGAACGATTTCGCCTGCACGGTTTACGAGAGTCGGCTTGTTGCCTACGCCCCAAAGATCAGATTCTGCATTTGCAGCATCCATAATGTCTTCAGCCAATGTCGCTGTGTTGCTGTTGAACTTAACCTTTTCGTCCAGCTTGAGGGTGACCCATTCGCCGTCAGAATTAAAGATTTCCATATAGTATGTGGTTCTTGTACCCTTTACTTCCGGAACGAAATCCTTCAGCCAGCCGTAGGTGAGGTCGCCAATTTCAGCGCCGCCTGCAACAACTTCGTTGAGTGTTGCCTTTGTGGCTACGATAGCGCCTGTGCAGTCGAGGTAGAATTCGCCTGTGGCGCCGGTAGCTACTGTGCCGCTCAGAACGGTGTCAGCTACTGCATATTCTTTGTCATCGATTGTAGCAAAGCCATCGCGGGTTTCGCGAACGGTGCCTTCGATGATTTCGGTGGAAACGCGAACGCGGATAACGTTGCCGTCAGCACTGCTTGCAATGGAGAGAACGTTCCATTCTTCCAGATCGCCAAGCTCTACTGCTTCGCCTTCAGCGTCTGTGATAACAATTGCCTTTGTCTTGTCCTCAACGTCAAGTGTGAGGCCTGTACCGTCTTCAAAAACAACTCTGTTGGTTCTTTCGTTAACGGTCTTGACAAGCTGATTTACATATTCTTCAACGATGATATACTGATATGCCTTGCCTGTGTTGCGGATAAGGCGGACAGCGCCGATTGCCGGGAGGATGTCAGCATCCGTGGGAGCTGCAATCTTGCGGCCGTTCTTTACAACAACAGCGCCTGTGATATCTTCTTCCACAACCTTGCCGTCTTCGTTTTCATATGCGAATACGCCTTCGGCGAGGGAAACTTCAGCGGCTTCGATAGCCTGTGCAGTTACATCGAGAACATCGGTGGTTGCACGCGGAACAATAGCGAGAACAACCGGTTTGCCGGTAAGTTCATCTTCGCGGGCATAGATTTCTACGCGCTGGCCGAGGAATTCCTGTGCATTGGATTCGCCTGCCATCATAACAGTAGTGCCTGCAACGAGCTCGTCACTCCTAAGGGACGGTGCTGCAGCGATTACGCAGCCCATGGGAGTTGCATTGATCACTTCTGTGTAGTGCTGTGCCTTGAGGTAATAGGTGAGAAGTGTAACATCTTCATCTTCACTGAACTCAAGCTTTGCATCGCCGTAGCTGGACTGGATGGAAAGCTGTGTGTTCAGCGCGTTGTAAAGGAGAATAGCCATGTCGCCACGGTTCATTTCGCCTTCAACCTTGATGTTCTTCAGAATGTCAAGCTGTGCAGCCTTGGAAAGGTAACCGGACGGATAACCGCCGGCAGCTTCTGCCTGTACGCCGTAGCCGAGAGCGGCTACAACCATTTTAACAGCCTGTTCATCCGTAACCGGTGCATCGGGTGCAAAGATTGTTGCGCTCATACCGTTGATAATACCAAGCTGGTATGCTGCTGCAACGTTTGCATATGCCCAGTGGGATGCAGGAACGTCTTCAAAAATTGCCTGACCCTGTGCGCCTTCTTCCATATTCATAGCACGAAGGATAATAGTGGCCATTTCTGCTCTTGTTAAAGAACCGTTCGGCTCATACTTGCCTTCTTCACGTCCTTCAACGATACCGAGACCAGCCAGAACATTTACGGCAGCCTCGCACTTTTCGCCAACTACGTCGGTTAAAACCGGAGTAGCGGCACTGGCTGTTACTACTGTCGTAAGAAGCATTACTAAGGTGAGTAACAGGGTGATGGATCTTTTCATCTCGCATTCTCCATTCTTTGAGTAAATTTATACAGGTACTTTATAGAAGAGAACACTCTCCTATGATACCTATATCTCTATTATTCTAACACACATACTTTTCTCTGTCTATATAAAAAAGTGCTCTATTTTTTGTAAAAAAGTGCGAATTTACAGTCCCGCAAATAAGAATGTGCAGAAGCTGGTGCTTCTGCACATTTTGAACCTTATATCAACCGGGAGGCCACGCCAGTGCACGCCCGCCGAGAAGGTGGAAATGCAGGTGTCCGACCGTCTGCCCGCCGTCCTCACCGCAATTATTTACAACGCGGTAGCCCTTCTCCGCAAAACCGAGCTCGCGAGCGAGCTTTGCTGCCACCGCGAAGATATGCCCGACCACATCGGCATTTTCCGCCGAAAGCTCGTTTGCGGAAGCGATGTGCGCCTTCGGCACAATCAGAATGTGCACGGGCGCGGCGGGTGCGATATCGTGGAAGGCGTAGACCTTTTCGTCCTCATACACTTTATTGGAAGGAATTTCTCCCTTTATAATTTTACAGAAAAGACAATTCATTTTTGTCCTCCTTATTATTTGAGCTGTGCGGCTACCACACTTGCGACTGCCGAAAGGGCTTCCTCCGCCTTTTCGGGCTGCTTGCCGCCGGCCTGTGCGCTATCGGGCTTACCGCCACCACCGCCGCCTGCGATTTTCGCAACCTCGCGGACAAGGTTTCCGGCGTGTACGCCGCGGGAGACGGCTTCCTTTGTAGCCATTGCTACGAAGGTGACCTTGCCTTCTGCGGTGCCTGCGATGACGAGAACGCCCTCGCCCATCTTCGATTTTACATTGTCGCCGATGGCGCGGAGTGCATCTGCATCCATACCGTCGAAAAGCCCTGTTATAACCTTTACGCCGCCGACCTCGGAAGCGTTTTTGAGAAGCGCATCAATCTGGCTGCCTGCGCTTTTCAGTTTGACTTCTTCAAGTGTGCGCTGGAGGTTTTTCACTTCTTCCATCACAGCGCCGCCCTTTACCGCGATATCGGCAGGGCTTGTTTTGAGTGCCGCGGCCGTCTCTGCGATAAGCGCATCGCGTTCTGCGAGAAGAGAAAGGATTCTTGTGCCCGTTACGGCTTCGATGCGGCGTGTGCCGGAAGCGACGGAGCTTTCCGATACGATTTTGAAAAGACCAATCTCGCTTGTATTATCTACGTGTGTACCGCCGCAAAGCTCGATGCTGTAGTCGCCCATCTTGACAACGCGGACTACATCGCCGTACTTTTCGCCGAAAAGTGCCATAGCGCCGAGTGCCTTGGCTTCTGCCTGCGGCATTTCGCGCTTATCTACGGAAAGTGCTGCCACAATCGCGGCGTTTACTTTCTTTTCTACCTCTGCAAGCTCCTCGGGCTTTACAGCTTCAAAGTGCTGGAAGTCAAAGCGGAGTCTCTCGGGGTTTACGAATGAACCTGCCTGGGTAACGTGGTCACCCACAACCTCGCGAAGTGCTTTCTGCAGAAGGTGTGTGGCGGAGTGGTTCTGCGCCGTGGCACGGCGGCTTTCCTTGCAGTATGCCGAGGTGAACACATCGCCTGTGCCGATTGCGCCGCTTTCTACCTTAATAAAATGTACAATCTTGCCGTCGGCAAGTTTCTTTGCATCGGTTACGATAGCTTTTGCCGTTTTACCGGAAAGCGTGCCGCGGTCACCCGTCTGGCCGCCGCTTTCGCCATAGATAACGGTTTTATCGAGGATTACGGCGCCTTCTTCGCCTTCGCCGATGGCCTCTGCAATTTCGCCGCCGGAAATGACTGCCAAAACGCGGCCTTCTGCCGTTTCTTCGGTGTAACCTGCAAATTCTGTTTTAATGGATTTATCGAGTTTTGTATATACGTCTTCACTCCAGCCTGCGCCCTCGCCTTCTTTTCTGGCATCACGTGCGCGGGTTTTCTGTGCTTCCATTTCGGCGCGGAAGCCTTCTTCGTCAACAGAAAGACCGCGCTCGCCTAAAATTTCAATCGTTAAATCAATCGGGAATCCGAAGGTATCGTAAAGCTTGAACGCATTTTCACCCGAAAGCACGGTTTCGCCGCTCTTTTCGAGTGCTTCGATATGCGTATTCAAAATAGCAAGACCCTGATCGACCGTTTCGTCAAACCGTTCTTCCTCGATACGGATCATCTTGCAGATATAGTCCTTCTTCTCGATGAGTGCCGGATACGCCTCGCCGGATTCGCGAATAACCGTTTCGGCTATTTTATAAAGGAAGGGTTTTTTAATGCCGAGGAGTTTGCCGTGGCGTGCCGCGCGACGGAGAAGTCTGCGCACAACGTAGCCGCGGCCTTCGTTCGAGGGCACGATAGAGTCGCTAATCATAAACGTGGTGGAACGGATATGGTCGGTAATAACACGAAGGGAAATGTCCGACTTTTCGTTCTCGCCGTATTTTACACCGGCCACATCGCTGATGGCAAGCATAATATTGCGCACGGTGTCTACCTCAAAGAGGTTATTTACGCCCTGCATAATTGCCGCGAGGCGTTCAAGACCCATACCTGTATCAATATTCGGATGTGCGAGGCGGTTGTAGTTGCCTTCTTCATCCTTATCAAACTGCGTGAAAACAAGGTTCCAGAATTCCACGAAGCGGTCACAATCACAGCCGAGCTTGCAGTCGGGGCTGCCGCAACCGGCTGCCTCGCCGCGGTCAAAGTAAATTTCCGAGCAGGGGCCGCAGGGACCTGTGCCGATTTCCCAGAAGTTATCTTCCTTGCCCATACGAACTACGCGGTCGGGTGCAACGCCGATTTCCTTCGTCCAGATATCAAACGCTTCATCGTCATCAAGATATACCGTAACCCAAAGCTTGTCCACCGGCATTTCCATAACCTTCGTTACAAATTCCCATGCCCAGGAAATGGCTTCACGCTTGAAGTAATCCCCAAACGAGAAGTTGCCGAGCATTTCGAAGAATGTGCCGTGGCGTGCCGTTTTACCAACGCGCTCAATATCGGGCGTGCGGATACATTTCTGGCATGTGGTTACGCGCTTTCTCGGCGGCACCTCCTTACCCGTAAAATACGGCTTTAAGGGGGCCATACCGGCGTTAATCAAAAGAAGGCTGGCATCGTTTTGCGGCACGAGCGAAAAGCTCGGCAGGCGCAGATGCTCCTTCGTTTCGTAAAACTGTAAAAATTTCTCGCGGATTTCATTTAAACCTAATTTTTTCACGAAAACCATCCTTTATATATAAACTTACCCTTTATTATACCCGTTTTGGTGTATCTTGTCAAGAGATTTTGCGCGTTCCAAATGCAAAAGAGGACCGCGTACGGCCCCCTTCTGAAAAAGAGATATGCAAAATGAAGTAATTTTTCTTTATTTTGTGCCCGTGGACCCAAAGCCGCCTGCGCCGCGCGCGGTGTCTTCGAGTGTATCCGCCTCGCAAAATGCGGCTTTCAGATACGGGGCAATCACGATTTGGGCAATGCGCTCGCCGTTTTCCACGGTCTGCACCTCGGGAGACTGGTTATAAAGTGCCACCATCACCTCGCCGCGATAGTCGCTGTCAATTACGCCCACTTTATTGGCAGGGGCAAGGCCGCGCTTTACACTTATCCCGCTTCGCGCATAGATAAGCCCTACAAACCCCTCGGGGATTGCAAAGAAAAGACCTGTGGAGATAAGCTTCGTTTCACCGGGCGAAAGCGTGACGGCACCCTCGGGAAGAAAGGCGTGTAAATCCGCGCCCGCGGCGTGTTCTGAGCCGTAGTGCGGAAGAAGCGCTTCGGGATGCAGTTTTCGAACAAGTACCTCTGCTTTTTCCATTTTCCCCTCCCCTTTCCTTTTTAGTATACCAATATATTGTACATTTGTCAAGAGGCAAAACGATATATGGGCCGAAAACAAAACACTTGCAATCTTTTGGAAACTATGGTACAATGATAGAAACTTATCCTGAAAGGAAGAACGTACAATGGAAAATGTTTTTGATACCCTCTCGGCGCGTGGTCTCATCGCGCAGGTAACCCACGAGGAAGAAATTCGAAATCTCCTTGGGAATGAGAAGGTTTCCTTTTATATTGGCTTTGACCCGACTGCGGACAGTCTCCACGTAGGGCACTTTTTGCAGATGGTGGTTATGCGCCACATGCAAAACGCAGGGCACCGTCCCATCGCCCTCGTCGGCGGCGGCACGGGTATGGTAGGTGACCCGTCCGGCAGAACGGACATGCGAAAGATGATGACACCGGAAACCATTCGCCACAATTGCGACTGCTTCCGCCGTCAGCTCGCTTCCGTGATTGACTTTTCGGACGACCGCGCTATTATGGTGGACAACGGCGACTGGCTTTTAGGCCTTAACTACATCGAGTTCCTCCGCGAGGTGGGCAGCTGCTTCTCCGTAAACAAGATGCTGACAGCTGAGTGCTTTAAAACACGTCTTGAAAAAGGCCTTTCCTTTATTGAATTCAACTATATGCTCATGCAGAGCTATGACTTTTTACAGCTTTACAAGAACTACGGCTGCAAGCTCGAGCTTGGCGGTGACGACCAGTGGAGCAACATCCTCGGCGGTATTGACCTTGTCCGCCGCAAGGAAAATGCACAGGTCTACGGTATGACCTTCACGCTCCTTACAAACAGTGAAGGCAAGAAGATGGGCAAAACCGCAAACGGTGCGCTCTGGCTTGACCCTGAAAAGGTTTCGCCGTACGATTTCTACCAGTACTGGAGAAACGTGGATGATCAGGACGTTTGCCGCTTCTTAAAACTCCTCACCTTCCTGCCGCTTCCTGAAATTGCGGAATACGAAAAACTTGAAGGGCAGGCCATTAACGAAGCAAAAACACGCCTTGCCTTTGAAGTTACAAAGCTTGTACACGGTGAAGAAGAAGCCACAAAGGCAAACGAAGCGGCGAAGACGGTATTCGCGGCAGGCGGCATTTCCGCCAATATGCCGACGGCGGAAGTTACCGCGGAAGACGCCGCAGAAGGACTTCTTTCGATGCTCGTGAAAATCGGCTTCATTCCGTCAAAATCCGAAGGCAGACGTCTTCTCCAGCAGGGCGGCCTTACGGTAAACGGCGAAAAGGTGACGGCGGACGGGCCCGTCGAGAAAGAATCTTTCGGCGAAGAAGGTTTAATCGTAAAACGCGGCAAGAAAGCTATCATCAAAATTACACTCGCATAAAACATCGGGCGCGGGGAGGTTTCTCCCGCGCCCGTACTTACAAAAGGAGTTTTTCATATGATTGGAATTATCGTAGCCATGGAAAAAGAGATGCAGGCGCTCGCGATTGAAAATGCAAAAAAAGAGATGCACGGCGGCATCACGTTTACACGCGGGCTCGTCGGCGGCAAAGAAATCGTGGCGGCCGTGTGCGGCATCGGCAAGGTATTTGCCGCCATCTGCACGCAGACGATGCTTCTCGTCTACGCCCCCGAGCTACTCATAAACTGCGGTGTTGCCGGCTCTCTTTCTGAAAAATTACACGTATTTGATATTGCCGTAGGTACGGGCGCGGTGCAGTATGATATGGACACGACGCCGCTTGGCGACCCGCGCGGTCTCATTTCGGGCCTTGACATTGTGGAGATGCCGACAGATGCGGCCCTTTCGGAAAAACTTCTCGCCGCGGCCGAAAGACTTGGTCTTTCTGCGCACGCGGGCCTTATCGCCACGGGGGACCGTTTTTGTGCCTCCGCCGCAGATAAAGATGCCATTTTAAAGGACTTTCCCGCCATTGCCTGCGAGATGGAGGGCGGCGCGGTGGCGCAGGTATGCACAGCCGCAGGCGTTCCCTTTTGCCTCTTCCGCGCAATTTCGGACGCGGCGGACGGCGAAGCGCCTGTCTCATACGACACCTTCGTGATAGAAGCGGCAGAAAACGCAGGAAAGCTGATGACCGCGTTTTTAGAAAATCTTTAAAGATACAAAAACGGCAGAAACATTTCGTTTCTGCCGTTTTATTATACAGTTAAGGATGCGACCGTGGCTCTCACAAATTCCGCTAAATCCCCGGGCGGCATAATAAGCTGCCCGCCGCGAACGCCTGCGGAAAATGCAATTTTCTCTTGCGACATGGCGCTTTCGTCTAAAAACGTGGGGTACTGCTTTTTCATGCCTATGGGACTGCAGCCGCCGCGGATGTATCCTGTCAGCGGCAAAAGGTCTTTTACCGCTATCATTTCGAGCTTTTTGTTCCCCGAAGCCTTTGCCGCCTTTTTAAGGTCCAGCTCCAAATGAACGGGAATACAAAGGACGATGATGCCCGTCCTATCGCCGCGCGCCACAAGCGTTTTAAAAACGCTCTCGTACGGCATACCTACCGCATCGGCCACATGGGTGCCCGAAAGGTCGTTTTCGTCCACGGGGTATTCCGCCGTTTTGTATGCGATTTTTGCTTTATCGAGAATCCGCATTGCATTTGTTTTTTGCATAGCTTTCTCCTATTCAAAAAGCATATCGGCATAGGTCGGGAACGGCCAATGTGTCGCCGCCGTCATCTTTTCACCTTCGTCTGCCGCTTTTCTCACTTCGTCCATCGCGCGGCATACAAAGTCCTTATAAAATACGGCCGCTTTCTGCCCTGCGCCCATTTTTTCGGCTTCCGCGACAAGCTCCGCAAGGTCCTCAGTTTTTGCATAGAGCGTGTCGACGATGCCGTAATACTTTGTAAGCTGTGCACGTCTTGCACCGCCGCCCTTTGCGATTTTCTCGCGGGTCAAAACGCTATCGGCCAAGGTTTTGGCATACGTATCCATCGCAGGCAAAATCGCACGGCGGGACATTTCAAGCATTGTGAGTGCCTCAATGTGAAGCGTGTTGCAGTATTCCTCCGTCTGAATTTCATAGCGGGAACGAAGCTCGTCCTCCGTGAAAATGCCGTGACGGCCAAAAAGGGCAAGGTTTTTGTCGCTTACGAGGTACGGAAGTGCCTCGGGCGTGGTGCGAAGGTTGAGTAGTCCGCGTACGGCCGCCTCGTTCTCCCATTCCTTTGCGTAGTTATCGCCGTTAAACACAATGCGGCGGTGCGCACGGTATGTTCTGCGGATAAGGCGCTGTACATCCTCTTCAAAGTCGGTAGACTTTTCGAGAATATCGGCAAATTCCGAAAGGGCATCTGCCACAGCGGTATTCATAATAATATTCGCTTCCGCAATCGACGCCGAGGAGCCGAGCATACGGAATTCGAACTTGTTTCCTGTGAAAGCGAGCGGCGAGGTGCGGTTACGGTCGGTCGTGTCGCGCGTCAGCGTCGGCAGAACGCTTACGCCTACCTCCATCGTTTCCTTCTCGCGCGCATCGATGGCTTCCTTCTTCTCCATGGCATCGAGTATCCCTGTAAGCTCATCGCCGAGGAAAATCGAAAGGATTGCAGGCGG
The DNA here is from genome assembly GCA_045533905.1 of Clostridia bacterium. GTDB lineage: Bacteria > Bacillota > Clostridia > UMGS1883 > UMGS1540 > SIG447. The sequence goes on from JAZSIR010000021.1 coordinate 85,624, forward strand.
CGCTTCCGCGGCGCCGAGGCGGTGGTCGTTCCCCGCGGTGGCTACGGAAATGCGAAGGAGATCCTGATACGTATCTACTGCTTTTATAACAGCGGCGAGGAACAGAAGGAAACGGGGATTATCCTGCGGTGCCTTGCCGGGGTTTAAGAGGTTTTCGCCGGCAGCTGTGGAAAGCGACCAGTTATTGTGCTTGCCGCTTCCGTTTACGCCGCGAAACGGCTTTTCGTGAAGAAGGCATACCATACCGTGCTTTTCGGCAACCTTTTTCATCATCTCCATCGTGAGCTGGTTATGGTCGGTTGCGGTATTGACAGAGGTGAACACCGGCGCAAGCTCGTGCTGCGAGGGTGCCGCCTCATTATGTTCGGTTTTAGCAAGTACGCCAAGTTTCCAGAGCTCCGCGTCAAGGTCTTTCATAAACGCCAGTACGCGCGGCTTGATGGTGCCGAAATAATGGTCATCCATCTCCTGCCCTTTCGGCGCGGACGCGCCGAAGAGCGTGCGGCCTGTAAAGACGAGGTCGCGCCGTTTTTCGTACATTTTCTTATCAATTAAAAAGTATTCCTGCTCGGCACCTACTGTGGGCGTAACGCGCCCGGTTTCCGTATCGCCGAAAAGACGGAGAATGCGACGAGCCTCACGGCTTATCGCTTCCATAGAGCGGAGAAGCGGCGTCTTTTTATCAAGGCACTCGCCGTGATAGCCGTAAAATGCCGTGGGAATACAAAGGGTATTGTCTTTAATAAAAGCATAGGAAGTGGGGTCCCACGCCGTGTAGCCGCGCGCTTCAAACGTGGTGCGAAGCCCGCCCGACGGGAAGGAAGAAGCATCGGATTCGCCCTTTAAAAGCTCTTTCCCCGAAAACTCCATAATGACACCATCACCCTCGGGGGAGAGGAAGCTATCGTGCTTTTCGGCGGTGATGCCCGTCATCGGCTGGAACCAGTGTGTATAATGGGTGGCGCCGCGCTCCACTGCCCAGTCGCGCATAGCGGCGGCTACCTCTTTGGCAATGCCCGGGTCGAGTGCCTTGCCTTCCTCCACCGTTTCGCGAACTGCGCGGTAGACATCGGCAGAGAGGCGTTCCTCCATAACTTTATCGTTAAAAACACAGCTTCCGAAAATTTCTGCTATTTTCGTCATATCCGTTTCCTACCTCGCTTCTTCGTTTTTCTTTCTGTCATGTAAAAGCATACCTGCCACTGTAAAGACCAAAAGGATTACGTGGGTAATAAGGGGACCGTGTGCCGGGCGGAGAAGGTCATACGTGCACCAAAGCACCATGTTAATAACCGTCCAGCTGCGGTATCTTGCGCCCGTCTTTTGCCCGACGCACATAATAAAGGTGAGCGATGCGATGATGGCAATGACATCGACCGGCACCTGGAATACAAGAAGATTTGCTACGATGAAAGCCGCGGCATATGCCGTGATGAGCCACTTCGGAAGCGGTTTTCCCTTTGCATCATAAAAGGAATTGATAATCGCCTGCGCGGCGCCGATGAAGCAGGAAACCGCACCTGCGCCCTGCCCGTCGATTAAATAACTCGTTGCCACGAGGAAGTTACCGAGGAAAACAAAAAGCAGGATTTTTTTTATATTTTTGCCTTTTAAGAGGGACGAAACAATCATAGAAATAAGGCCTAAAATGCTCAGCGTATACGCCAAGGCGAACACCTCCAAAGCTTAAAATCTTTACAAACAGAAAGTATATCATAAAATGGCGGATTTTGCAAGGATTTCTTTCCAAAAAACCGCCGTGCGGCACTTCGGAACGAAACAAAAAGAGTGCTTTACTTTCCTCTTTATATGTGATATAATATAGTTTTGAACAAATGCTTTATACGGGAGAGGATACTGTGGACAGACAAAATATACGAAATATCGCCATCATCGCACACGTTGACCACGGCAAAACCACGCTTGTGGATGCTATGCTTCGCCAAAGCGGCACATTCCGCGAAAACGAGCAGGTTGCCGAGCGCGTTATGGACTCGGATGCCATTGAACGTGAGCGCGGTATTACCATTTTAGCGAAAAACACCGCCCTTTTCTATAAGGACGTTAAAATCAATATTATCGACACACCGGGGCACGCCGATTTCGGCGGCGAGGTGGAGCGCGGCCTTAAAATGGCCGACGGTGTTCTGCTTTTAGTCGATGCCTTTGAAGGCTGCATGCCGCAGACGCGGTTTGTACTGAAAAAAGCGCTGGGTCTTGACCTTCGCCCCATTGTTGTTATCAATAAGGCCGACCGCCCGAATGCAAGACCCGAGGCGGTAGCCGATGAAGTTCTTGACCTTCTTATCGACCTCGGTGCCGATGACGAACAGCTCGAAGCACCGTTTATCTACGCTTCGGGGCGTGACGGCTGGGCCAGTACCGACCCGCACACAAAAGGCGAAAACCTCGGCGTTTTATTTGACCTTATTTTGGATACCATCCCCGCGCCGAGCGGCGAAGAGGATGCCCCCTTACAGATGCTCATCTCGAATATTGATTACGATACATACACAGGGCGCATTGCCATCGGCAAGGTGCAGCGCGGGCAAGTGCGCGTAGGCGCAGCCGTAAGTGTTTCTTGCCTCGGGCAGGATGGCGTTCGAAATGCAAGAGTCAACACGCTTTACACCTATGCGGGACTTGGAAAGGCGGATGCCGAAGTCGTTTCGGCGGGTGACATTGCCGCGATTTCCGGCATTACCGACATTAACATCGGTGAAACCGTTTGCGCGCCGGAAGCTGTGGAACCCCTTCCGTTTGTGGAAATTGACCGCCCTGTTTTATCTATGACATTCTCGGTAAATGACAGTCCCTTTGCAGGTAAAGAAGGGAAATTTGTTACAAGCCGCCATCTTCGCGCAAGACTTTATAAGGAGCTTGAATCGAACATCAGCCTTACGGTGGAAGACACCGATACAACGGAAGCCTTCATCGTATCAGGAAGAGGCGAACTCCATCTTTCCGTTTTAATTGAAAACATGCGTCGCGAAGGATATGAATTCCAGGTTTCGGGGCCGAAGGTTATTACCAAAACGATAGACGGCGTTCTTTGCGAGCCGATTGAATACCTCATGGTGGACGTGCCTGACGAATATACCGGCGCCGTTATGGAAAGTGCCGGTCTTCGAAAGGGAACGCTTGTGAATATGGCACCGGGCGCTACGGGATATTCCCGTCTTGAATTTCGCATTCCGGCGCGCGGCCTTTTAGGCTACCGCAGCCAGCTTCTCACGGAAACGCGCGGCACGTGTGTTATAAACCACGTTTTTGATTCGTTTGAGCCCTTTAAAGGCGCGCTTCCTACGCGTACGCGCGGCTCGCTCGTCGCGTTTGAAACGGGCGAAGCAATCTCCTACGGTCTTTTTAACGCCCAGGACCGCGGCACAATGTTCATTTCCCCCGGCGACAAGGTGTATGAAGGCATGGTCGTTGGCGAAAACAGCCGCGCCGATGATATTGTAGTAAACGTATGCAAGCGCAAGCACGTAACGAATATGCGCGCCGCAGGCAGCGACGAAGCGCTTCGCCTTGTGCCGCCGCGGAATTTAAGCCTTGAACAGCATATCGAATTTTTGGCGGACGATGAGCTTCTCGAAATCACCCCCTCTACGCTTCGCATCCGTAAACGTATTCTCGATAACAGCCTTCGCGCCAAGAAAAACGCAAATAAATAAACTTTTCTGTATTTTTCTATTGACTTTATCGTATTACTGTGCTATCATACTAAAGTGATAAAGCGAAAAGGAGAGAATTCTATGCAAATCAGCGGTGCTATTTTGCGAAATGATGAAAAGGCCATCTTTGGTCTTCGCGCGCTGTACCAAAAATACGGGTACTCGCAGTATAAAATGAGTAAGTTTGAGCCGTACGACCTGTATGTGCGAAATAAAGACTTTCTCATTTCCGAAAATGTAATTACCTTTACGGATCTTGACGGAAAGCTTCTGGCACTAAAGCCGGACGTTACGCTTTCCATTATAAAGAATAGTCCCGATGCGGCGGAATTTACGCAAAAGGTCTATTATAATGAAAATGTATACCGCGCCGAAAAGGGCGGCAGCGGCTACCGCGAGATTATGCAGCTGGGGCTCGAATGCATCGGCAAAACCGATACATACGCGATGGCAGAGGTTATGATGCTTGCGGCAGAAAGCCTTGACTTTATCGCATCTGACTTTGTGCTTGACATTTCGCATATGGGCATCATCTCCCCCATTTTGGATAGCCTCGGCGCTTCGCATACCACGCGCCAAGAAATTCTCAAATGCCTTGGCGAGAAAAATGCACACGGCATCACGCGTGCATGCCGCGCGGAAAATATTTCCGCCGACATGCTCACCGCGCTCGTTTCTTTATACGGGCCGGCGGCAGAGGTGCTTCCGAAGCTTTCGGAAGTCACAATCCCCGAAAACGAAGCGGCCATTTCTGCCCTTTGCGATGTGGCACGTATTTTGGAAGGCTGTGGCTTTGGCGATAAAATCCGCATCGATTTTTCTGTAATCAATGACATGAATTATTATAACGGCTTCGTATTCACCGGCTTTATAAAGGGGCTCTCTTCGGGCATCTTATCGGGTGGTCAGTACGACAGACTTATGGAAAAAATGGGCAAAAAGGCAGGTGCCATCGGCTTTGCCATTTATCTCGACATGCTCTCGTCGCTTCCCTCGGATGAAGCCGAATACGATGTAGATACTGTTCTTTTATACGATGAAAACGCCGACATGCGCGCCCTTTGCGAGGCGGTGGGTCTTTTAACCGCAAACGGAAAGAGCGTTTCCGCGCAGCGCAGTGTGCCGGAAAAAATCAAATACAAACAGCTTTTGAAATTACAGGAGAGAGGGGTTGAAATCATTGAAAACCATGCTTAATGTGGCGCTTCCTAAGGGAAGACTCGGCGAGAAGGTATACGCCATGTTTGAAAAAGCCGGCTTTCCGTGTCCCTCCATTTATGAAAATAACCGAAAACTCATTTTCGAAAACCCCGAAAAGGGCGTACGCTACTTCTGGGTAAAGCCTTCCGACGTTGCCATTTACGTAGAACGCGGCGCGGCGGATATCGGCGTTGCCGGAAAAGATATTCTTCTTGAATACGAGCCGGACGTGTATGAGCTTTTAGACCTTGACATCGGCAAGTGCCGCATGGCCGTGGCCGCCCAAAAAGGCTGGCGCGATAACCCGCAGAAAACACTTCGCGTGGCCACCAAATTTTCGAACATTACGAAAAATTATTACGCCGGCAAAGGGCGCGACATTGATATTATTCATTTAAACGGCTCCATCGAAATTGCGCCGATTCTCGGCCTTTCCGATGTAATTGCCGACATTGTGGAAACGGGCACCACCTTAAAGGAAAATAACCTCGAAGTCATTGAAACCATCGTGCCTATAAGTGCACGCCTTATTGCAAACAAGGCAGGGTTTAAGTTCAAATCCGCCCAGATCGAAACGCTGGTAGCGGCGCTCGCCGCAGACGGAGGCAAAAATGATTAAGATTTTAGAATACGGCAAAGTGAAAACGGAAGAAATTTTCTCGCGCGTAGTGCCGAAAACCGACGTTATGGGCATTGTCGAGGGCATTATTGCCGCCGTACGAAGTGAAGGCGATGCCGCCCTTATCCGCTACGCAAAGGAATTTGACGGCGCCGCGCTTTCTTCCCTTCGCGTCACGAGCGAGGAAATCGAAGCGGCGGTAGAAAAGGTGGAGCCGCGCTTTCTCGAAATTCTCGAAAAAGCGGCGAAAAACATTCGCAAATTTCACGAAAAACAGGTACGCACCGGTTTTATTTTAAATGATGAAAGCGGCATTGTGATGGGGCAGAAGATTATCCCCGTGGACCGCGCAGGTCTCTATGTGCCGGGCGGTACTGCCGCCTACCCCTCCACCGTTTTGATGGACGCGATCCCCGCTAAAATCGCAGGCTGCCCTGAGGTTGTTATGGTAACGCCACCGCAAGCGGACGGCACGATAAACCCCGTAATCCTCGCGGCGGCAAAGGTGGCAGGCGTTGATAAAATCTTTAAAATCGGCGGTGCAGGTGCTGTGGCCGCACTCGCATACGGTACAGAATCTGTGCCGAAGGTAGATAAAATCGTAGGCCCCGGTAACGCCTTTGTGGCGGAAGCCAAGCGGCAGGTGTTCGGCGAGGTTTCCATTGATATGATTGCAGGCCCGAGCGAAATTTTAATTATCGCAGATGAAACGGGTGACGCCTCCATCATCGCGGCGGACCTTCTCTCCCAAGCCGAGCACGACCGCCTTGCAAGTGCCGTTTTAATTACCACTTCTTCGAAACTTGCCGAAGAAGTGCAGTCTGCACTCGAAGAGCAGATTCCGCGCCTTCCGCGCGCCGAGATTGCCCGCACTTCGATTGACGAAAACGGCAAAATCATAGTTGTACCCTCGCTTTCAGAAGCAATTGCAATTTCAAACGAGCTTGCCCCCGAGCATCTCGAGCTTTTTGTAGATAACCCCTTTGACTATCTCGATGCCATCCGCCATGCAGGCAGTATCTTCCTTGGCAAAAACTGCCCCGAAGCACTTGGCGACTATATGGCAGGCCCGAACCACACCCTGCCCACAAGCGGCACGGCCAAATTTGCAAGTCCCCTTTCTGTGGATGATTTCATAAAGAAAACACAGTACACGTATTTTACGCGTGAGGCACTTTCGCGCTACGCGGGTGATGTGGCATTCTTTGCAGAAAAAGAAGGCCTTACGGCACATGCCGAGAGCGCACGGTGCCGAACGGAGGAGAAAAAATGAGCCGATTTTTTTCCGATAAATTCGCGCTTCTTTCCCCCTACACCCCGGGCGAGCAGCCGAAAACAAGAAAATTTATAAAACTCAATACAAACGAATCGCCATTTCCGCCATCTGCGCGCGCGATAGAAGCGGCGACGGAGGCGGCGAAAAGCCTCGAACTTTATTCTGACCCCGAGTGCCGCGCCCTTACTGAGAAAATGGCCGAGACGCTTGGTGTAGCCTATGAAGAAGTTTTGATGACCAACGGGTCGGACGAGATCCTCAATTTCGCCTTTATGGCGTTTTGCGATGCGGCGCATCCCGCAGTGTTTCCCGACATCACCTACGGGTTCTACCCCGTTTTTGCAAATCTTTCGGGCATTCCGTACGAGGAAATTCCTTTAAAAGACGATTTTTCCGTGGATGTAGATGCCTTTTGCGGTATACATAAAACGATTTTCATTGCAAACCCGAACGCGCCGACGGGTCTTCTCCTGCCGCTTTCGGATATCGAGAAAATTGTGGCCTCGAACCCCGACAATGTGGTAGTCATTGACGAAGCGTACATTGATTTTGGGGGCGAGAGTGCCGTACCGCTTATAAAGAAATACGATAACCTCTTAGTTACACAAACTTTCTCGAAATCGCGTTCGATGGCAGGCGCGCGCCTTGGGTTTGGCGTGGGCAATGCCGCACTCATCCGTGACCTTAACACCATCAAGTATTCCACAAACCCTTATAATGTAAACGCCATGACGATGGCGGCAGGCCTTGGCACGCTTTCCGATGCCGCATACACCGAGAGAAACTGCCGCACCATCTCGGAAAACCGCGCGTATACGGCCGAAGCGCTGAAGAAACTCGGCTTTACGCTGACCGACAGCCGCGCAAACTTCCTGTTTGCAAAGCATCCGCGTCTTTCGGGCGAAGAACTCTATGCGGCGCTTCGCGAAAAAGGCATCCTCGTACGGCATTTTAAGAAAGACCGCATTTCTGACTTTTGCCGCATCACGGTAGGAAGCCGTGAGGAAATGGAAACACTTGTAAAAACGATTACTGAAATATCGGAGGGAAAATAAATGAGAACTTCTGAAATCAAAAGAACAACTGCGGAAACCGACATTATGCTCTCGCTTACGATTGACGGCACAGGGAAAAGTGAAATCAATACAGGCTGTGGCTTTTTAGACCATATGCTGACGCTTTTTGCCCGCCACGGCCGCTTTGACCTTACCGTTTCGGCCACGGGCGACACCTATGTGGACGACCACCACACGGTAGAAGACGTGGGCATTTGTCTCGGGCAGGCTTTCCGCGAAGCACTTTCCGATAAGCGCGGCATCTGCCGCTACGGAAGCTGCACCCTCCCGATGGACGAGGCGCTTATTTTAGCCGCCACCGATCTTTCCGGCAGAAGCTTTCTCGGCTACGCGCTCGACATTCGCACCGAGAAAGTGGGCACGTTTGACACAGAGCTTGTGGAAGAATTCTTCCTCGCTTTCACGCGCGAGGCGGCGTGTAACCTCCACCTTCGTTCCCTTGCCGGCCAAAACTCGCACCACATCATCGAAGGGGCGTTTAAGGCCTCGGCCCGCGCACTTCGCGATGCCGTGAAAATTGATCCGGACTATAAAGATGAAATCCCCTCTACCAAAGGAGTACTTTCATGATAGCCATTGTAGACTACGGCGTTGGGAACCTCTTTTCCCTAAAGAGTTCCCTTGCCGCCATCGGGGCGGACGCCTTTGTAAGTAAAAATCCAGACGAGATTGCGCGTGCGGAAAAAATCATTCTGCCGGGCGTAGGCGCTTTTCCCGATGCTGCGAAAAAGCTTTCGGAAGCCGGCATGACCGACATGCTTCGCCGCGCAGCAAACGAAGGAAAGCCGCTTATGGGCATTTGCCTTGGGATGCAGCTTCTCTTTGAAAAAAGCTATGAATATGGAGAATGTGCGGGGCTCGGGCTTATCCCGGGCGAAATTCGCCCCATTTCTGAAAAAATTCCAAAAGACCTGAAAATTCCGCATATTGGCTGGAATGCGCTCAATTTCACAAAACCTTCCCGCCTTTTCCGCTATATAAAGGACGGCGATTTTGTATACTTTGTGCACTCGTTTTCGGCTACGGAAAGCGACGCGGTGATTGCCACCTCGGAATACGGCGCACCGCTTGTGGCGGCGGTTGAGTGCGGCAATGTGTGTGGCTGTCAGTTCCATCCCGAAAAAAGCGGTGATGTGGGCCTCGCCATTTTGCGTGGCTTTTGTGAGGAGGTGACGGTATGATTCTTTTTCCTGCAATTGACCTTTTTGAGGGCAAAGCCGTACGGCTTCTTCGCGGCGAATATGATAAAATGACCGTGTATAGCGAAAACCCCGCGGAAATTGCCGCGGATTTTAAAGCGCAGGGTGCCTCGCACATCCACCTTGTGGACCTTGAAGGCGCCAAAAGCGGCGACACACCGAACCTTTCTGTGGTGACGCGCATCAAGGAGACCTCGGGTCTTTTCTGCGAGATTGGCGGCGGCGTACGCCGTATGGAAACGGTGAAAAAATACATCGATGCCGGCATGGACCGCGTAATTTTAGGCACGGCGGCGGTGGAGGACGAAGCGTTTCTCCGCGCGGCGGTAGAAGGCTACGGCGAGAAAATCGCGGTAGGTGCCGATATTAAAGACGGCTTTGTGGCCACACGCGGCTGGACGGAAAAATCGGCCTTTGCGTGCTTTGATTTTTGTGAGAAAATGCAAAAAATCGGCGTTAGAACCTTAATTTGCACGGACGTATCAAAAGACGGCGCCATGCAGGGCACAAACCGCGAGCTTTACCGTGACCTTTCCGAGAAATTCTCGATGCAGATTGTAGCCTCGGGCGGCGTATCCACGATGGACGATATTCGCCATCTTCGCGCGCTTTCTTTATATGGCGCGATTATCGGCAAAGCGTACTATACGGGCGCAATTTCGCTTCGGGAAGCAATTGAGGTGGCCAAATGATTACAAAACGAATTATTCCGTGCCTGGACGTTCGCGACGGGCGCGTTGTGAAAGGCGTAAATTTTGAGGGACTTTCCGATGTTTCCTCCCCCATCGAGCTTGGGCGCTACTATAGCCGCGCAGGCGCCGATGAACTTGTTTTTTATGATATTACCGCATCCGCCGAAGGGCGCGCCCTTTTTACCGACATTTTGTGCGAAGTGGCGCGCACCATTTTCATTCCGCTCACTGTCGGCGGCGGCATCAATACCTTAGAAGATTTCGACCGCGTTTTAAAATGCGGGGCCGACAAGGTAAGCGTAAACTCGGGCGCGATTAAAAACCCGAACCTCATTTATGAGGCGGCCAAGCGCTACGGCGACCAATGCGTCGTTTTATCGGCGGACGTAAAGCGTGTGGACGGCGTATTTCGCGTGTTCGCGAAGGGCGGACGGGAAAACACCGGCATGGAAGCCATCGAATGGATAAAAAGATGTGTTTCGATGGGTGCGGGCGAAGTCGTTGTAAATTCCATTGATACGGACGGTGTAAAAAAAGGCTTCGACCTTCCGATGCTCGAAGCTGTGTGCAACGCCGTTTCGGTGCCCGTAATTGCCTCGGGCGGCGCAGGGTGCAAGGAAGACTTTACCACGCTTTTCAAATCCCTTCCCAAGGTAGACGCGGGTCTTGCCGCTTCTATTTTCCACTTTGGGGAAGTGGATATTTGTGACCTTAAGAAAACACTTGCCGCGGAAGATATCCCGGTACGACTTTAGGAGGTTTTAACAATGCTGAATATCGATAGCTTGAAATTTGACGAAAAGGGGCTCATCCCCGCCATTGTGGTGGACGCGGAAACGAAAAAGGTGTTAACACTTGCCTATATGAACCGCGAAAGCCTTATGATTTCGATGGAAGAAAAGAAAACGTGCTTTTTTAGCCGTTCCCGTCAGGAACTCTGGCGAAAGGGCGAAACAAGCGGCAACTTCCAGCACGTCGTTTCGATTACGGCCGACTGCGATAACGATGCACTCGTAGTACTTGTTGACAAGGAAGGCCCTGCCTGCCATGAGGGTACGGATTCCTGCTTTACGCACCCTGTTTTTGAAAATGACGAGCGCTCCGCTTTCTCTTTAGAAGCTTTAATGACGCTCATCGAAGGCAGAAAGACAGAGAAGAAGGAAGGCTCCTACACCACATACCTTTTTGAAAAGGGACTTGATAAAATGCTTAAAAAGGTTGGCGAGGAATGCACGGAAGTTATCATCGCCGCAAAGGACGATGACAAGAAGGAAACGATTTACGAAATTGCAGACCTTACCTACCACGTGATGGTTATGATGATTGAAATGGGCATTTCGCTCTCTGACATTCACCGTGAGCTTGCCTCCCGCCATGTGATTGACCACAAGGTAAAGCAGGAGAAAATGACGAAATGATGGATTTTCACGTGCACACCACGTTTTGCGACGGCGCAGCTTCGCCGCGCGAAATGGTAGAAGCCGCCATCAAACGCGGTATGGAGGCTATCGGCTTTTCTTCCCACGCGCACACGGGGTTTGATGCGGACTACTGCCTTAAAATAGAAAAAACCGAGGAATACCGCCGCGAGATTTTGGCGCTTTCCGAAGAATACAAAGACCGCATCCGCATTTACTGCGGCATGGAGGCGGACCTCTACGGTGATACGCCGCTCTCCGGTTTTTCCTATGTAATCGGCTCGGTGCACTACGTGGAAAAGGACGGCGTGTATCTTTCCGTGGACCACTCGCCCGAAGTTTTCAAAAAGAATGTGGAAACGCATTTCGGCGGCGACTACTACGCCTTTGCCGAACGCTATTTTGAAGCGGTGGCAACCGTTCCCGCTACGCTTCATCCCACCTTTATCGGGCACTTTGACCTTGTTTCGAAATTCAACCGGGGCGGCGCGCTTTTTGACGAGGCGCATCCGCGTTACCAAAAGGCGTGGAAAACGGCGCTTTCTGCGCTTTTAGAAAGCGGTCTTCCCTTTGAGGTAAACACAGGCGCCATCTTCCGAGGGTATCGGGATTTCCCCTATCCCTCGCGCGAGCAGCTCGAGATGATTCGAGACAGAGGCGGCCGCGTGCTCCTTTCGGGCGATGCACATACGCCCTCCTCCCTCTGCTTCGAGTTTGAAAAGTGGGAGCCTATGCTTCGAGAGATGAAAATTTCCATCATCACAGCTGAAGAACTACTATAGAAAATTAAAAGAGCAGTAAAACAAAAGTTTTACTGCTCTTTTTAGTAATGGCCCAGCATCTCTGCCGCATTAAATATGGAACGTCCCTTTCGCTCTGCATACAAATAAGCAATTTTTGTACCGCTTTTTGGCATTTGTTGCGAATTCTTCGGGAGCGCATACTGCACATCATAATAGAAAACACAGAATGCACATGTATCTATCATTTCAAAATTTCTTTTTATATAGACGCCTCGCCCTGCAGCATGTACGCTTTGGGGGAAGTAGGTATCTTCATATCCTTGCAGGAGATATGCTCTATATTCTTCTCCTATATATGGAAATTCCGCCCTCACATACACTCTCTGTATGTGGGGGTATTTTTCTTTTAGAGAAGTAACAACGCGATAGCAAATTTCGTCAAACTGACTTTTACTGCCAAACAAAAAAGTACTTACTGCCTTTTCCGTAATCAAATGCTCAATATGGCGATGCAGTATTTGCCAAAGAGCCTCTGTTTCTTTCACATTGCGGTGCCCCAAAAAACAACAACAGGAACTTTTTTCTGTTTCGTACATATTCTCCCCTCTTTCGACCAGTATAGCGGACAATATTTTCTGTAATTATATCATACAATATACTTGATTGCAACCGATACTGGTCAATTATGAACTTTGGGGGATGTATGTATGGAGCAGAAAATAAGGAGAGACCTAAACATTGGCGACAATATAAGAAGGCTTCGTCTCGCGCATGATATTTCGCAGGAAAAACTTTGCGCGGAGTTACAACGGCGCGGATGCGACATTGGCAGAAGCACCTATGCAAAGTATGAAAACGGGGAACTAAACGTGCGCGTGAGCGTCCTCGTAGAACTCCGCAAAATCTACGATTGTGCATATGACGAGTTCTTTCTAGGACTAGAGTAGACAAAAAGAGCAGTAAAACTTTTGTTTTACTGCTCTTTTTGCTGATGTCGTTTTGCGCGTAGGCGTAAAAAAGCTTTTTAGTAAAGTTCTCTTTTTGTAGGGGCGTTATGTGACGCCCCTACCACCCCCACAGGGCGCGCTTCGCTAAAAGGCTTTCGCCTTTTGCCGCCTTTCCGCTCGAAAGCCTTTTCTCTCGAAAAGTCTTCCTCGTCTCTCTCAGGCAAGCCGCCGCACTTTTTGCGCCGTCTTCCTTCGAATCGGCGGCACGCTCCGTAAAGCGCCCGTTTTGGAAAGTACGGAAAAGGAGTAAACAACCAAAAGCGAGATTTGCGACATCTGCAAGTGGTGAAGTTTTTCCCTTCTGCATCTTTTTTTCCTATCCCCGTTAATGGATCGAACTCAAAAGAGCAGTAAAACATAAGTTTTACTGCTCTTTTCCATGTTACTCTTTTGAAGGCTCGTCATCTGTATGCATTTTCATTTCGTAGTACTGTTGTTTTGTGATGAGTACCTGCCGCGGTTTTGCGCCTTCGTGCGGCCCGATAATGCCGCGTGCTTCCATCTGGTCAATAATGCGGCCGGCGCGGCTATAGCCTACTTTGAGTCTTCTCTGAATGAAGGAAACGGAAGCTTGTCCGCTTTCTACAACGGTTTCGATGGCTGCGGGGAGAAGCTCGTCGCTATCGCCCGGATCGTCTTCCTCCTCGGTGTCACCGCGTTCGAGTTTTTCCATAATCTCCTCGTCATACACGGCTTCCTCCTCGCCCTTTACGAATTCCACAAGGCGTTCCACTTCGCTGTCGGAGATAAACGCGCCCTGCAGACGAATCGGTTTTGACGCGCCAAACGGCAAATAGAGCATATCGCCTTTCCCAAGCAAACGCTCCGCGCCCATCATATCGAGAATCGTGCGGCTATCAATTTGGCTGGCAACAGCAAAGGCAATGCGCGAAGGAATGTTTGCCTTAATAAGGCCCGTGATAACATCCACACTCGGACGCTGGGTAGCGATAACAAGGTGAATGCCGGCCGCACGCCCCATCTGCGCGAGGCGGCAAATCGCATCCTCCACCTCGTGGGGCGCCGCCATCATAAGGTCGGCAAGCTCGTCCACGATAATGATGATGGATTCCATCGTCTTTTCGCCTTCGCTCACGAGATACTCGTTATAGCCTGCGAGGTTTCTAACATTACTATCCGAGAAAAGCTGGTAGCGGCGAAGCATTTCTGTAACGGCCCAGTTTAAGGCACCTGCCGCCTTTCGCGGGTCGGTAACTACCGGAATTAAAAGGTGCGGAAGACCGTTATATACTTTCAGCTCTACCACTTTCGGGTCAATCATCAAAAGGCGCACATCTTCGGGCGCCGCCTTATAGATAAGGCTTGCAATGAGGGTGTTAATGCAGACGCTCTTACCCGAGCCCGTGGCACCGGCAATGAGAAGATGCGGCATCTTTGAAAGGTCCGCCACCATCGTCTGCCCGGAAATATCCTTGCCGACAGCAAACGCCGTTTTGGCTTTGAAATCCCGAAACTCGGGCGTCTCCAGCATTTCGCGAAGCGTTACCGTGGCGGCATTTGCGTTCGGCACCTCAATGCCAACCGCGGCCTTTCCGGGGATAGGTGCTTCGATACGTACAGCCGTTGCGGCAAGGTTTAAAGCGATATCATCGGCGAGATTTACGATTTTACTAACCTTTACACCGGCGGAAGGCTGCAGCTCATACCGCGTGATGTTCGGCCCCTTTGTAACTTCTAAAATTTTGGCGCCTACGCCAAAACTTTGGAGCGTTTCCACAAGCTTTTTCGCATTTTCGCGGAGGTCCTCCGCCTTTTCGGGGCGGTTTTGCCGCGGCATTGCGAGTAGATCCGTCGAAGGAAATACGTATATGCGCTCCTCCCGTCTTTCCGCAATTTCCTCTTCAATTTCCGAAACGGCAACGGGCGGGCCGACCTCTTCCTCCTTTTCGGGCGTCTTCGGCGCTTCTTCCGCCGCTTTCTCCTCTTCGGGCACATCGTGCACGGAAATCTGGTCGTGCGCAATAATCTTTATTTTCTCAAAATCAAACGGTTCCTCGTCCTCTTTCTTTTCGGCCTTTGCCGGCTTTTTCTTCTCTTCCGGTGCCGGTGCTTCCTTCCTCACTTCTGCACGCGGCGCCTTCTCGCGCGCGGCAAACTTCGCGCGGACCGCTTCCAGAATATCCGACACGGAAATGTTCGTAATCCATACGCCTAAAAGAAGCAGAACACCGATTAAAATGACGGCCGAAACGGCTTTCGTGGAAAGCTTTACGAGCGCGGTGGCAAGTACGCCGCCCAGAAGGCCGCCTGCCATATGGTCATAGTAAAAAGCATCAAAGCTCCACATATGTACGCCGCGGAAAACGTGCACCAAAGAGGAAAGGAGCACAAGAATAACAAGCGCCAGAATGTAGTTTCTTTTATAGGCCGCGATGTTTCGTTTTATCAGATAATGCACCCCGAACACGACGAGATAGAGAGGCAGCACATACCCCATCACGCCAAAGATGCCAAGGCCGAGGCCGTTCACAATTTTACCGAGCGGTGAGATGCGCGCCTCCGTATAAAAGCAAAGGGCCATAATAATGCCGACGGCAATGAAAATCATTGCCCACATTTCTCGCGAGGGTGCCTCCTTTTTCGGAACACTCTTTGCGGGAATCCGTTTACGCTGCGCCATAGCTTATCCTCCGAAATACAGAATGAATGACAAAATACCTGCAAAAAGGCAGTAATACGAAAAATAATGGAACTTGCTGTTTTGCACCAGCTTTAAAAGCCAGCGGATGGCAAAAAAGCCGGAGATGGCCGCCACCGCCATACCAACGAGTGCAGGAAGTACGGCGATTGCCGCCGCCTCACCCGTGATAATATCCAAGACATCCAAAAGCGCGGCGCCGAGGATTGCGGGAATGGAAAGGATAAAAGAAAACTTTACTGCAAATTCCCGCGTGTAGCCTGCCGTGCGCGCACCCACAATGGTAGAGCCCGAACGGCTGATGCCGGGCAGAATCGCAAAGCCCTGGAAAAGACCAACTAAAAACGCGGACGGGAGAGATGCTGTCTCCATCGTCTTACCCCCTTCGGGGAGCCTGTCGGAAATCCAGAGAAGAATCGCCGTTACAAAAAGGGCGATGCCGATGGCAAAAAGCGGAAGCGTGCTGATAGCGTCTTTGAAGAAAACGCCCACAATGCCCGCGGGAATACTGCCGATAATGACCATCAGGACAAAGCGGCGGTACGGCGACTTGAAATCAGGCTTCCCGCGAAGGACATCCCACACCATCAGGAAAAACTCACGGATAAGGGCCCAGATATCTTTGTAGTACACAAGGAACACGGCGAAAAGCGTGCCCACGTGCAGAAGAATGTCAAGCGTGAGCGTGGTGGTAAGCGCGTCTGCCCCGAGAATTTCTTTGAAAATGGCAAGATGCCCGGAGCTGGAAACCGGCAAAAACTCCGTAAGCCCCTGCACGAGACCTAAGATCGCGGACTGTAAATATTCCAAATGCGTCGCCTCCTGTTTTTTTCATATCATTATAAGTATAGCACAGACCGGATAAAAATGCCAGTCTTTTTTTGCAAATGAAAAAGCTGTCACCCGAAAAAGATGACAGCTTTACCCTATTCGAAAATTCTTCTCGCCGTTACGAAGGTTCCTGCATAATAGCCCGACTGCAGTGTGGTGATTTTGACCACATCCCCCGTCTGCGGGGCGTGGATAAAGTTACCGTCTCCCACATAGATGCCTACGTGGTTAATACGGGTGTATTTACTCGTGTTGTGGAAGAATACAATGTCACCGGGTTTTAGGTTTTCGCGCGTTACCGGTATGCCGTGCGCCGTCTGGTCCGCCGCAACGCGATTTAAGGAAACACCGAGCTCGCGGAACACATACTGCACAAGACCGCTGCAGTCAAACCCTGCGGGCGTGGAGCCGCCATATACATACGGAATGCCGAGGTATTTTGAAGCGGTGGCCACAACAAGCTGCCCCTTCTCCGTGCCCTCTGCCGTCTGGATGGACATATCTGCCGTTTTATCGTACACTACGGGCGTGCCGGCGCGGCTGTCGGCCACATAGTCGGCGTGCACATACCCGATGCCGCCTTCAAACTCAATCTTAAACCATTCGCCGCCGGTTTTCGTAATAATATTCATTTTCTGGCCGCTATAAAGCTGCCCCATAACGCCTGCATCCATAGAAGGCGCCACGCGCACATTAAGTGATGTGGCATCCACCGCGCCAACGGCATTCGTATCTGCCGAAGCCGCCAGAGGGATGAGAAGCAGAGCTAAAATGCAAAAAGCAAGTTTTTTCTTCAACGTATATCTCTCCTACGTTAGATTTCGTACACTGCACGGCTGCCGCCGATAAATTTCGGGCGTGTTTTTGCAAAGGTTACGTGCGCCTCGCCAATCTTCGAAACGGGAAGTCTTACAGGCACCGCCACGTGGCGAAGGTGCATCCCGATAAACGTATCGCCGATATCCATACCGGCGTGGCAACGTGCAAATTCTACCGCAACAGCATCGGGGATTCTCTTGTATGCCGCCGTGGCTGCGCTGCCGCCTGCCTTCGGCCGGGGGATTACAGAAACGATTTCAAAGCCGTATTTTTCCGCCGCTTCTCTTGAGAGAATTACGGCGCGGTTTAAGTGCTCACAGCACCCCACCGCGAGATAGACCCCGAGCGGCTCCAAAACGGAAAGCGCCGCGGAAATTATGGCATCGCCCACATCCGGCACCGAGCCTTTTCCGATTTTCTCGCCCACAACCTCACTCGTGCTGCAGCCGAGAATCACAATTTCACCTTTTTGTATATTGGCCTCTTTTGTGAGCGCTTCCAACGCGGTCACAACAGCCTTTTTAATCTCTTCCATTTTTGCCTCCACAAGGTTTGTTATCTTTTAGTATACGCGTTTTTCCGCCATTTGTCAAGTCCGCCCCCAAAAAAGCGGCAAAACCCGATTGACAACGCCGCATTTTTAGGGTATACTATCGGTATGCCCTCTTAGTTAAGTGGATATACGAACCGCACGCCGTTTCCAAAATCACAGATTTTGACGGCTGGGCGAACCGTGTTATTCGCTTCGCTCATAATAACAAGCCTCCATTGCACTTAGGAGGGGCTTGTTTTGGTTCTTCTTGCCCTCTGCAGAAAAACTTAAATATACGCATATTCGCCCTCTTAGTTAAGTGGATATAACAAGCCCCTCCTAAGGGCTAGTCACGCGTTCGACTCGCGTAGAGGGTGCCAACAAAAAAGACTTGCCGGAAGGCAAGTCTTTTTCTATCTCTCTTATCTTTCGGGTTTTCCGAAAACGGGCAAATCGTCCTCGTCCCAGAAAATTTCCTGCGCCCACACACTTCTCCCGTGCCAGCCGGAGCCGGACTCGAGATTCGCGTGGTATACGATATAGTCTGCCTCCCGCCCATCCTCTGTAACCGTTGTAAAGGAGCAGTGCCCGGGGCCGAAAATATCTTCCGTTTTTTCGAAAAAAGCGCGGTTATGCTTCGTCCAGTTCTGCATATCCGAAATATCACCGCCGCAAAACGTCATAACGCCGAGGCAGTATTCGTCATACCGGCTGTCGTTCGCGCTGAACACAAGATGGATTTTCCCGTTATGCCGTAGGATTGCGGGGCCCTCATTTACAAGCCCTTCCCGTGTTTCAAAAGGAAGCTCGGGCTTCATAACGGAAATAAACGGCTTTTCGATGCTATCAGGGGACGACATTTTCGCCATAAACATTTCCTTGCACTTCGTCCATATAAACCACCGGTTGCCCTCGTGTTCCAAAAGGGTGCCGTCGATGCTCCATTCGCCTTCAAGCCCCTTTATAATACCGAGGCTTTGGAAGGGGCCGAAAGGGTCCTCCCCCTTTCTTTCAAGCACACACATCGTGTGAAGCCGTTCCCCGTCCACAAGGGGCGCGGCGTAAATGTACCAGTTTCCGTCCAGAAGATGGAGCTCCGGTGCAAACCAGGCCGTGTACCCTGCGGCATCCGGCACGGTATATACGCGGCACTTCTCGCCTTCACCGATTTCCCAGAGGTTCTTTGCCCGCGCGAGATACACACCGTCTCCCGCCTCGTAGCAGTGGTAATAATAGCCGCCGTATCTTGTCACGTGCGGATCGGCCGTGCGGCCGCCTCTTTCGGTCTGAATAATGGGGTTTTTGAAGCTTCGCATCCACGACACTCCTTTCTTCGGCTTTATTATAGCATACCGCTTTGTAAAAAGCAATAGAAAGACGCAAAAACAGCATCGAAAGCTTTCGATGCTGTTTTTGCTTTTGATTGACGGAATGTCAAACCTTGTACGGCTCGAGTTTTTGGGGAAAGAGACGCAGCGCATTATCACGGAGGATATTGACCTTATCCTTTTCCGAGATTCTAGCATACACTATGCGACCATATTGAGACGCGGAGGAATATGTGTCCGTGCCGAAAAGAATCTTTTCGGACCCGAGCTTTTCTGTAGCATATTCAATGATATTGTTCGAAAAGCTGCCACTGCCGGACGTGTCGACATAGATATTTTTATGCTTCGCCCCAAGCGCTGCATCTACATGCCCCTTGCCGTATACATGGGCAATTATCAATTTCATTTTGGGGTACTTATCGGCAAGCTCTGCAAGGGAATCGAGACACTGCGGATGCATGACCACCGCAGCCTCCTTCTCATTTGCATACCCGAAAATTTTGTCCCCATAGGCACGGATATCGTACCCGTGTGCGCCGGGATGAATCTTAATCCCGAGGCACTTTTCAGAAGAAAGCATTTTGTCTGCCTGTAAAAACGTATCGTCCTGCCGTGGCTCGATCACCACCCATTGGTACACACGCGGATTTTCTTTCGAGAGTGCATACATATAGTCATTCTCCGCACACACCACGCGGTCGGAAATTACGCCGGCAAACGTCGAAAACGCGCCGCAGGCGATATTGCAGGCATCGTATTCCCGAAGAAGGAAGTCGAGCGTGCAGTTATACGATTCTTCGCGCCCCGCCATGCTTGTATCAAACGGCGAGCCGTGGTTTATATGGGTATGAATATCAATTGCTTTTACAGTTTCGAGCATTTCTTACTCCTTATTTTTTACGGATGGTAAAGCGTGTGCCGCCATCCTCTGTGTAGTATTCCATATCGAAATCGAAGCCTGCTTCTTCTGCCGCGGTGCGGTACACCGTTCTCGTTTCCTCCACGTAGTGCTTCGTGGGCTCCTGATGGAGTGAGCGCATGTAGGCTACTACAGGGCACTTCGAAATGGTTACCGTGAGCTTGTCATCCGTAAGCTCGGTTGTTAAAACGTCGGAAGCTTCTTCCACTTCGTATGTCTTTTCAATCCACTCTTTGAAAGCTACAAGGCCGCGTGCCTTTATATCTTCAATCTGCGGCGCATAGAATTTCTTGGTGAAATTCGTAAGAAAAAGCACAACCTCTTCGTCACCAAACTGCTCACCGCAGTAGCGAAGGGCAAGGTCGCCGGAAACGTGGAAGTCGCGGTGGAGGTACTTATTGTCCTCCGGCTTCAAATCCTCCACGATCTTCGTGTCGTCAATGCGCATAGCAGATTCCTTGTCTATACCGGTTTTGATATCGTATAGGAAGGACGAGCACTCTGCATTGTCGATTTTAGAAAGGTCCATCTCATGCATGATGCCGTATCGATCCAGAATGTGCTGGTAAATGATATCGCAATGGCCGCAGTAGTCATAATACGGTTCGATATGCTTTAAAGCATTCAGTCTGCCGCGCGAAGGGCAGTGGCGCATATGGCTATACGTGCATTTATTCTTGAGGTCATGCACCTTCAACACATCGCTCGCTTCTTCTGCCAATGTATGCTGCCAGTACTTTACTGCGCCGTAGTACGCATCGCCTTCTTTTTCTCTTTCTACAAAGGAAATGAGGCTATTCGGGTTCGTTTTGTCACCGATGCCGTTATCGGCAATGTAGTACCAGTATTTGAGTACGGCATCATGGCCGCCCTTTTCATCCAAAAACCAGAAGAATTCACTATAAAGCGGGATAAACTCTGTGCAAGAAATCATCGTTTTTCCTCCTTAAAGTTCGCCAATTTTCTTCATAAAGTTCGTAATAGCTTCTACTTCGCCGGGCAGAGGCGGCAAAACATGGTAGCCTTTATGGTACTCGCCGGAAAGCCCGAGGAGATTCATGGCGATTGTATATCCCGGCCAGAGGCCGTTTTGGAACATAAGGTCGCGAAGGTCTAAAATATTATCGAGTGCGATGCGGCAACCCTCAATGTCCCCTGCCTTTTGGCAGCGTACAAATTCGGCTGCGTTTTTCGGCGTGCAGGTGAACATACCGTCAAGGAAATTCGGAATGCCATATGCCGCGCCGACATCAAAAACATCCAGGTTCGAGTAAAATACAGCGAAGTCCGGATAATCGCGGAGAATTTTGCGAACGAGAACGGTGTCGGGCGTCTTCATACCCTTGATATTCGGATGCTTTACAAGCTCCTCGACCATCGGCCACGTAATCTTATTCTGTGTTACGCCCGGAAGGTCATAAAGATATACGGGCTTCGGCGAAATATCGGCTACTGCGCGGAAGAAGGATAAAAGTGCGCCGTCCGACTCTTTGCCGTAAAACGGAGCTGTCACTACAACGCCGTCGAAGTCAAGGTCGCCTATCATATCGAGGCGTTCCTTTACGCGGTATACAGACGGGTCCATAACGCCGATAAAAAGCGGAACGCGGCCGGCCACTGCCTTTACCGCAACTTCTGCGGTTTTCTTGTATGTTTCTTTGGAAAGTACGTTTTCAACGCCCATACTGCCCATGCAAAGTGCACCGGAGGCGCCGGCCTCAATCATAAGGTCAATCTGCTTTACATAGCTTTCCTCTACGAGGTTGCCATCCTTGTCCAGGGGCGTGCCGAGTGCCGGATAAAATCCTTTTTTAAATTCCATGTTTCTTCTTTCCTTTCTGTATTTAAATTCTCACTTTTACAACAACACGTTTAATTTTCCCCGGTGCCTCCAAAATGCCGTCCGGCGTGTGTGCATCCTGGGGGAAGGTGATGCAGAAAAATCCTTTGGGGAAATGCACCGCCGTGCCGCATCCCGAAAGGAGCGCGTAATCGTCCTTCTCGTCATACGCGTGCGTCACCGTAAGAAGCGATTTGTCCTGATAGCCAAAAAGCTCTTCTCCCTGGAGCATATAATGAATGTCGAAGAATTTTTCGTGTTTTTCAAACGGCGCTTCGCCTATCACCGCCGTCGTCTCTTTCTCCACAATGTTTCCGTACACATTGCCCTCTTCCAAGACGAACGGGCCGGGTGCCGCGTCCTCGGAAAGTGTTTTTAAAAAGGCAAAAACTTTCGGAAATGCCTTATGCAGGCTCTCGTATGCATCGCTGTTTTGAATGGAATCTACAACCACACCATACGCCTCCTTTTCTTTTGTACTTTTATTGTAGCACGCCCCGGGCACCCCTCGCAATATTGCTTTCTGCCATTTTTGGTGAGACGTGTCCGTATTCAAAAGGTTTTGCCGGAAGAGAAGGCCGCTTTTTTCAAAAAACTGTTGACGTCGAAAGGAAAATGTGATATCATTTATAGATGTTAGAGAAAAGGAGCGTTTCGCGCCATGAATAGGTTTATGGAGGCTGCCATTTCGCTTGCCGAAAAGGCCGCGGAAGATGTATCGGAAATTCCGGTGGGTGCCGTTATTGTGCGAAATGGGGAAATTATTGCCTCTGCCCATAACGAAACCGAAGCCCTCTGTGACCCTACCGCCCATGCGGAAATTCTGGCGATTCGCCGCGCCGCCGAAACACTCGGCGACTGGCGCCTTTCCGACTGTGACCTTTACGTCACACTCGAGCCGTGCCCGATGTGCATGGCGGCCATCCGCCACGCGCGTATTCGCCGTCTTTACTGCGGCGCCTATAAACCCAAGGACGCCCCCGTCCCCCATATGCCCGAAACATACTACGGCATCGAAGAGGACGCTTGCGCCCGTGTTTTACGCACCTTTTTCGCCTCGCGCCGCGAGGGCTAACCGAATATGGAGAAGTATCGAAGTGGTCATAACGGACATGACTCGAAAGCTTCTACGTCTAACGGAACTCTCGTAGCCTGAAACCCTTGATTTTATGCGGTTTCTGTAATTTTATTTTTAACTTACTTTTGCTTGTTTTGCCCATGTTTTTGCCTTAAATATCATTTTGCCAAAATTGTCAGGGCTGACATATAAAACAATTTCATATCTGGAGAAGTATCGAAGTGGTCATAACGGGGCGCACTCGAAATCCCCTCGGTTACACTGTAACTATACCCTCACAAATGGCTTAACCGTGCGGGTTTAAGCGAGGTTCAAACCTTGTTTTTACACCCTTATCTAGCGGTTTTTCTAGCCATTTCTAACATTTTTCTAACAAAATTTTATAATTTGCTCAGTTTTTTCTCCGTCAAATCGGAG
>JAZSIR010000020.1:0-71668 GCA_045533905.1 Clostridia bacterium
TACAATCTTTTCTCTAATTCCTTGTGGATACTTTTTCATTCCTTTAATTCCTGACATAACAAAACCTCCTATGGTATTTTTATTCTACCATAGGAGGTGCTTTTTTTCTATTGTCCGTTTTTACTGGACTTGTTCATTTTGGAATTGCTTTTTTGTTTTTATTCCATTTGGCGTCCCAAAAAACCGGCTGCTGACTGTGCCAGCTTTTCTTCTACCTCTCCCATTTGTTCATCGCGTTCTCCGGAAAGCATAATCACACTTCCAATAGGATCGCCTTCAGAAATGATGGGAACTACCACACCCGCTGTATATCGTTCCGTTCCATCTGCTACAGAGACGGTGTTTGTATTTTCCTTTCGAAGAAAGGTCGTTTTCTCACTCATAATCCTTTCGAGTTCAGGGCTTACTCTTTTCTCAAAAAACTCTTTCTTGGGCGCACCGGAAACCGCGATAACATTATCCTTGTCTGTAATGCAAACCGGTCTCCCTGCAGTTTTAGAAAGCGCTTCCGCATACTGCGATGCAAAATCGCCGAGTTCGCCGATCGGCGAGTACTTTTTGAAAATCACTTCCCCGTCCCGATTCGTAAAAATCTCGAGGGGATCACCTTCGCGAATGCGCATGGTACGGCGAATTTCTTTCGGAATTACAACACGACCAAGGTCGTCAATTCTTCTTACAATTCCTGTAGCTTTCATACAGAGATTCTCCTTTTAATTTTAGTAACATCTCTATTGTCTGCAAACAAGGAATTTTTATGCAAGGAAAATGGTGGCAAAATATCGGTTTAATTCCAATGAAAAACACGGTGCAAAATTGCACCGTGTTTTTTTATAACCCAAGCCTTGTTCTGATTTCTTTGATTTTTTCTGTTTCCTCTGCTGAAATTTCAGTTACAGCGGAGAATTCTGACAAAATTTGTTTTCTCTTTAAAATTGCCTTACACCATCTCATAACCCAGAAAACCGGCAACAAGAAGGGCATCTTTTTCAAAGTTGGATATGACGCAGACATACTCATATACGGCAAAAACAGCCTTTTCAAAGTATATCCAAAAGCGTTTCCGGTTTGTTCCATCTTTACAGCAAGATGATTTTCCTGATTGCCGTAAACACCGCCGCTTACAATATATTGAAAAACCGGATCGGTATAAACAACCTCTTCTTGTGAAAAACACTTATTTGCGAGTGCGCTCACCTCAGCAGCAAAAGTCAAAATCCCCGCCTTTTCTAAAAGAGCTTCTGCTGCAGAAAACGGCATCTTCATCTTGTGTTCCATAATCCACACATCCGTCAAAGTACGTATTCCGCATCCACCACGAAGAAAATGGTATGCCGCATGCGCGAATATGTAAAAGACAAAAAACTCCTCCACAAGTTGAAATTGGCTTCCTGATGATGGTGTCGCATATTTCCATACATCCTGAAGGACTGCATCTAGGTTTCTCATATTCTCGCAGACACTGAAATGAAGTTCCAGATGCACACCGGCGGGCGAACAAAGTTCCGCGTCATGGTAGCGCTTTTCTAAAAACTGAAAACCTTGTTTTTCCAGCTGACTTATCGCTTCATCCAGGTCCTTTTTATGGATTAAAACATCGATATCACAGCTTGTACGCATATGCGCATCCGGATAGTAATCGCGAAGAACTGCGCCTTTTAACGGAATGTATGCGATCTGTGCTGCATCGAGGATTTGGCATATCTCAGAAAGTGTATGCTGTATCTGCTCGCATCTGTACACAGATATAACCTCTTCGCGTTCCAGTGTTTCGAGCAGCGCACTCCCTGTTTCACATTTTGCAACATGGACAAATCGCGAAATGATGTGAGTAAGATCGTGTTTTTTTGCAAGGCTATACACATTTTTTAAAATATCGGGTGTTACTGCCTCTGCCACAGATTCGTAGCCTTCCCAACCATTTAAGGCGGAACGAAGAATCCCTATCAGCATCTTGCCCGTTTCATCCATACGCTTTGCCCTTTCGTTCTATTTTCTCCAGACCATTTTGTTGACAACGCCCGTATAGGACTGAATGATTTTAACAACCTTGGTAGAAACATTTTCTTCCACGTACGTCGGAACCGGTATGCCATGGTCTCCGGCTGCCGTCATGGAAACAGCCGTTTCCACAGCTTGTATGAGGCTATTTTCGTCAATCCCGGCCAGAATGAAGCAAGCCTTATCCAAGGCCTCCGGCCTTTCTGTAGAAGTGCGGATGCATACTGCCGGGAAGGGATTCCCAATACTTGTGAAGAAACTGGATTCTTCCGGCAATGTGCCGCTGTCTGAAATAACCGCAAAAGCATTCATCTGCAAATGATTGTAATCATGAAAACCGAGAGGTTCGTGCTGAATCACGCGTTTGTCAAGTGCAAACCCGCTTTCCGAAAGACGCTTTTTGCTTCTCGGATGGCAGGAATACAGAATCGGCATATCATACTTTTCAGCAATTGTATTAATCGCCGTGAAAAGAGACAGGAAGTTTTTCTCTGTATCAATATTTTCCTCTCTGTGTGCAGAAAGCAAGATATACTTTTTCTTTTCGAGGCCGAGCTTCGAAAGGATGTCGCTCGCCTCAATTTCTGCGAGATTTTCATGCAGAACCTCTGCCATCGGCGAACCGGTGACATACGTTCTTTCTTTAGGAAGTCCGCATTCATGCAGATATCTTCTCGCGTGTTCGGAATATGCAAGATTTACATCAGAAATGATATCTACGATTCTTCTGTTTGTTTCCTCCGGCAGACACTCATCTTTGCAGCGGTTTCCTGCTTCCATATGAAAAATCGGGATGTGCAACCGCTTCGCGCTGATAACAGAAAGACAGGAGTTTGTGTCCCCTAAAACCAGAAGCGCATCCGGCTTTGTCTCGACCATCAGTTTGTAAGAACAGTTTATGATGTTGCCGACCGTAGCCCCAAGGTCATCCCCCACAGCATCCATATACACTTCGGGAACTGCAAGTTTTAAGTCCTCAAAAAACACGCCGTTCAGATTGTAGTCATAGTTTTGACCAGTGTGCGCCAGAATGGTATCAAAATAACGGCGGCATTTATTAATAACCGCAGCAAGTCGGATGATTTCCGGTCGTGTGCCGACAATAATCAAAAGTTTTAATTTTCCGTTATTTTGGAATTTCACATCACTGTAATCCAGTTTGATATTCATGATTCCACCACCTCAAAAAATGTGTCTGGATGATAGGGGTCAAACTGTTCGTTGGCCCACATTACTGTCACCAGATTTTCCGTATCGGAAAGATTAATAATGTTATGTGTATAACCCGGAAGCATATGCACCGCTTCGATTTTTTCTCCGGAAACTTCAAAATTCAAAACTTCATCCGAGCCGATCCGGCGCTGCTGAATAAGACCTTTTCCGGAAACCACAATAAAGAACTCCCACTTGGTATTATGCCAGTGCTGCCCTTTTGTGATACCCGGCTTTGAAATATTGACAGAGAACTGGCCGCATTTTTCGGTTTTCAGAAGCTCCGTGAAACTCCCACGTTCATCTACGTTCATTTTCAGAGGAAAAGAAACCTTTTCCTTTGGAAGATAACTGAGATACGTGCTGTAAAGTTTCTTTGCAAATGAATTGTGCGGAATTTCCGGCATAACCAGCGTGCTTGTCTGCATCTTGAAAGCGTCCAGAAGATCCACAATGTCCCCAAGCGTAACCTTATGGGTCACCGGTGCCGCGCAATACTCGCCGTCCTCACACAAAACGGTTTCAATCCCGTCAAAGAAACAATGATGTTCCTTATCCTCCAGCGCATCCAGCATTTCTGCCACAAGGTCATCGATATAAAGAAGCTCGAGACGTGCCTCTCTGTCATTAACCTGAATCGGCAAATCGTTTGCCACGTTATTGCAAAACGTAGCAACGGCAGAATTGTAGTTCGGACGGCACCACTTGCCGAATAAATTCGGGAAGCGATACACCAGAACTTTTGCACCGGTTTCCTCGCCATAAGAAAAGACAAGCTCTTCCCCCGCCTTTTTAGATCTGCCATACTCACTGTCATATCGCCCTATGCAGGTTGCCTGAATAGACGAAGATATCATAACAGGACAAGTGTTCTTATATTTTTTCAGGGTGTCCAGCAAGGTAGATGCAAAACCAAAATTTCCTTGCATAAATTCTTCTGCATTCTGCGGACGGTTTATGCCTGCAAGATTGAAAACAAAATCCGCTTCCTTACATGCCGTTTCTAAAAGAGCCATCGGAGAATCTATGTCGTAGAGGTACAGTTCCTCAACAGTAATGGCCGGACGGGTCTTATCTTTCCCGCTTTGTATATTCTGCAGTGCTTCTGTCAGATTTTTGCCTACAAACCCTGCGGCGCCAGTAATTAAAATCTTCATTTTGGCTCCTTAAAAGCTTTTTGACATGGAACGGAGTTCTTCACGAATGTATTCGAGTGTCAGAAGTTTTTCTTTTACCTGTTCTACATTCAGAAGTTCGGTGTTGCTGGAATCAAATTCACGGAGTGTGTTGCGTTCTTTGTCGCCTTCGTTGAAATATTTATCATAATTCAGGCCGCGATTGTCAGAGGGCACACGATAAAAGTCGCCCATATCCACAGCCATTTCGCATTCTTCGTTTGTAAGAAGCGTTTCATAAAGCTTCTCACCGTGGCGAATGCCTATAACCCGGATCTGTGTTTCGGGATTAAATAATTCCGTAACGGCTTTTGCGAGCGTTTCGATAGTGCAGGCCGGCGCCTTCTGTACAAGAATATCCCCGTTTACGCCATTTTCAAAAGCGAAGAGTACAAGGTCTACCGCCTCATCCAGAGACATGATAAAACGCGTCATAGACGGCTCGGTAATGGTAATAGGATTCCCTGCTTTAATCTGGTCAATCCAAAGCGGAATAACAGAACCGCGGGAGCACATAACATTGCCGTATCTTGTGCAGCAAATTTTTGTTTTTTCTGTGTTTCTTGCCTTTGCAACAGCCACTCTTTCTTCAAGAGCCTTTGTGATGCCCATCGCATTTACAGGGTATGCAGCCTTATCCGTAGAAAGGCAGATAACACACTTTACGCCCTCTTCAATGGCTACAGTAAGCACATTATCGGTACCGATTACGTTCGTGCGAACAGCTTCCATCGGAAAAAACTCGCAGGAAGGCACCTGCTTGAGTGCTGCGGCATGGAAAATATAATCCACGCCGTGCATCGCATTGCGAACGCTTGCAATGTCGCGGACATCACCAATATAAAACTTGATTTTGTCTGCAACATCAGGCATCTTGGCCTGAAACTCGTGACGCATATCGTCCTGCTTTTTCTCATCTCTAGAAAAAACGCGAATTTCTCCAATGTCTGTCTTTAAAAATCTGTTCAGCACCGCGTTTCCAAAAGAACCTGTCCCACCGGTAATCATCAGTGTTTTGTTTTTGAACATCGACATACTCTTACCCCTCCAAAATATCTGCTATTCTCTTACAAGCAAATCCATCTCCGTACGGATTGCTTGCTTCCGACATTTTTGCATATGCCTCTTCATTTTCAAGAAGCAATTTGAAATTCTCATAAATCACAGTTTCATCAGTGCCTACAAGCTTTAATGTGCCGGCCTTTATGCCCTCCGGCCGCTCTGTGGTATCGCGCATAACGAGAACCGGCTTCCCGAGCGAAGGCGCTTCTTCCTGAATGCCTCCGGAATCGGTCAGGATCATATAGCTTCTCGCCAGAAAGTTGTGAAAGTCCAAAACTTCCAGTGGCTCAATAATCCGGATACGTTCGAAACCGCCAAGTTCCTCTTCCGCTGCTTGCCGTACCACCGGGTTCATATGAATCGGATAAAGTGCCTTTACATCCGGATGTTCTTCCATCACACGGCGAATGGCGCGAAACATATTGTGCATCGGTCTACCCAAATTTTCCCGTCTGTGCGCCGTAATCATTATAAGGCGGCTGCCGTTGGCCCAATCGAGTTCCGAATGTTTGTAGTCCTCTCGCACCGTTGTTTTGAGGGCATCAATAGCAGTGTTGCCGGTTACAAAAATCGTCTCTTCGGCCTTCCCTTCACGAATGAGGTTTTCTTTCGAAAGCTCCGTCGGTGCGAAATTATATTTGGAAATGATCGATACAGCCTGTCTGTTAAATTCTTCCGGGTACGGGCTGTAAATGTTATATGTACGAAGGCCCGCTTCCACATGCCCCACCGGAATTTGTTTATAAAAACAAGCAAGTGCCGTAACAAAGGTTGTTGACGTATCTCCGTGAACAAGCACAACATCGGGCTTCACCGTGTCCAAAACGTCCCCGATCCGATTCAAAATGTTTGTGGTAATATCAAATAATGTCTGTTTGTCTTTCATAACGGACAAATCGAAATCCGGCGCTACATCAAATGCATCCAGCACCTGATCAAGCATCTGTCGATGTTGTCCTGTTACGCAAACCACAGTATGAATATCTTTGCGCGTTTTAAGCTCATTGACAAGCGGACACATTTTAATCGCTTCCGGCCGCGTGCCAAAAACCAACATAACTGTCTTCATCATATGTCTCCCTGTATCGCTATGAATTTTCAAACAATTCATAGTATATACTTATACTTATACATATTGATTATATCAAAAACAAATGCCAATGTCAACAACAACCTTCCGCACGTATCTTTTCTTTTCCGGTATAAGCCAAAACCCCAAAATCACGATTGTGATTTTGGGGTTTTATGATTTGTTTCTTATTTCACCATACCGGCTACTTCGCTGGCAAAGTCATCCACTTTCTTTTCAAGGCCTTCGCCCTTTTCAAAGCGGGCATACTTCAGAAGCTTTACGCCGTTCGCATCCAGATACTTGCCTACGCTTACGCTGTCATCCTTAACGAATGCCTGCTGCAGGAGACAGTTCTGTTCGAAGAACTTGTTGATTTTACCGCCAACCATCTTTTCGATGATGTTATCGGGCTTATTGGCGTTCTTCGGATCTTCCTTAATCTGTGCAATGATGATGCTCTTTTCCTTTTCGATATCTTCTGCCGGAACAACTTCCTTGTCAAGATACAAAGGATTGATAGCGGCAATCTGCATTGCTGCATCGCGTGCTGCATCATATGCTGCAGAAGCGGAAATGTCGCCTTCGCAAGCTACCATAACGCCGATACGGCCACCGCCGTGTACGTAACCGATTACGTTGCCTTCAAAGCGTTCGAAGCGTCTTACGTTCATATTTTCACCGATTGTAGCAATCTTTTCGGTGAGCATTTCGCGGATGGTGTTTTCGCCATCTACGAACTTAGAATCAAGAAGTGCTTCTACATCTGCCGGATTGGTTTTGATAACCTGCTTTGCAACGTCCTTAACGAACTGCTGGAATTCTGCATTCTTTGCAACGAAGTCGGTTTCAGAGTTAACTTCTACCATAGCACCTACATTGCCTTCAACCAGAATGTCTACAAGACCTTCGGAAGCGATGCGGCCTGCTTTCTTTACTGCAGCAGCCAGACCCTTCTCGCGAAGGAACTCAATTGCCTTGTCCATATCGCCGTCAGTGGCAGCAAGAGCTTTCTTGCAGTCCATCATGCCACAGCCGGTTCTTTCTCTTAATTCTTTAACTGTGCTTGCACTAATCATAATTCTGTTTTCATCCTTTCCACAAGAAAAGCTTATTCAGCTTCTACTTCTTCAGCTTCTGCTGCAGCTTCCATCTGTTCGCCCTGTCTGCCTTCCAAAACAGCGTTGGAAATAACAGAAGCAATCAGCTTTACGGCACGGATAGCATCATCGTTGCCAGGAATTGCAAAATCTACTTCTTCAGGGTCGCAGTTTGTATCTACAATAGCAACTACAGGGATGTTGAGCTTCTTTGCTTCTGCAATTGCAATCTTTTCCTTTTTCGGGTCAACTACGAAGAGTGCGCCCGGCAGCTTCTTCATATCTTTGATACCGCCAAGGTACTTTTCGAGTTTTTCCATTTCACCGCGAAGCTTCATAACTTCCTTCTTGGTGAGAAGATCAAATGTGCCGTCTTCTTCCATCTTCTGGAGCTGGTAGAGACGTTCAATTCTCTTCTTGATTGTTTTGAAGTTGGTCATCATACCGCCGAGCCATCTTGCATTTACAAAATGCATGCCCACGCGTTCTGCTTCTTCCTTGATAGATTCCTGTGCCTGCTTCTTTGTACCAACGTACAGAATTTCGCCGCCGGCGGCAGCAACATCGCGAACAAAGGCATAGGCTTCTTCAATCTTCTTTACGGTCTTCTGCAGGTCGATGATATAGATACCGTTTCTTTCGGTAAAAATATACTCGGCCATTTTGGGGTTCCATCTTCTGGTCTGGTGACCGAAGTGAACACCTGCTTCCAATAACTGTTTCATTGCGACTACTGACATATCAGCACCTCCAAAAATGTTTATACCTCCGCCTGCTTCTACAGCGCTGCGCCTTTCGGAACTGCACCGCCTCAGCTGGGCGTGTGTATTTTGTATCCCAAGTATTATACTACATATTTTTTGCAAATGCAAGCACTTTTTTCAAAAAATACGATTTTTTTCATTTTCTTTTGGCAGGATCCTCAGAAAGTAGTTTTGCATATTTTCATACAGCACCTTTCTGACCACGGATTCCGCGATATTTTCTCGCAAAAGCCGCTCTGCCAGATTGCACATATCTCTTGCCCCGGAAAGGCCGTGCGGCGTTCTGGAAATACCATCGAAGTCACTTCCGAGTCCTACATAGTCTTCCCCGTCCTCTGCCAGAAAATGCAGAATGTGGCGCAGAACATCTTCTATATCCTCTCCACCCAGAAATTCCGGATAGAAATTTACACCCACCATGCCTCTGTTTTGCCGAATGGCCGCGAACTGTGCATCCGTAAGATTCCGCGGATGGTCGCAAATCGCTTTCGCGCAGGAATGAGAAGCAATTACGGGCCTCTTTGCCACGCCAATGACATCCCAGAATCCTTTTTCGGAAATATGCGAAACATCCACTGCCATACCGAGGTTCTCCATCTCTTCGATTACCTCTCGCCCAAACGTGGTAAGCCCGCCGTCCTCTCTTTCATCCATGGCGGCATCCGATATTTTGTTGGCCCCATTCCAGGTAAGCGTCATAAGCCGCACACATTTTTGAAAAAGACGTGCCACGTCGTTCTTCTCGGTAATAGGTTCCCCGCCTTCAATTCCCAGGAGAAACGCGGGTCCTTTTGTATGACACTTCAAATCTGCTTTTGTTTTGATAATACAGTTCGAAGGTACACGAAGGCGATTTATCCCCTTAACTGCAAAATCATACGCCGTTTCTTTTCTGCCCGGATCGATCCAAACTGCCATCACCTGCACATAGCGCGCATAGCCCCGTGCCGCAGAAAGGTTGAATTCCAGGTCTTTTCTCTCCAGAGAGCCGCCGTCGCGCAGCTTATCCAGAGTGTCACAATGCGCATCAAATACACTTACATCAGCAGAATGCATTTTCAATAATCTCCATATTTTCCTTTCGGATTTTGCCGTCCGCACTTGTGATGGAAACCACATCAAAGCGCACCGCCGGCTCCACTTCATATTTTTGCAGATATAACATCGCCGTCTTTTTGATGCGTTCTTGTTTACGGCGATCTACCGCTGCCACGCCGCCACCAAAGGCGTCACTGCCACGAAATTTTACTTCCACAAATACAAGGTACTCGCCTTTTTCCGCAATAATGTCGATTTCCCCAAAGCGGCTGAAATAATTTTGCTCCAACACTTTATACCCAAGCCGTTTCAGATATTTCGCCGCTTCTTTTTCTGCCAACTGTCCCTTTTCTCTCACATTGCACCCCCGTACCATTTTTTGAGGAAGGAACGTCTGTGAATGGGGCACGGTCCGTTTTCAAAGACAGCATCCTTGTGCGCCTTAGTTCCATATCCTTTATGAACCGCAAATCCGTATCCCGGGTACATCGCATCCATCTCCAGCATATATCTGTCACGCGAAACTTTTGCGACAATGGAAGCGGCTGCAATCGAGAGCGAAAGGCTATCCCCTTTCACTATAGAGGCATTCGGAAACGGCATCCCTTTTATGGGATTCCCGTCCACAAGCACATAATCCGGCACAACAGAAAGTCCTTCCGCCGCGCGGCGCATTGCAAGATACGTTGCCTGCAAAATGTTGATTTCGTCAATTTCCTCCGCGCTTGCGCGCCCCACCGCATACGCTATCGCATTTTTTGTGATCTCGTCATAAAGCAGTTCTCTCTTTTTCTCTGAGAGCTTTTTCGAATCATTTAGTCCTGTTGGCAGAAAATCCGAAGGCAAAATGACAGCCGCAGCAAACACGTCCCCCGCAAGTGGTCCTCTCCCCGCTTCATCCACACCCGCAATCTGCATATAGCCGTGTTTTTGGAGTGCATCTTCATATTTTCGCATTTCCAGAAGTCTTTCGCGTTCTTCCATTTCATTCATCCTTCCGTAATTTTTCAAAAAAAGAGTTGATTCTTGCAGTTTGATATGGTATACTAATTGCATATGCGGCTGTGGCGGAATTGGCAGACGCGCCAGACTTAGGATCTGGTGTCTACGACGTGGGGGTTCAAGTCCCTTCAGCCGCACCAAAAAACGGAGCAGGGTTTCCTGCTTCGTTTTTTTATTTACCCGAGCAGTACATCCGAAATCAGCATAACACAAAAGCCAACTAAAAGTGCATACGTTGCCCCTCTTTGGCTTCCGTGTGCATGTGTTTCGGGAATCATCTCGTCACTGATTACATACAGCATCGTACCACCTGCAAATGCAAGTGCAAACGGAAGTATGGCAGAAGCGAGACTTACGGCAAAGTACCCAAGGAGCGTTCCTGCCACTTCCACAAGACCTGTGAGCATGGCGCATATAAACGTCTTTTTAGGCGACACCCCACTCGCAAGCATCGGCCCGATAATAACCATACCCTCCGGGATATTCTGCAGGGCGATGCCGCCGGCTATCATGAGCGCTTGCGCCGTGTTTCCAGAGCCAAAGCCAACACCGGCCGCAATCCCTTCGGGAAGATTATGTATCGCAATAGCCGTAACAAAAAGCAAAACCTTATCGAGCTGTTTGTTTTTGTGTTCTTCTGTCTCTGTGCCCACCAGTTTGTGCAGGTGCGGCACAACTTTGTCCATAAAACTCAAGCAGAATGCACCTGCAAAGATTCCCAGAATCGTTATAACAAGCCCGTATTCTCCGCCATACGAAAGTGAAGGCACAATGAGCCCCAAAACTGCCGCCGCAAGCATAACACCCGCCGCGAAAGACAAAACGATATCCGAAAATGTATGCGATATTTTTTTGAACGCAAACCCAATCAGCGCACCGATCACCGTTGCACCGCCAACACCCAAAGCCGAAAGCCAAACCATTTCCATTGTATCACCCCATAGTATATAAATTTCCCGCATTACAAAATGCGGGAAATTTTTGTACATTATTCTTCAGAAAACATATCTTTTCCTACGCCGCACAGTGGGCAGGCAAAATCATCCGGCAAATCTTCAAACTTCGTTCCCGGTGCAACGCCCATGTCCGGAGCGCCTTCTGCTTCATCATACACCCATCCGCAGGCGTCACATACATACTTTTTCATTTCAATTCCTCCATTTATACTAATTTTTCAAAATCTGCCGCGCCATGCTTGCAGAGCGGACAAACAAAATCTTCCGGCAGTTTATCCCCTTCATACACATAGCCACAAATTTTACATACACATCCTTTTTTGCCTTCCGTATCCGGCTTCGGCTTTACATTATTCTGATAGTAGGTATACGTCATTGTTTCCGTCCGGGCAATGACTCTCGCTTCTGTAACGGCACAAATGAACATTCCGTGTGTATCCAGATCCACGTACTCTTCCACACGCAAGGACATAAATGAATTAATGTAGCGCGGAAGGAATACGAGCCCGTTGTCAGAACGTTGTGGCGTGCAGTCTGCAAATTTATCTACATTTCTGCCGCTCTGGAAGCCGAACTTTTCAAAAACAGAGAACGGCGCATCCTTAGAAAGGCAATTGATGTTAAGCTTTCCGGATTGGCGAATTACATGGTGCGAGTAATTCTCTTTGTTAATCGTTACGGCAATTCTGTTTGGCGTACTGGTGACCTGGGTTACCGTATTTACGATAAGACCGTTGTCCTTCTTGCCGTCATTCGAAGTGACAACATAAAGGCCGTATCCGATATTAAAGAGTGCACTTAAATCATTTTTATTTGCAGTGGAATCCTGTTTGGCCAGATATTCTCCGCAAAGCTCCTCAGAAAGTGCATCCAGTTGTTCTTTACTTTCTTTGCCGAGCGCAGACTTAATGGTCACAACCGTTTCTGCAAAAGTAATATTCTTACTTTTTGCAAACATTTCGCGCATCACTTTAGCCGCCAGCGGTGCCCAACTTCCGTTTTCAATCAGAGCTACCGTACGATTGGAAAATCCGCGTTCCGTAAGATGCATGATGAACTCGCGCATAAACGGGAAAATTTCGGCATTGTATGTGGTGGTGGCTAAAATCAGCTTACTGTAACGAAAGGCATCTTCCACAGCTTCTGCCATATCGCAGCGTGCAAGGTCGTTGACCACAACCTTGGGGCAGCCGTTTGCTTTCAGCTTTTCCGCAAGCTGAAAAACTGCTTTTTTTGTGTTGCCGTATACAGAGGTATAGGCGATTACGATGCCTTCTTCCTCCGGCTGATAGCTCGACCAAGTGTTGTACAGATTTAGGTAATAGCCGAGATTTTCGGTTAAAACAGGGCCGTGCAAAGGACAGATGATTTCAATATCGAGACCTGCCGCTTTCTTCAGAAGCACCTGCACCTGTGCGCCATATTTCCCTACAATACCGATATAATATCTTCGGGCTTCACAGGCCCAATCTTCTTCTACATCCAGTGCACCGAATTTGCCGAATCCGTCCGCAGAAAAAAGGACCTTATCCGTGCTGTCATACGTCACAAGTACTTCCGGCCAGTGTACCATAGGTGCCGTCACAAATGCGAGCGTATGTTTGCCGAGCGAAAGCGTGTCTCCCTCGCCTACAACAATCCGTCTGTCACTGAAATCTGTATCAAAGAAATTCTGCATCATCTGGAACGCCTTCGAGGATGCAACGATTTTAGCTTCCGGATATGTTTTGGCAAAATTCAGAACATTGGCAGAATGATCCGGTTCCATATGTTGTACAATCAGAAAATCCGGTTTGCGACTTCCCAGAGCATTTTGCACGTTGTCAAGCCATTCGTGTGTAAATGCCGCGTCCACGGTGTCCATAATCGCAATTTTTTCATCCAGAATTGCATACGAGTTATAGGACATACCGTTCGGTACCACGTATTGTCCCTCAAACAGATCCACCTGATGGTCATTTACGCCAATATACTTAATGTCGTTTGTAATATACATCTTGTCCACCTCACCGTATATTTTTAATTAGTATACCATTTTTATGTAAAAATTTCAACACTCTTTTAAAAAATATATAAAACAACTGGACAAAGCAAAAAAAAGCAGGTATAATATCTTCATAAGAAATTTTATTTCTAAATTTTTACTATTTCGAGTAGGAGAGTGTGAAAAATGAAACTGATCATCAAAAACAACTATAACGAGATGTGTGCTTGGGCTGCAAATCACATTGCCGATGCCATCAACAACCACAAAGAAGACCGTCCTTTTATCTTAGGCCTTCCCACGGGTTCTTCCCCGCTTGGCGTATACAAGAAGCTCATCGAAATGAACCGCGCAGGCGCTGTCAGCTTCAAAAATGTAGTCACCTTCAATATGGATGAATATGTAGGTCTTCCCAAAGAGCATGACCAGAGCTACTGGTACTTTATGCACGATAATTTCTTTAATCACATTGATATTCCGAAGGAAAACATCAATATCTTAAACGGTATGGCAGAAGATCTTGAAGCAGAATGTCAGCGGTATGAAGACAAAATTGCTTCTTATGGCGGCATCGACCTTTTCCTCGGCGGCAGCGGTGTAGACGGCCACATTGCTTTCAATGAACCCTTCACCTCGCTCACATCCCGCACCGGCGTACGCGCCCTTACAGAAGATACTCTGATTGTAAATTCCCGTTTCTTTGACAACGACCCCGAAAAGGTGCCGAAGACAGCTCTTTCCGTTGGTGTCGGCACGGTATGCGATTCCAAGCAGGTTCTCCTTCTTATCAGCGGCCACAACAAAGCCCGTGCACTGCGCCACTGTGTTGAAGGCGGCGTTGACCACGCCTGGACCATCAGCGCGCTCCAGCTCCACAAGGACGGCATCATCGCCTGCGACGAAGCTGCTTGCGGCGAACTCAAGGTAGATACCTACAAATACTTCAAGGAAATCTACAAAAACGAAAAATAACGGATGATTTGAAAGGTTGCTGCATTTTGCGACAACCTTTTTCGTTTTGATAACATTTTTCAGTACAGTGTTGAATTTTCTGCACAGAAATGCTATACTGTTTGTATACCGATTGAAAGGAAGATTATGATGAAAAGAGTATTGTTTTTTGTAATTGCCATTTCTGTACTGCTTGCAGGGTGCAATGCCTCCGAAAAGGCTCCTGAAAATACGCCCGCTCCGGCCGAAGCGACGGCTACGCCTGAAACCGAGGCCCCCGCAGAGGATGTTTCAGTTACGCCGTCCGTTTCCCAAACCTATATTGACATTTTGAAAAGCGGAACATACTATATGAAAGCTACGGTCTCCGGCGAAAACGGAAAGGGCGAGTTTTTCCTTTCCGTGCACCCCGATAGTATTGGTATGAAAACCGTCGCCGAAGATGCCTCCTACAGCGTAGTCATCAAAGACGGCATTACTTCCATGATCGACCATCAGTCCAAAATGGTCATTACGAGTGCCTCGAAAGTAGCATCCTCCGCAAGCAAAATGGTGGGTGATACAATCCCTGTGGAAGGTCTTGTTTTCGTTCAAAGTGCAAGCGGTGTGTTTGAAGGCAAAACACTCCCCTTTGACGAGTACAAGTCTGCTTCGGGCGATACCGTGCGCTTTTATATAAACGGCACCTCTCTTGCCGGTATAGAAACACTGCAGGGAGATATTTCCATTCTCTATAAAGTGTCCGAGCTTTCGAAAGAAAATAAACCCGAAATGCATATCGTTCCCTCGGAATATGCGCTCATAGATATGGCGGCCCTCGGTGGCTGATAAAGGAGGAACAAACCTTGGAACTTTCTGCACAGCAGCGTAGAGAACAAATTTTGGAGCTTTTACACGAGAACGGCAAGGTACGCGTTGCAGACCTTGCACGCCTCTTTGCTATTTCTGAGGTGTCAATTCGCATCGATCTTGCCGACCTTGAATCTCGCGGGCTTCTGTCACGCGTGCACGGCGGCGCCGTAAGCTCCTACAAAACATATTACAGCATGAATTTCAATCAGCGTTCCGGTACAAACGAAGCGGAAAAAAGGGCCATTGCCGAATATGTTGCCGAAACCATCAAAGATAATGATACTGTTATGATGAATTCGGGCACTACCACCCTCTTCGTTCTTCGTGCGCTCAATGCGCGGCAAAACATCAATATCATAACAAACTCCATTGCCATTGCGCTGGAGGCCTCCGGTAACACAAGCTTCAATGTTGTGCTCCTTGGCGGACTTGTCAATACGAAGTATCAGTTTACGTATGGTGACGATACTTTGCATCAGCTTCGGTCTTACCATGCAGATAAGCTGATTTTATCCGTAGACGGAATTCATGCAGAAAACGGATTTACAACTTATTACAATCAAGAAGCCGAAATCTGCCGCCAGATGCTTGCACTTTCCGAAAGCACAACCATTGCGGCAGATTACACCAAAATTGGCCGCACCGCCCTCACCCGAATTGCCCCTATGCATGTGGCAGATGTGCTCGTTACAAACCAAAAAGCAACCGAGGACGAGCTGGAACCCATTCGGCGTGCGGGACTTCATATTGTGACTGTGTAACGCAAGAAAGGAGTACACTATGAAAAAGAAATGTAAAGTTCTTTCCCTTTTACTCGCACTTTGCCTTGTTTTCTCATCCCTAGCGGTTCTTGCAGAGGAAAATACACTTCACGTAGTGCACGACCTTGGTAACTTCCGAATCGTATCCGCAAACGCCAGACAAGTTCCGTCTCCCGGCGCAGGCGGTCCTGTTTGGATGTATGAAAATATGGGCGTTACGGACAAAGAAGGCAATATCATTGTGCCCGCCATCTATCGCGAAATCCGTGTGCCCGTGGAAGGCCGGTCGCTTTTCTACATAGACGGGCACGCCGGATTTTTCGATGAGAACTGGAACATTGTCATTCCTCCCATTTACAGAGGTGCCGCAGATTTTTCAGAAGGTCTCGCTGTGGTTTCTGACGAGAACTGGATACGCGGCTTTATCAACAAAAACGGCGAGCTCATTGTACCGCATCTCTATTCCAACGCTTCCAATTTCCAAAACGGAACCGCGCATGTTGCTTTTTCAGAAACCGGTTATTACGGGCAAACGTTTCTTCGCACAGGTCTTATTGACACAGCGGGCAATATTCTTTCTCCGCTTATCTACCGCCACGAGCCGGAATATGATATTTTAAAAAGCCAGAACATGATTCAAATCGGCGAAAACACGTACGATAACCGCGAGCTTTTATATCCGTTCATCAACTATTTAGGTCTTGCTTATTTTCCGCTCACGTATGACACTTGCCGTGCACTCGGCATTATCACTGCATGGACCCCAGAGACAGGGCTTGTACTCACAACAGGCGAAGAACCGCACTCCTCTTTGCAAGGTCCATCCTCTATGCCGAATAATGAGTATGACAAAGCCATGCTTTATAGTGGCACCCTTACCATAAACGGAACTGCCTATAAAAACACAGAGGTATATTATCCCCTTCTCTTCTATAAGGACATCATCTATTTCCCCGTTTTATGGCGTCAGGGCATGGAAGCACTCGGGATAGAATACCAGTACATTCTTCCTCCCGGTATGGAAGGGAAAATGATGGGTACAATGCGGTTTACAAGAAAATAAAGAGAAAAAAGGAAGGCTTCAAAAACCTTCCTTTTTTGATTGCAAAATTCTGTAATCTGTGGTATACTGATATATAAAAGTAATCGAGGCGGTGCTTTTTATGGCTTTGTACATTACCATTACGGGACAAAAGCATTATTTCGGGCTTCTTCCCTTTTCCGTGGGCAGTATATTTACACTTTCATATGACGCAGAAAATATGTATGATGAAAACGCTATTTCTGTTTTGTCGCCCCGATATGGCAAAGTCGGATCGGTAGCACAAAGCAAGCTGACGCTCGCCGAAGGCACTGTACCTGCAGAAGTAATTTTACCGCTTCTTACGTCCGAGACCCGTGCAAAGGTTGCCTTTATTGCCGGCGAGTATATTATCGCCGAGATTTGTTAGGAGATACGCTATGCCGTTTTTACCCATTTCCCCTGCCGAAATTAGGGCTCGCGGCTGGGAGGAATATGATTTTCTACTCGTAAGCGCAGATGCTTATATAGACCACCCTTCCTTTGGCGCGGCCATTATTTCCCGCGTACTCGAAAAAGAAGGGTTTCGCGTGGCAATTCTCGCGCGCCCGCGGTTTGACACCGAAGCCGATTTTGCGGCTTTTCCTGCCCCAAGACTTGGCGTTTTGCTCTCCTGCGGAAATCTTGACTCCATGGTAAGTAATTACACCGCGGCAAAGAAAAAACGCTCCGCCGACGCCTATGCGCCGGGCGGCGTTTTTGGCGGCAGACCTGACCGCTGTGCGATTGTGTATTCAAACCTTGCGCGCCGCGCCTTTGGCAAAGATGTGCCGATTATCCTTGGCGGTATTGAGCCGAGTCTGCGCCGCTTTGCGCATTATGATTATTGGGACAACAAAGTGCGCCGCAGTATTTTATTTGATAGCCGCGCACCGCTTTTAATTTATGGTATGGGCGAGCGGCCAATCCGCGAGGTGGCACACGCGCTCGCAGGCGGTATTCCCGTTTCTGAAATCACATGGGTTCCGGGTACGGCATATGTCACTGCCACGCCTCCCGAAGATGCTGTGCTTCTTCCCTCTTTTAACGAGATTACGGAAAACAAAGCGGCGTATGCAAATGCCGCAAAACTGCAATATATAAACCAAGACCCCATAAACGGAAAAACGCTCGTACAAAAGCACGATAATCGCTTTTTGGTACAAAACCCGCCCTCTATGCCTCTTTCTGAAAAAGAACTTGACGAGGTGTACGAGTTTCCCTATATGCGCGCGGCGCATCCTTCCTATGAAGAAGAAATCCCGGCGCTTTCTGAAATTCTTTTCAGCATCACCGCCAATCGCGGCTGCTTTGGAAGCTGTAACTTCTGTTCACTCGCCTTTCACCAAGGGCGCATCGTGCAAAGCAGAAGCATAGACTCCGTAGTTCGTGAGGCCGAGTGCATGACACATGATCCAAGCTTCAAAGGCTATATTCACGACGTTGGCGGGCCGACCGCGAATTTCATGCAGCCGGCTTGTGACAAACAGCTTGCGCACGGTCTTTGTAAAGACAGGCAATGTCTTTTCCCCACCCCTTGCAAAAACCTTCGTGTATCGCACGAAAAATACCTCAAAATGCTGTCTGCGCTTCGCAAATTACCAAAGGTAAAAAAAGTGTTTATCCGTTCAGGTATTCGGTATGATTATCTGGAAAGAGAAAAGAATGACGCGTTTTTCTCTGCGCTTTGTGCACATCACATTAGCGGCCAGCTTCGCATAGCGCCCGAGCATATTGCCGAAAACACCTTGCGCTGTATGGGCAAACCAAGTGCACGCGTGTATGAGAGTTTTGCCGAAAAATTCAGAAAGCACAATGACAGACAATTCCTTGTGCCGTACTTTATGTCGAGCCATCCCGGCTGCACGATTGACGATGCGGTAGAGCTTTCCGTCTACATGCAAAAACATCATATTCATCCGGAGCAGGTGCAGGACTTTTATCCCACGCCCGGCACGCTCTCGACCGCAATGTTCTACACCGGCATCCACCCTCTCACAGGCGAGACGGTGTACGTGCCGCGTACGGAAAACGAAAAAAGACTACAACGTGCACTTCTGCAGATATACAAACCCGAAAACAGGAAAATTGCCCGAGAAGGACTTCTGAAACTGGGCAGAAGTGATTTAGTTGCAAAATTATTAGGAAATGAGGGTACAAAACATGAAACTTTTAAACGGAAAAGAAGTATCACAACGCGTAAAAAACGAGCTTCGCGATGAGGTGGCGGCCTTAAAAGATAAGGGAATCTTCCCCGGTCTTGCCGTAATTATTGTGGGGGATGACCCCGCCTCCCGCGTGTATGTAAACTCCAAGAAAAAGGCTTGCGGAGAGATTGGTGTGTATTCCGAAGAACATGCCCTCCCCAAAGAAACCACGGAAGAAGAACTGATTGCCTTAATCGAAAAGCTAAATACGCGTCCCGAAATCAGCGGCATTCTCTGCCAGCTTCCTCTTCCGAAGCACATCTCGGAGGAAAGAGTTCTCCTTGCCATTGACCCGAAGAAGGATGTAGACGCCTTCCACCCCGTAAACGTAGGCAAAATTATGATTGGCAACTACGATTTTCTTCCCTGCACTCCTGCCGGTGTTATGGAGCTGATTCGCGAAAGCGGCATTGACCCGGCCGGAAAAGAATGCGTGGTTATCGGCAGAAGCAATATCGTAGGAAAGCCTCAGGCCATGCTTCTTCTCCACGCAAACGGCACTGTTACCATTTGTCACTCGCGCACCCAAAACCTTGCGGACGTTTGCCGCCGCGCTGATATTTTGGTTGCCGCCGTGGGCCGCGCCAAATTTGTGACGGCCGATATGGTGAAGGAAGGCGCTGTAGTCATCGACGTAGGTATGAACCGAAACGAAGAAGGCAAGCTTTGCGGCGACGTGGATTTTGATGCCGTAAAGGAAAAGGCTGCTGCCATCACGCCTGTTCCCGGTGGCGTTGGCCCGATGACGATTGCGATGCTTATGAAAAACACCGTGAAGGCCGCGCAAATTCAGTAATAAAGATGCTACATAAAAAGAGCTGAAAGCCATAGCTTTCAGCTCTTTTTGTTATTTCTCAAATGTGAATTTCCCGAAGAATGCCGGAATATGGAACTGCGGCGTCGCGTTTTCCACCGGGCTCCACATGCCGTAATGCTCGTACTTTGTAAAGTCTCCGCATTTCAAGAGGTTTCCGCGAAGGCCTTCTTCCACGATGTTTACACCGGGATAGTATCTCTTGAGAAATGCAAACGGAACTCTGTACGAAAGTGTCCACATATCGTCCTTGTAATTTTCCGCATCTTTTACAGAGGTTTCAAACTGCATTTCCTCATCTTTGGCAAGGATCGCCTCTCGCCCTTCCGATTCCGTCCCGAGGCCAATCAGCATATACCCGAGCGCATTTGTCTCGAGATTTAAGTATCGGGGGTCACAGTTGGGTCTTAAAAAGAATTCTACGCAGCTGTCTTCATACACGTTTTCACCGTGTGCATGATGCACGCAGCGAATTTCTTTCTCATATGCCCAAAACTTCACGTATATAGCTTCCGCATCATAGCAAAGCGCGGCTTCTACACGGGGCGCGTACCCGTTATCCATCCACGAAAAAGTGTCGATCTTCGCTTTTTCAAATCCATCCCAATTTTCGGGTCTTTTGTCTACTTTAGGAATTAAATATTCTTTCATTTTTCTCCTCCCAGATAGTTTCGAATTTTATCTGCGAACTTCTGTTTGTTTTTATAATTCTTCATGCCGGTTGCATCCGCAAACTGTTTGAGGAGTTCCTTCTGCGGCGCCGAGAGGTTTTTGGGCACTTCAATCTGGACGTAAACAAGCTGGTCACCGCGTCCACGCCCGTTTATATGCGGCACGCCTTTTTCACGAAGGCGGAAAACGCTTCCGGTTTGTGTGCCCTCCGGCACTGTGTACCGTACGTTTCCATCGAGCGTAGGCACTTCCATCTCCGCGCCAAGTGCCGCTTCCGCAAACGTAATCGGCATATGGCAAATTACATCATCACCGCGTCTTTGGAAGAGCGGATGCTCTT
Source organism: Clostridia bacterium (assembly GCA_045533905.1). Lineage (GTDB taxonomy): Bacteria > Bacillota > Clostridia > UMGS1883 > UMGS1540 > SIG447. The sequence continues at coordinate 21,021 of JAZSIR010000020.1, forward strand.
TTACCTGAATTTCCAATATGATATCACCCGCCGGGCCGCCACGTTTGCCGTGGTCACCTTCGCCGCGAATCGAAATAGCCTGCCCATCTGCAATGCCTGCGGGAATTTTCACGTTGATTGTACGGTCATGGCGCACCTGCCCGTAGCCTTGGCACTTTGCACAAGGTTCTTTAATAATTTTACCCGTACCACGGCAGGTATCGCACGTTCTGGCCGTGCTCATAAAGCCCATAGACATACGCACCTGACCGGTGCCGCGGCAAGTGGGACAGGTTTCCGGCTGTGTGCCCTTCTTTGCGCCGCTTCCACTACATTCTTCGCAGTTTTCCATACGGATGACACGAATGGTTTTTTCTGTGCCGAACGCTGCTTCTTCGAAGGTAACCGTTATACTTTGTTGAATCGTTCTGCCCTTTTCGGGACGGTTTTGCCGCGCTCTTCCGCCACCAAAGCCACCACCGAAAATACTGCCAAAGATATCTTCCATGTCAAACCCGCCACCAAAGCCGCCAAAACCGCCGAAACCGCCGGGGCCTCCCGGGCCGCCTGCCGACGGATCCACGCCTGCATGCCCGAACTGGTCATACCGGCTTCGTTTTTCAGGGTCGCTCAGAATTTCATAGGCTTCGTTTACTTCTTTAAACTTGCCCTCGGCTTCCGGATTGTCCTTATTAAGGTCAGGATGAAATTCCTTCGCCTTGCGGCGAAATGCTTTTTTAAGTTCATCCTCGCTTGCGCCTTTTTCTACGCCAAGCACCTCATAATAATCTCTTTTTGCCATACTTTATCTCCCACTGCACTTGGGCGGCCGAAAGGGCCGCCCAAAAGTGTATCTCTTATTTATCGTCGTCCACTACCTTGTAGTCTGCATCATATACGTTTTCGCCACCCGGTGCAGCGCCTTCAGCGCCCACATCTGCGCCCGGTGCAGCACCCGGATTTGCGTTTTGATACAACTTTGCAGAAATTTCATAGAACTTCTGGCTGAGTGCTTCGCTTGCGGCCTTGATAGCCTCCGTATCTGTACCTTTGAGTGCTTCCTTGAGAGCTTCTACAAGCGGCGTGATTGCGCTTTTATCTTCTTCGGAAAGCTTATCGCCAAGGTCATTCATCGTCTTTTCTGTCTGGTATACAAGCTGGTCGCCATTATTGCGGATATCAATTTCTTCCTTCTTTTTCTTATCCTCTTCCGCATACTTTTCAGCTTCTTTTACAGCCTTTTCGATTTCATCATCGGAAAGATTGCCGGAAGCAGTAATCGTGATATCCTGTACATTGCCCGTGCCCATATCCTTTGCAGAAACGTGCACGATGCCGTTTGCGTCAATATCGAAGGTAACTTCGATCTGCGGAACGCCGCGGGGTGCTGCAGGAATATCGTTTAAGGAGAAGCGACCGAGCGTCTTATTATAAGCCGCCATTTCTCTTTCGCCCTGCAGAACGTGGATTTCTACGCTTGTCTGTCCGTCTGCCGCGGTGGAGAAAATCTGGCTCTTCTTTGTAGGAATAGTGGTGTTTCTGTCAATAAGCTTTGTAAATACACCGCCGAGGGTTTCGAGGCCGAGGGAAAGCGGGGTTACGTCAAGAAGTACGAGATCCTGTACGTCACCGGCCAAAACACCTGCCTGAATGGCAGCACCTACGGCTACGCATTCGTCAGGGTTAATGCCCTTATGCGGTTCTTTGCCGGTAAGTGCCTTTACAGCTTCGTATACTGCCGGAATACGGCTCGAGCCGCCAACCATTAATACTTTATCAATCTGGCTGCCGGTAAGGCCTGCCTGACTTAAAGCATCGCGAGACGGGCCCATGGTCTTTTCTACAAGGTCAGCTGTGATTTCATTGAATTTTGCGCGTGTGAGCGTCATATCCAGATGCTTCGGGCCGGAGCCGTCGGCTGTGATGAACGGAAGGTTAATGTTCGATGTGGTAACGCCGGAAAGCTCGATCTTTGCCTTTTCCGCAGCTTCCTTAAGGCGCTGCATTGCCATTTTATCGTTTTTCAGGTCAATGCCCTGTTCCTTTTTGAATTCTTCGCAAATGTAGTTAATGATTCTTTCGTCAAAGTCGTCACCACCGAGGCGGTTGTTACCGCAGGTAGCCAAAACTTCGAAAACGCCATCGCCGATTTCGAGGATGGAAACGTCGAACGTACCGCCGCCAAGGTCATATACCATAATTTTCTGGTCGCCGTCTTTATCCATACCGTATGCAAGCGCCGCGGCTGTCGGCTCGTTGATAATACGGAGAACTTCAAGGCCTGCAATTCTGCCCGCGTCCTTTGTGGCCTGACGCTGTGCATCGGAGAAGTATGCCGGTACTGTGATTACAGCCTGGCTTACAGATTCGCCGATATAGCTTTCTGCATCTGCCTTCAGCTTCTGCAGTACCATTGCAGAAATTTCCTGCGGAGTGTAATTTTTGTCATCAATAGCAACGCGCTTATCCGTACCCATATCTCTCTTAATGGAAATAACGGTGCGGTCCGGATTTGTGATTGCCTGTCTCTTTGCAACCTGACCTACGAGACGTTCGTTATCCTTTGCAAAGGCAACAACAGACGGGGTTGTTCTTGCGCCTTCAGCGTTTGCGATAACAACCGGTTCGCCGCCTTCCATAACTGCTACACAAGAGTTTGTTGTGCCAAGGTCAATACCAATAATTTTTGCCATTTTATGTTCCTTCTTTCTTCAAATTAGTTTGCTACTTTTACCATACTGAAACGAAGGACCTTGCCGCCTATTGTGTATCCCTTCTGGAACTGTTCCACAACGGTTTCGCCATCTATCGTTTCATCTTCAATATGCATTACCGCATTGTGCACGTTCGGATCGAACTTTTCGCCCACTGCGGGAATTTCCTCGACTTTTAAGGATTTCAGAATATCCCCGAGCTGTTTGCAGACCTTTTCAAGGCCTTGCCGTAAGGGGCTATCTTCGCTTTCCTCCATAGCTGCCTCCATAAAGCGCTCCATATTATCCACGAGCGGCAAGAAAGCTGAAACACAATCGGCGCGCCCATCAGAAAATAAAGTTTCCTTTTCTTTTGCAGTACGCTTTCTGAAATTATCAAACTCAGCCGTAAGACGAAGCAGCTTGTCCTTATATTCTTCTACTTCCTTTGCAAAATCCGGAACTGCCATTTCCTCCGCCGCAGTCTCTGCCGATTCTGCATCTATATTTTTTGTTTCTTCACTCATTCCTTTATTATCTCCCCTTCTCTGCGATCAGCTTCTCTATCATTTCGGTAACGGTGGCAAGCGAATCTACCACCTGCGCATAATGCATACGGGTAGGCCCAATAATACCGAGTCCGCCGCGTCTTCCCCTTGCATCGTGATAATGCGAAATGACAACACTACACTCTTTCAAATCATCATACGTATTCTCATCCCCGATTATAATCCGCAAATGCTCTCCGCCATCCATTTCGGAAATCACGCGATAAATACTCTCACGGCTATCAATAAAGCTGATAAGACGCCGCGCTTTTTCCATATTTCTGTATTCCGGATGATTAAAGATATTCACAACGCCGCCCGTGTACACGCGCCGCGGCATATTCTCGAAAGAATCCGAGGCTATTACGGTGTAATTCGTAAAGCGTGAAATAAATTCAGAAGCCTTTTCAATCACATCATCAGCCTCTGAAAGCTGGGATAAGAACGCCTTTTTAAGTTTTGCTCCTGTGTTTTCCGGCGTCTTATATGGGAAAAGAGAGTCTACATAAAAGCGATAGCCGCGTCCGGAAGGCATTCTTCCGGCGGAGGTGTGCGGTTTATCGAGATATCCCATATCCTCAAGCTCTGCCATCTCATTCCGCACCGTGGCGGATGAGCATCCGGCATTGTATTTATTCACGATGGTTACACTACTTACCGGCTCGGCCGTTTCGATATACTCACTCACGATTGCATTCAAAATCAGTTTTTTTCTTTCGCTAATCTGCATATCATCACTTCTTATTTGCAAAATTAGCACTCACCTCCTTCGAGTGCTAATATTAAGATACCACTTTATTCCTGCATTGTCAAGAGAAAAACGGAATTTTTTTCAAAAAAGCACAGAGGACATTTTCTGTCTTTTCAAAGGTTTATATTTTAGGAAATGCACATACTATGATAAAACAAAACCGGAGGTTTACTATGCAAAAATCTATCTGGCAGGATGGTGTATCTCTCCCCTCTTTCCCCTCTCTTTCCAAAGATATAAAAACGGATGTTTTAATTATCGGTGGCGGTATGACCGGCCTTCTGTGTGCCTACTTTCTCCAAAAAGAAGGAATAAATTATGTTCTGGCAGAAGGCGGCCGCATCGCCTCGGGCGTCACAAAAAATACAACTGCTAAAATCACTTTCCAACACGGGCTTGTATACCAAAAGCTTCTAAACACACAGGGGCGTGAAAAGGCAAAAATGTATTTAGAGGCCGGCCGCGAGGCGCTGGCAGAATACCGAGAACTCTGTGCGGATATCCCGTGCGACTTTGAAGAAAAAGATGCCTTTACCTACTCCCTAAAAAGCCGGAAACAAATCGAAGAGGAAGTAAGTGTCGTCAATTCCTTAGGTTTTCCCGCCTTTTTTGCCGAAACGCCCACGCTCCCCATTAAAACACGCGGGGCCGTTTGTTTTCCGCAGCAGGCGCAGTTCCACCCCCTCAAATGTATTGCCGGATTTGCAAAAAATCTCAACATTTATGAACACACTTTTATTACAGATATCGATAAAAACACTGCCCTTTTTGCGTCAGGAAAAATCCGTGCTGAAAAAATTATTGTGGCAACCCATTTTCCTTTTATAAATGCACACGGCAGTTATTTTTTAAAGCTCTATCAGCACAGATCCTATGTCACAGCTTTCGAAAATGCGCCGGATGTCCGTGGTATGTTCGTAGACGAAAGCGACACCGGCCTTTCTTTTCGAAATCAAAATGGGTTTCTCCTTGTCGGCTGTGGTGGTCATAGAACCGGTAAGAAAAGTGCCGCCTGGAAAGAAGCGGAGAATCTGTTCCCGAAAGCCACTCCAAGGTACCGCTGGGCAACACAGGACTGCATAACCCTTGACAGCGTGCCCTATATCGGTCAATATTCCAAAAACACGCCGCATCTGTTTGTAGCCACCGGCTTTAACAAATGGGGTATGACAAGCTCTATGGTCGCCGCAAAAATTCTCACCGATTTAGTAAGGGAAAAACAAAATGCATATACTCCCGTTTTTTCTCCTTCCAGAAGCATAGCAAAGCCGCAGCTTATCATAAACGGTTTGGAATCTGCAGCAAATCTTCTCACGCCCACAAAGCGGCGCTGTCCCCATCTTGGGTGTGCGCTGAAATGGAATCCGGCAGAACATTCCTGGGATTGCCCCTGCCACGGCTCGCGTTTTGACAAAAAAGGCGGGCTTATAAATTCACCCGCCATGCGCGACGCAAAAACTGTATCGGAAAAATAAAATCCTTTCATATCACGCGCACTTCAGCATACGCTTATCCGGGAGGGTTTCGTATGCTGAATTATATCTGGGGCTTTATGCTTCTTGCTTCTGTGGTAACAAGTTTTTTCACAGGCAAATTTAAAGAGGTGGCTTCTGCCACCATAAGCGGTGCCGGAGAGGGCGCCTCTTTGGTGCTCGGTATGCTCGGGGTTATGTGTTTTTGGTCCGGACTTATGGAGATCGCAGAGAAAAGCGGCATCATCCGCTTTCTTTCCCGTCTCCTGCACCCCGTGCTGCACTTTCTGTTCCCGCGACTTTCAAAAGAGGATCCCGCTTCCGGCGCGATTGTAATGAATATGGCGGCCAATCTTCTCGGCATGGGCAACGCCGCAACGCCGCTGGGTCTCCGCGCCATGCGCCTTCTGGATGCAAAAAACCGTCGGAAACCCCGCGCCTCTGACGAAATGTGCATGTTTGTGCTGATTAACACCGCATCCCTGCAGCTTGTCCCCACAACACTTCTTCTCCTGCGGCAACAAAGCGGCTCTCAAAATCCCGGAGAAATCATTTTCCCCATATGGCTTGTTTCGCTTCTTGCCCTCCTTGTGGGAGTGATTAGCTGTAAAGCACTTGAAAAGAGAGGCTAGTATATGCAATTTTCCGAATTCGTTCTTCCCCTAACCATTTCTTTGATTCTTCTTTCTGGCTTTATCAAAAAGGTGCCTCTGTTTGATACATTTTTGAAGGGGGCACGCGGAGGACTCGAAACTTCTGTTTCTGTTTTGCCCTCCATTATTGGTCTCGTCACAGCGATAAGTATGCTTCGTGCAAGCGGGTTCATAGATTTTGTGGTCGCCTCACTTTCCCCCGTCATAAGCCGCATAGGTTTTCCAACGGAAGTCCTTCCGCTTGCACTTCTGAAACCCGTTTCCGGCGGTGCTTCTCTTGTGGTGTTACAGGATATTTTCAATACATACGGGCCGGACAGTGTTGCCGGACGCGTAGCTTCTGTCATCTCCGGTTCTACGGAAACCACCTTTTATACACTGGCCGTCTATTTTGCCGCAACGAACGCCCGCAACACCCGTCACACACTCAAAAGTGCCCTTCTTGCAGACCTCACCGGTATACTTCTGGGCGCCTGGTTTGTGTATATTCTCTTATGTTAACCGACGAGTGCTTCTATTTCTTCTTCCGAAATTTCCGTGTGTAGCGCCTTATTAATACCCACAGAAATGATGTGTGCCACCTTTTCGGAAAGCGCATCAATATCTTTTGGCGTCACCATCATATCCCGAATTTCTTTAGGCAGCGATTTCGCGATCAGTGTATGCTTTTCTTCGTGGCTGAGCCCTTCCATCTCCCTGCAAAGTCCTTCTTCCTCATTTTGTAAAAGGGAGGTCATTACAAGTGCAATGGTATCGTTAGCAATTGTTGCCGCATCCACTACCATAGGAACACCTACCGCAATCACGGGCACACCGACTGTTTCTTGATTGATTGCCTTGCGCTTATTCCCCACACCGCTTCCGGGCGAAATACCGGTGTCCGCAATTTGAACAGTTGTGCCCACGCGTTCCGTTTTTCGCGAAGCTAGTGCATCCACAACAATAATGAGATCAGGCCGGACGCGTTCTGCAACGCCTTTTATAATTTCTCCCGTTTCAATGCCTGTGATGCCAAGTACTCCCGGCGCCAGCGCGCAAACAGGCGAAAGTCCTTCTGCGCTCTCCGGCATGTGGGCAAACAGATGCCGGGTTACCACTAATTTGGGCACCACTTTAGGCCCGAGAGAATCCGGCGTGATTTCTCCGTTACCGAGGCCTGCCACAAGCGTCAGTCCTCGTGTTTTTATAAGTTTCGAAAGTTCTTCCGCAAGATACCGGCTCGCCTTTTGCAGCGTCGCAGGATCGCTCTCTAAAAGCGAAGGGATTTCTATCGTTACATATCTTCCCCGGGGCTTTCCGATCACCCTTTCCCCCTCTTCATCCAGAACATCCACGCGCGTAATGCGGACATCCCCTTCGCCCCCTTTCGTGCATTCTACACCCCGGATATTTTTTTCTTCGGCCGTTTCCCAATATATTTCTGCGCCCTCCAGCGCAAGATCTGTGCGAATTTCCATAAAAGCACCTCCTTTCTGCTATTGTTTTCCGACTGCGACAAAATATACATTTTTGAATATTTTTGCCTTTTAGCGGAGAAAATACCAACACAGAAAGGAGTGAACAGTTTGAAAAACATAAAAAAGAGCACCTGGATTGCGATAGGATGTGTGGCTCTCGCAATTCTCGCATCACAGATGTACCGTGCCGCCCAAAGTGAGGTCCACGAAAAAGAAGAGGTGGCGGCCCTTTCTGCGATGCATCCCGGTACAACTCCCTCGCCAATCTCTGCGCCTTCTGCGAAGCCGAATAAGGAAACCGTAACCGCCGGTGTGACGGAGACTTATGCAGTTTCTGCCGCATCCCCTGCACCGCAAGCCGATGAGAAACAAAAAGAAAAAACATTCCGGCTTCCAGCAACCGGCCCGATGCACCGTCCTTTTTCTGATACAGAACTCGTAAAATTCGAACCGCTCGGCATATGGCGCTGTCACCTCGGGATAGATTTTCTACCCGCAGAAAACGATATTGTTTTTGCCGTCTCAGACGGAAAAGTGGAAAGTATATATGAGGATCCTCTCTTCGGCAAAACCTTGGTTATCGATCACGGAAACGCCGTTAAAAGCTTGTACAGTTCTTTGTCGGATGCAGACGTAAAAATCGGAGACTCGGTTTCTGCGGGCGATGCAATCGGGCATATGGGCGATTGCGCCCCGGCGGAAGACGGCGTACATCTTCACTTTGCGATGGAAAAGGACGGAAACCCGGTTGACCCTATGGGCGAAGCATTATAAACCAAAACAGGGAACGGCTTGTATGCCGTTCCCTTTCAATTTTTTGCCATTTTCAAAGAAAACCCTTGCTTTTTTGCAAAAAATATCGTATAATACTTTTAAAGATACAGAAGGTGGTGTTATTATGGGTTTTGACGAAAACACAATGAAATTCAACATCGAGACGGATCCTGCGCGGAAGGTACGGGATATTCTGACAACCGTGCACGGTGCGCTTTTGGAAAAAGGCTATAACCCCGTAAGCCAGATGGTAGGCTACCTCATTTCCGGCGATCCCACCTATATTACGAGCCACAAGAACGCCCGCAGCCTCATAAACCACGTGGAACGGGATGAGATTATTGAGGTTTTAATCCGTGACTATCTGAACCTCAAAGCATAATCTGCACACACTTCCCGAATCGGGCACTCCCCGCATTTCGGTGACGCGGCACGGCAGGTGCTTCTTCCAAAAAGAACAAGCTGGTGACAGAACTTTGTCTGATAATCATCCGGCACAATTTTGAGTAAATCAAACTCCACCTTGGTGGGGTTTTGATTTTTTGTAAGGCCAATTCTTCTCGCGATGCGTCCCGCATGTGTATCCACCACAATGCCCGGCTTTCCGAAGATATCACCAAGCACTAAATTCGCCGTTTTTCTGCCCACACCCGGAAGGCGCAGAAGTTCTTCCATAGTATCCGGAACTTTTCCACCAAATTCACGGCAAAGCATCTCACCGCACGCTTTCAGATTCCGTGCCTTATTGTGATAAAATCCTGTGGAACGAATAAGCTCCTCCAGCTCCCTGATATCAGCCATTGCAAATGCCATAGGATCCGGGAACCGTGCAAAGAGCGCCGGCGTTACCAAATTCACGCGTGCATCCGTGCACTGCGCTGCAAGCTGTGTGGCCACAAGAAGATGGAATGCATCTTTATAATCGAGCGTGCAGTCCGCGTCCGGAAAGAGCGTTTCAAACTGCGCGCGTATGTAGTTTACTTTTTCTTTTTTGTCCACTTTCTCTCCCCCTTTTCTTCTTTTATTTTATCATAAAGTACTTGCAAAAGTAAAGTTTTTCGTGTATAATAATTACATATGTTTTTTTGGAGGTTTTTGATATGTACAGTACAAATGAAATTCGCCAGATCGATCCGCAGGTTGCAGATGCGATTGAAGCGGAAGTAAACCGTCAGCGCAACAAAATCGAGCTGATCGCTTCTGAAAACTTTGTAAGCAATGCCGTTATTGAAGCGATGGGAACTCCGCTTACCAACAAATATGCAGAAGGCTATCCCGGCAAGCGCTACTACGGCGGCTGCGAATGCGTAGATATTGTAGAAAATCTTGCTCGCGAGCGCGCTTGTGCTCTCTTCGGTGCTGACCATGCAAATGTACAGCCCCACTCCGGTGCACAGGCAAACCTTGCCGTTTTTTTTGCATTTCTGAATCCGGGCGACACGGTTCTCAGCATGAACCTCGCACACGGCGGCCACCTGAGCCACGGCAGCCCCGTTAACATCTCCGGCAAGTACTACAACATCGTTCCTTACGGTGTTACGGAAGATACCAATACAATCGACTATGATGAAATTCGCCGTCTTGCAATTGAAAACAAGCCGAAGCTCATCTTAGCAGGTGCCAGTGCTTACCCGAGAACAATTGACTTTGCGCGTTTTGCAGAAATCGCCAAGGAAGTCGGCGCATACTTCATGGTAGATATGGCACACATTGCAGGTCTTGTAGCGGCAGGCCTTCATCCGAATCCCGTACCGCACGCTGACTTTGTAACCACAACAACACACAAAACGCTTCGCGGCCCGCGCGGCGGTATGATTCTTTGCAAAGAAGAATATGCAAAGCAGATTGATAAAGCCGTATTCCCCGGCATCCAAGGCGGCCCCTTAATGCACGTGATTGCCGCAAAGGCCGTTTGCCTGAAGGAAGCACTTTCCGATGAATTCAAGGCATATCAGACACAGATTGTAAAGAATGCTTCAGCCATGGCTGAAGCTTTCAAAGCAAACGGTATTCCGCTCGTTTCCGACGGCACAGACAACCATCTTATGCTTCTGAATCTTACCGATATGGGGCTTACCGGAAAGGAAGCGGAACACCGCCTCGATGAAGTTGGTATTACTGCCAACAAAAACGCCATCCCCTTTGATACACAGAGCCCGTTTATTACCAGCGGCGTTCGTATCGGTACCCCGGCTGTTACAAGCCGCGGTATGAAGGAAGACGATATGCGCGAAATTGCAGAGCTCGTTGCCTTAACGCTCAAGAACTATGAAGAAAAGGCCGACGAAATCCGTGCCCGCGTTGCTGCACTTTGCGAAAAGTACCCGCTCTACCCCGTAAAATAAGAACAGAATACAAAAGCCGTAAAAGCAATGCTTTTACGGCTTTTTATTATTCCGGATAGAAAAGTGCCGGCGGTGTTTCCAAAACTGCACGGTACTTTTTTGCCATTTCCCGCGCGCCTGCAAGATTATGATATCGGTAATTTCCGCACTCAATCTCAGAGGCGCCGAAAATCTCCCCTTCATACTCTGCGATGTTGTCAAGCACCATTTTTATTTTCTGCCAGACCTTCTCGTGATCTGCGTTACGAACCAGAAGGTAGAAGCCTGTAAGGCATCCCATAGGCCCGAAATACAAAACATCCAGCTTTGTGTTCCGGATATATGTAGCAAACAGATGTTCCATTGTATGGATGGATGCGCCGTCAAGCATCTCTGTATTCGGTTTCACAAAGCGAAGGTCATAGGTTGTAACATCTCCGTCTATGCGGGAAATGTATACTCCCGGCGTGATTTTTGTGTGATCTACTGTAAAGCTTTTAATTTTTTCCATCGTTCCTCCATATGTATCCGGCGGATTTTCCGCCGAACTTCAATTTTTTTCTTCATCTACCGTTTCGCCGTCCCAAACAGAATCGGCATCATACCGATCGGGTCTGTGCAAAACATCGGGGTCATTTCTTTCGCCCAGAAGGTCCGGACGATACTCGGGTACACTCTTGTTTTTCCTTCCGCCATTTGCATTGTTCATATGCGCACCTCCGTATTTAGTTTTGACTCTCTATCTATAGTGTACCACATTTTACAGATATATACAAGTAAACATACAATTTTTCTGTTTGTCCCTTTGGAATACCCGTTTTTTCTCCTGCATACTATCAGTAAAAAGAACTCTGAAAGGACGGAAAATATGGAAATAATCCGCGAAGGAGCCCAAGGGGCTTATACAGAATATCTGCAACTTGCACTCACGCGCTATGGTCTTCCGCTCGAATTTGACGGCGTGTTCGGAGAAGAAACACGGCGCGCTGTGCTGGCCTTCCAAAAGGCAAATGGACTTCTGCCGGATGGCATCGTAGGTCCTGCCACTTGGAATGCCCTGATGCCTTTTTTGAAAGGCTACGCGTATTACACCGTTAAAAGCGGCGATACCATCACCTCTATCTCACAAAAGTTCTATACAACTCCTGCACGCCTTCTTTTGGCAAATCCGAACGTTGCCGCCGAAAGGCTTTTGACGGGCGAGCGTCTTATTGTGCCTTACGGCTTCCCTCTTGTCCCTACGGATGTTACTTACACGTATTCTCTCGTAAAACTTTTAACAGAGGGTCTCCGTGCGCGGTTCCCTTTTATCTCCACAGGAACAATAGGCACAAGCGTTATGGGCAAGAATCTTTATCTTCTTACCCTGGGAGAAGGTGAAAAAGATGTATTCTATAACGCGGCGCATCACGCCAACGAGTGGATCACAACCTCTCTCCTATTTCGCTTCCTTGAAGCATATGCCGAAGAAATCGCGAACGGCGGCTCCCTCTACGGGTATGATGCATCCCTTCTCTTTCGTTCTACGCGCCTTTTTGCGGTGCCGCTTGTAAACCCCGACGGCGTAGACCTCGTCAACGGCGTTCTTCCAAGGGATTCATCCTATTATACCACGGCGCAAGGGTATGCTGAAAACTATCCTGAAATTCCGTTTCCGAGCGGTTGGAAAGCAAATATTGAAGGTGTGGACACCAATCTTTCCTATCCTGCCGGTTGGGAAACAGCGCGACAAATAAAATTTGCACAGGGATTCACCTCTCCCGCCCCGCGCGACTATGTGGGTTCTGCGCCTCTCGCTGCCCGGGAATCGGCAGCCGTATTTCAGTTTACCAATGCACATAGCTTTCGACTTACGCTTTCCTACCACACACAGGGTGAAGTGATTTTCTGGCAATATCTGAATTACACGCCAGAGAACGCGCGCGAAATCGGCGAAATGTTCTCCCGTGCCAGCGGATATGCGCTCGCGGATGTTCCATACGAAAGTAGTTTCGCAGGGTACAAGGACTGGTTTATCGAAGCATTCAACCGCCCCGGCTATACAATAGAAGCGGGCAGCGGTCAAAACCCGCTGCCCATTCGACAGTTTCCATCTATATATGCCGATAATTTCGGCATTCTGGCACTCGGCCTCGGCCTTATCAGCGATATGCCGTAACACCAAGGAGTATGATATCCTTTGTCATTTCGCCGCCTTCGCTTGTGTCCGCCGTTGCATACTCTGTGGAGAGATATTTTTTATTGTCATCCGCAAACACGGTAACAACTGTTTTGGCACCCTTTTCGATCGCCCGGATGGCACCAAGGAAGTTCGCGCCTGAGGAAACGCCCACACCAAGGCCGAGCTTTTCCGAAAGCATACGTGCCATTAAAATAGAATCGCGGTCATCCACGGAAATAACATCCGAAAGTTCCGAAAGATGCACAAGATCAGGGATGAACTCATCCGATATGCCGTAAATTTTATGCTGACCGACTTTGTAGCCGGTAGAAAGCGTGGGTGAATTTTGCGGTTCGAGCGGATGCACGCGGCATTCAGGATTCTTTTCACGAAGGCGCTTGCCGATACCCATAACAGTGCCGCCCGTACCTACGCCTGCAACAAATCCGTCTGCCACAAGACCAAGCTTCTCGAGCTGCTCTACTATTTCACGGCCGGTATAGAGATAATGTGCTTCGCTATTTTCAGGATTCGAGAACTGGCGCGGCAAATATACACCGTCCGACTCGCCATCCTTCTCTGCCTTGGCAATGGAACCTAAAAAGCCGCCTTCTTCGCGAGAAACTAGGCACACCTTTGCCCCGAAGCTTTCCATAATATGTATTCTCTCGCTTGTCATCCAGTCGGGCATATAAATCTTTACAGGATGCCCCAGTGTGCTTCCGACAGCGGCGAAAGAAATACCGGTATTTCCGCTTGTGGCTTCCACAATGGTATCGCCTTCTTTAATTTCGCCGGCCTCATATGCGCGACGGATTACATGCTGGGCAACGCGGTCCTTTATGCTTCCGGTAGGATTATAAAACTCTGCTTTTGCAAAAACGCTGCCTGCGCGTCCTTTATACGTAAAATCAATTTTGATAAGCGGCGTATTTCCGACAAGTGCCGCAATATTTGTAAGTTCCAAACTATCACTCCTAAAACATCGGTCTATATCATAATATACCAAAATGCCCCCTTTTGTCAATCATTTGAAGAGTAAAAATTTCAGAAAAAATCCAATTCCACGCCCGAGGAAAAAGCGAAGCAGAAAGAGGATGATTTTATAAGGGCTTAAAAGAAGGCGAAAAGTAATGCTGTCCTTTATCACGCGGGAGGCAAGGGCAGCGCGAAGCCTGCTTCTTTTCCAGGCCGTTTGCAACCGAAAAAAATATACGGCTGTTTTACTTTTTGAAAATGCATATAATAAAATGTCCATACAAAAAGTATGGACATTTCTTATAAAACTATTCTACAGACACGATATATCTGTACACAGGCTGCCCGCCGTAAAGGAGTGTAACTTCGGCATCCGGAAAAGCTTCCGAGAGGAACGTTTCCAGTTTTCCCGCCTCTTCATCGCTGACACCTTCACCGTATAAAATGGTGATTGCATACGTTTCTTCGGAGCAAAGTGTACGGAAAACCGTTTCCATAACTTCGCTCTCAGAGGCACCGGCCGCTACGATTTTGCCATTCGCAAGACCGAGGAAATCATCCTTCTGAACCGCTATACCGTCAACTTCCGTGTCGCGTACGGCATATGTCAGAAGACCGGTCCCCACAAGCGCAGCCGCATCGGCCATCGTGTCGGCATTGGAATCCGATTCTGCATCAAATGCCATCAGTGCCGCAATGCCTTGCGGAATTGTCTTGGTTTTGATAACAGAAACATCTTTCTCGGTCATATCTGCCGCCTGTTCCGCCGTCAAGACGATATTGCTGTTATTCGGGAGAACAAATATTTTTTCGGCACGAAGCTCCTCAATGGCCGCCAAAAGATCCTCAGCACTCGGATTCATAGTTTGTCCGCCGCTTACAATGCTGTCTGCGCCCATATCCTGCATAAGCGCACAGATGCCTTCCCCTGCGGCAACAGAAATAATGCCGTATTTTTTAAGCGGTGCACTATTAAATTTCTCCATCTGCTCTTCCTGCTGCTCTCGGAGATTATCTATCTTGATGTCCACAAGGCTGCCGTAAGAAAGCGCACGTTCCAGAACCCATCCGGGATGGTCAGTATGTATATGCACCTTTATAATGTCCGTGTCGTCAATTGTTAAAACGCTGTCGCCCCGCGGTGCAATTTCTTTCTTGAAATTTTCGCCCTGCAGACCCAGAACTTTCTTTTTGATGATAAATTCCGTGCAGTAGCCAAAAGTGATGGTATCTTCAATTTTACCGGCCGTAGCCGTTTTGGGTACGGTCACTTCCCCTTCCTGTCTTTCCACGGGCGAACCGTTTCGAATTGCAAGAAGCATCCCCTCGAAAATAACCATAAGACCCTTGCCGCCTGCATCCACAACACCTGCACTTTTCAGAACGGGCAGAAGATTCGGTGTATCAGCAAGCGCTTCGTTTCCGCTTCGCACAATTGCCTCAAAAAGTGTTTCGATATTTTCATCCTCATCCAGGCTTTCCATTGTTTCCGCAATGCGGCGGATAACAGTGAGGATTGTGCCTTCTGTCGGCTTCATAACGGCGCGATATGCCGTTTTGGAAGCTGCGGAAAGTGCCATAATGAAATCTTCAGCGGTCACAACTTCCAAAGAAGACAAAGCGGAAGCAAGCCCGCGCATAATCTGAGAAAGAATAACGCCGGAATTTCCGCGCGCGCCGCGAAGTGTGGCGGAAGCCACTGTGGAGACGACCTGCCCTGCCGTTTCGCTTTTTTGCGAAAGAAGCGCTTTTTCAGCCGCAAGCATTGTCATACCCATATTCGTTCCCGTGTCTCCGTCCGGAACCGGGAATACATTTAAGTCGTTTACAGCCTGTTTCATATTATCCAGGTGATGAGCCGCGGAAATAAACAGGTTCTGCATTATGTCAACAGTAATTTCGCGCATCAAATGTCATCCCTCCGTTTATTTCACGCCTTTCGCGCGGATGCTTTCTACATGCACCGTCACCTCACGGATCGCAAGGCCCGTATTTTCTTCCATCTGATATTTCACGTGCTTTACGATGCTTTCGGAAACTGCGCCTATATTCACACCGTATTCCACCATAATATGCAGCGAGATGCAGATTTCGCCCTCTTCCATACGAACGGTAATGCCTTTTCCCATTTTATCGCGCTTCAAAAGAGAAACGAGACCGTCACGACGGCTTCTGTAAACCATTCCTACAACGCCGTAGCACTTGGTGGCAATATTGCCTGCCATCTTGGCAAGTGCATTTTCGTCCACATATACAGTGCCGAGATCTGTTTGCATAATGTTTATCATAAGAACACTCCTTTATTAAAGTTCTATTCTTTGCATATCCTTTATTTCCCGTGTACGGCAGGAAAACCAGAAAACTTGTCTTTCTTTTGCGATCTCCCGCAAAAGAGAAAGTGCATTTTCTTCTCTCTTTGCATCGTACTGCAGAAATGAATCATCTAAAAAGACCGGCATTTCGGGATCTGCTAGAACGAGTTCCGAAAGCGCAAGGCGTACTGCCAAAAAGGCCTGATCCATCGTGCCGCCCGAAAACGCCCAAAGGGGCTTATGCTCGCCTCTTCCCATTGTAACGGCATATTTTTTATCCAGAAGAAGGGATTCTTCCTGCCCCGTCAGCTTCTTCAAATATTCGGACGCCGCCGCACAGATTCGCGGGGTGAAATTGTGGCTGAGCTCCGTAAACACTTCCTCCAGCGTCTTTTCCGCAAGGCAAAGAGCCGTGTATGTTTTTTCCGCTTCTGCCAGTTCCTCCAGAAGCCGTGATTTTTCCGAGAGGAGAACATCCACTGTATTTTTATCATACACGCCGCCTCCAAGTATGCCTTCAAGCGTTGCGGCTCTTCGTATTTTTTCCGCAAGCAGCGCATCTATGCGCGCCTTTTCCGCTTCCGCGGCCGAAATGTCCCGTTCCTCGGGCGTGATTTCCGAAAAAGCAGCCTTTGCCTCTTCTGCCTTCCTGACGGCCTCCTTCGCCCTTTCAGCTTCACTCTCAAGCAGTATACGTTTTTCCCGAAGTGCTTCCGCGCGCGTATCGAGCGAAAGTTTCTCAGCCATTTTATCCGTGTATTCTTTGATGGAAGCACACCCGTATGCAGCAAGCGCTGCGCGCCGCGCTTCTTCTTTATTCTCAATCGCCGAAATAGCCGCGATACACTCTTTTCTTTTGATGGCTATATGAATACCAAAAGCCAAAAGCAGGATAGCCGCCAAAAGCGTTACGATTCCAAAACTGCGCAGGCGGGTAAAAGCTAAAATAACCGACAAAATGGCACTCACAGTTCCAACTGTCCAATATAAAGCGCCTGTTTTCTTTGCCTTCTGTACCTTCCCGTGCAGTTCTTCCGTGCTTTCGATGGGAGCGTAAACCGTCTCCTCTATCGGTGTATCGAATGCAGATAAAGCTTCTTTCTTATTATTTACTTCCGACAAGAGCGCTTCTGTTTCCTCAGCACCCTCTCGCATAGCCAGAAATCTCTTGTTTGCTTCCTTCAGCGTCGCTTCTGCCCAAAAGGCTTTGGCAGATAAAACAGCAGCTTCGGCAATGCTTTTTTGATTTTCAAGGCTTTCTATTGCCGCTTTAGTTTCTTTTTCCTCTGCAAGATAGGTAGCAAATTCGCGGTTTCTGGACTCTGCCTCCAAAACCTCGCTTTCCACTTGCGAAAGTTCCTTCTTGATTTCATAAATACGGCCGCCTTCGCCGCGCTGATGCTTATAGATACGGATGGAATCCTTAAGGAACGCCTTCGCCTCATCATACCCCGTATCCGCATCGCCGGTTCCCGCAAGATTCAGAAGCTTATCCGTGAGTTCTTCATCGCCACCATCAAGATTTGAAGAGAGCTGTTTCACAAAAACCGTCTTCAAAAACGCGCTTTCACCAACACCGATTTCTGCCGCAAGGTTCACCTCCACCGGGGCCCCCGTTACAGCATCCAGTATCGACAAAGTATCCTGTGCCGGTGTCCGCCCTACAGCGCGGGCAATAATAACACGTCTTCCATCTCGAAGCGAAACTGTCATTTCGCCCGACATACGCGTGCCGTCCCACGGGGCATAGCGTTTTCTATCCCCTTCGGCGCCTCTGCCGGAAAAGCCATAGAGCATCGCCTTGATAAAAGCCATCACTGTAGATTTTCCCGCTTCGTTCTCACCGTATATGTAGTTTATCCCCTCCGAAAAGGAGATTTTTTTGTCTTTGAATTTCCCAAATGCCGTGAGGTGCAGTTCATGTATTTTCATCTTTTCTGCCTCCCCAAAGCCTCAAGCCCAAACCGAAGCGCAAGCTTTGCAATTTCATCCTCTTCTCCGGAAAGTCTCTCAGCGAAGCGCTTTGCAAGCATATTTTCTTCTGCGGTCTCTTTTCCGATTTCCGTCTGATCCTTGATTTTTATATACAAGCAGTCCCCCGAAAGTTCTTTTTCCAAAAATGCTTTATCAATAAGCATTGTATTTCGAAGTTCGCCCGTAAGAACAATTTTATATAAATTCTCGCGCGAAAGCTGGCTTCTTATTTTTTCCAGAAGCGCACCTATGCCCGTAACATCCTCCACGGACACAGAAAGTGTAAGATTTTTGCGCTTCGCCACCGGAACAAAACGGAGATTTACATTTTTCCCTTCGATTTCGCCACAGATATAGCCGCCGTCGGGCTCGTCAAAATGCCGTCCTTCCGGAATGCCGGGATATGCATAGACAGTTTCCCCCGCGCGGCAAAAGCCGGAAAAGGCGTGCACGTGCCCAAGCGCCGCGTAACTGACGCCCGTTTCTGCGAGAAGCCCCGGAGAAATAGGGTTATATTCGCTTTCGGAGGCAACATCGCCGTGCATCAGAAGTATCCCTGTTTTCTCACCGCTGTGCATACGAAAAGGAGGTAAGGCACTTTCTTTCAGAAACCGCGACCCAAAGCCTAGGCCGTAGATCACCGCTTCGCCCACCTCTATCGATTCCTGTTGCGCACCGAAAATACGAACATTTTCTCCGAAATCCGTATTTGTATAGGGAGAATCTGCCGCCAGAAAATCATGATTTCCGGGCGCAATGCAAACAGCCGTTTCCGGGATGGAAGAAAACCCTTCCTTTAGAAACGAAACGGTTTCCTGGGAGACATAACGGGAATCGAAAACATCGCCGGCTAGCAAAAGAACATCCGCTTTTGTTTCCCTAACCGCTTCCAGAATCTTACGAAAAGTTTCTCTTTGCTCTTCCTTTCGGATTTGTGCAACAGAAGCCGGAAGGGCCGAAAATGGCGAATCGAAATGCATGTCACCCGTATGTACAATGCGTACCATCCGTTTTCTCCTTATATAAAAAGATTGCAGCTATTTACCTTTTTATAAAAAGATAAAGTACGGCTGCAACCCCTTTTTGTGCGGTTTATTTTTCGTCCATATTGAACTTCTTTCTGAATTTTTCCACACGACCGCCCGTATCTACGAGCTTCTGCTTGCCAGTGAAAAACGGATGACAATTGGAGCAAATTTCAACCGTGATATTTTCCTCTGTGGAACCCGTTTCGATCACGTTACCGCAAGCGCACTTTATTGTAGTGGGTTTATATGCAGGATGAATTCCTTCACGCATACTGTTCACCTCTTTCCATCCAGTAGTATCGTAGCCTATTATAACACACTTTTGGTTATAATGCAACTGTTTTTTTAATTTTTTTCCTGTGCTTCCATAAATGCCACGATTTCCTCATAGGAGCGGATACCGGTTGTAGCACCCATTGCCTGCACGCAGTGTGCGCCAACAGCATTTGCAAATCTGCCACATTCTGTGAAAGAAAGGCCTTTTGCCATACCGGAAAGGAAGCCTGCACAGAAACTGTCGCCTGCACCCGTGGTATCAATAGCCTTTACTTTATAGCAAGGAACCACAACGCCTTCCGAATCCTTCGTTTCGCGGAGATAGCAGCCGCGGCTGCCAAGTTTAATAACAACCTGTTTGACGCCTAGGCTAAAGAAGTAATCTGCGATTTTTACAGGATCCTGCTCGCCGCCTGCAAGTTCAATGGCTTCATCAATACTCGGCATAAATACATCGATGTACGGCATGCAGGGACGAAGCACGTCCATCCAACGACCACGGCTATCCCAAGCTGTATCAAGCACTGTAACCTTGCCCATTTCTTTACACTTTTTCAAAACGCGTGCGCAGTCTTCACCATCAAACGCATCCATAAGCATAGTACCGGCTACAAACACGATGCGGGAGTCTTCAATAACATCCCAGTTCACATCCTCATAGCAGAATGTGCCGTTTGCGCCTACCGTGTGCAGGAAGCTTCTTTCGCCGCTTGAAGCAGAAATAACAACAGAAGCGGACGTCTGGATTTTGTCGTCTGTAGCAACGCCCTTCGTTTCTACGCCGTATTTTTCGAGTTCCTCGCGAAGAAAACTACCAAAGCTATCGTTGCCTGTTTTGCCGAGAACAGCAGTCTTGAGGCCGATTTTGGCCATATCAATACCGGCACTCATTGCGCAGCCACCGCTGTAAATGGCAATGCTGTCGATACGCTCCAAAAGACCGGGCTTCGGAATCGAATCTACCGGTTTTGCAATGACATCTGCTACTAAAATACCAATACATGTTACATCAATCACGGGAAATCCTCCTATTCAATTGAATAATCCTCGTTTTCGTATTTGGAAAAGTCCATATTCCGGGCTCTTCGCACCTGTAATCTGAATGGGTCGAATTCAAATTTCGGGCAAGTGAAATCACGGGAAACAATTCCTTCAAAAGGGCACATCGTTTTTCGTTCAATTGGGATATATGCACCTTTTTTGCAATATTGACAGCACATATACTCACGCATCGTTTCAATCAATTTTCGTTTCCTCTCATTCCAATGCTTCTACCGTTACTTTTTCAAAATCCTGACACAGACTTTCAAATTCAGGTATATCCGTTCCTTCGGTCTGAATTTTTGCAGTGGCAAAGGCCATTGCATAGCGAAGTGCTACGGTAATATCCTCCGATACGGTCTGCCCGTAAAGGTACCCGCACAAAAAGCTATCGCCCGCGCCGACCGTGCTGCGGACCGCGGCGTTCAAGGGATATACTCGGTAAAGTTTTCCTGCCTTTGCCGCCACAGCGCCGTTACCCCCGAGGCTTACGAGAACCGTTTCCACGCCCCTCGCCTCGATTTCCTTTGCGGCGCTTGCCACATCTGCAATCGTTTTCAGCTTTGTGCCCATAAGCCTTTCGAGCTCTGCCTGATTCGGCTTTATGATGTGCGGCGCGGCTTCCACGCCAAGACGAAGTGCCTCGCCGTCAGCATCAAGTGCCGCGACTGCGCCTTTTTCCTTTACAATTGCGATCAGTCTCTTATAAATATCATCCCCAAGGCTCGGATGAAAACTGCCGCCCATATACACCACATCACTTTGTGCAGCCATATCCCCGACCTTTGCAAAAAAAGTGGAAAGGTCAGCCTCGGAAACTGCAGGGCCGCTTTCATTGATATCCGTATATGTCTGATTCTCCGTATCTATAATCTTGATATTGATACGGGTTTCTCCCTCTGTGTATACAAAATCCGTGCTCACACCGGCATCTTTGAGATACTTCCCGATCATCTGCCCGTTATAGCCACTGAGAAAGCCGCCTGCAATGCAGGAGATACCGGTTTTTGCGGCAGTGGCCGCCACATTTACGCCTTTACCGCCCATATTGACTTTGATTCTTTCAACGCGGTTTACGCCATCTACCAAAAGGTTTCGAACGTAATACGTTTTATCAATCGCCGGATTTAAGGTGATTGTAGAAAGTACCATTATTGGGCCTCCCTAAATAGACGGAGTACTTCTGAAACGGCATCGCTCGAAGCCATTTCCTGATATCCTTCTTCGCCGCGCTTTTTAAATTCGACCATACCTTCGCCCGCTTTTTTGCCAACGGTGATGCGAATCGGCATACCGATAAGGTCAGCATCTTTAAATTTAACACCGGGGCGCTCGTCGCGGTCATCCAAAAGGACATCTACACCGCTCTCTAAAAGGGTGTTATACATTTCTTCCGCAAGGCGCATCTGTGTTTCATCGCCTTTGTTTACTACGATAATTTCAGCCTTATAAGGCGCAATGCACATAGGCCAGATAATGCCGTTTTCGTCATGCATCTGTTCAATTACAGCGGCAATGCAGCGGTTTACGCCGATGCCGTAGCAGCCCATGATTACCGGCTGTTCTTCCCCATTTTCATCCGGGAAAGTAAGACCTAACGCTTTCGAGTACTTTGTACCCAGCTTGAAAATATGACCTATTTCAATGCCATGCACCGTTTCCATACGGCCGCCGCACTTCGGACAAATATCGCCACTTGTGATTGTGCGAAGATCGGCTACGGCTGTGGGCACAAAATCGCGGTTTGCTTCTACATTTATAAGATGGTATCCGGTTTCGTTTGCGCCGACAACCATCTGCTTCATTTCCATAACCTCACGGTCTGCATACACAGGGATGGAAAGACCGACAGGACCTGCAAAACCAACCTCAGCCTTTGTAATATCGCGAACGGCAAAAGGTTCTGCAAGTTCTGCTTCTTCGGAAGAGCCGAGAAGGTTTTGAAGCTTTATCGGGTTTACTTCTCTATCACCACGTACCATAACGGCTACATACTGTTCGCCCACCTTATAAATCAAGGTTTTGGCAAAGCGATATGCGGGCACACCCAAAGAATCGGTAAGTTCTTCAATGGTGTGTGCATTCGGTGTTTCGAGTTTTTCCATCGGCTTCTCTTCTGCCGGATATTCCATTTTCTGCGGAATGCATTCTGCCTTTTCTTCGTTGGCGGCATATTTACAGGTTTCGCAGTATGCAATTACATCTTCGCCAACTTCCGATTTTACCATAAATTCCTGAGAGCCGCTACCGCCCATAGCGCCACTATCGGCATCTACTACGATGTAATCAAGACCGAGGCGGTCAAAGATTCTGCAGTATGCCTTATACATGGCATCATACGAGGCATCGAGCCCTTCCTTTGTAAGGTCGAAGCTGTATGCATCCTTCATTACAAATTCGCGGCTACGCATTACGCCAAAGCGCGGACGGCGTTCGTCACGATATTTGGTCTGAATTTGGTACAGCGTCATCGGTAATTCTTTATAAGAACGCACCGTGCTCTTTACGGTTTCTGTGAAAATTTCTTCATGTGTGGGCCCAAGGCAGAAATCACGGTCGTTTCTGTCCTTAAGGCGAAACATACTGGCACCGAAAATATCCCATCTGCCTGTTTCCATATAGGCTTCTGCCGGCAAAAGTGCACTCATTAAAAGTTCCTGTGCGCCCGCTTTATCCATTTCCTCACGAACGATTTCTTCTACGTTCTTGAGAGTTTTAAGGCCGAGCGGCAAGAACGAATATACACCTGCGGCAAGCTTACGAATCAGCGCCGCGCGGAGCATTAAACGATGGCTTGCAATTTCTGCCTCTGCCGGCACTTCACGAAGCGTCGGCATCAGTAATTTTGACATTCTCATAATTTCTTTTTCCTTCCTCGCAAATTAAACGGTACTCTCTATCTCTTATTTATAGTACTGTACACCGGAAATAAAGAGGCCTTGGTCTTTTTCACCGGGAATATTCTGATAGGTAAAGCCTTGTGCACGTTCAGAGTGTGCCATCTTACCGAATACACGGCCGTCCGGGCTCGAAATACCTTCGATCGCCCATACGGATCCGTTCGGGTTATGCGGCATATCCATTGTGGCATTACCGCTTTCATCTACGTACTGCGTAGCAATCTGCCCGCCCGAAAGAAGGGCGCGGAGGGTTTCTTCATTTGCCACGAAGCGACCTTCACCGTGCGAAACGGCTACGGAGTGCACGTCACCCACGCGGGTATTTGCGAGCCACGGCGAAAGCGTGGAAGCTATGCGTGTGCGCACCATTGTGGAAACGTGGCGGCCGATTGTGTTGTACGTAAGCGTCGGGCAATCGGCATCCATATCACGAATTTCGCCAAACGGAACAAGGCCGAGCTTGATAAGCGCCTGGAAGCCGTTGCAGATACCGAGCATAAGACCGTCTCTTTGCTTTAAGAGGCGCATTACGCTATCGCGAACTGCTGCCTGACGGAAAACAGTTGCGATGAACTTACCGGAGCCGTCCGGTTCGTCACCACCGGAGAAGCCGCCGGGGATCATAATAATCTGGGCTTTATCGGCGCGTTCTGCAAGATTTTGTACCGACTCACCGATTGCGGCAGATGTAAGGTTGCGAATGACACATACATCCGGTACGGCACCTGCCTTTTCGAAGGCGCGGGCCGTATCATATTCGCAGTTCGTACCCGGGAATACGGGGATAAGAACGCGCGGTTTTGCAAAGGATTCTTTTGCAACGATGGGGCAAGCTACGGAGGAAGAAATCGTTTCTGCCGCGCCCTTTGCCGGTACCACCGTCGGGAATACTTTTTCGAGCGGTGCTTCGTAAGCAGCAACGGCCTCATCGAGAGAGATAATCGCATCAGAAAGGCGAATTTCTGCTTTTTCAGTCGTGCTGCCAATGAGAATACCGTCGATATCTGCATCGGTTTCTACCAAAATAGAACCGTACATTGCCGTATACAAATCGATATCCGCGGTAATTTCAGCGCCGATACGGTTACCGAAGCACATCTTGCTGATAGCTTCAGAGAGGCCGCCTGCGGTAATGGTGTGTGCGCTGATTACCTTGTCGCGAATGCTGTAATAGTATGCCAAATTCTTCTTGAGGGCTTCCATATCCGGCAAGAGATTCTTGTCAAGCGGTGTGCGAATGAGGTAGAGCTTGCTGCCTGCCTTCTTCAGTACGTTGCCGATAACTGCATCAACGGAAAGCGGTGCTACTGCGAAGGAAACGAGTGTGGGCGGCACGTCAATATCCTTAAAGGTGCCGGACATACTGTCCTTACCGCCGATAGCGCCAAGGCCGAGCTGCATCTGTGCATAGTATGCACCAAGGAGTGCAGAAAGCGGTGCGCCCCATCTCTTCGGGTCGCTACCCGGACGGGCGAAGTATTCCTGGAGGGTCAGATAGCAATCTGCGTAATTTGCGCCGACTGCCGCTGCCTTCGTAACGCTTTCCACGATAGCACATACAGCGCCGTGGAAAGGACTCTTTTCAGAAAGATACGGGCTAAAACCATGTGCCATAACGGTACCGGTTTTTGTCTCGCCTTGGATAAGCGGAAGCTTTGCAACCATGCTTTCCATCGGCGTGTCCTGTGTTTTGCCGCCGTACGGCATAAAGACTGTGCCTGCGCCGATGGAACTGTCGAACATTTCAACAAGGCCCTTCTGGCTGCAAACATTAAGGTCGGAAAGAGTTTCAATAAAGCGTTTTTTATTGTCCCCTTCCGTAGGAATTGTGGTGTACATATCGGCATCGAGCTTCGGCTGTTCAATTTTAACATCCGTTTTCTTTTCGGCGCCGTTCGTATTGAGGAATGCACGGGAAAGGTCAACAATCTTTTTGCCTCTCCACTGCATGGTAAGACGCGGTTCTGCTGTAACCTCGGCCACGACAGTTGCTTCAAGGTTTTCTTTGTCCGCCTTCTGCATAAAGCGTTCTACGTTTTCTTTTGCGACTACAACTGCCATTCTTTCCTGCGATTCGCTGATGGCAAGTTCTGTGCCGTCGAGCCCGTCGTACTTTTTCGGTACCTTATCAAGGTCAATGCGAAGACCGTCAGCAAGTTCGCCGATGGCAACGGATACACCGCCTGCACCAAAGTCGTTACAACGCTTAATCATGCGGGCCGTTTCGCCATCGCGGAAAAGACGCTGAATTTTACGTTCTTCCGGCGGATTACCCTTCTGGACTTCTGCACCGCAAGCGGACAGAGATTCTTCTGTATGGGCTTTAGACGAGCCTGTAGCACCGCCACAGCCGTCTCGCCCGGTTCTGCCGCCGAGGAGAATAATCACATCGCCCGGCGTAGGCTCTTCGCGCACAACATTTTCCTTGGGCGTTGCGGCAATAACCGCACCGAGTTCCATACGCTTTGCCACATAGTTCGGGTGGTAAATTTCTTTTACAATACCGGTAGCAAGACCGATCTGGTTACCATAGGAACTATAACCGGCTGCTGCGCTCTTTGTAATTTTACGCTGCGGCAACTTGCCGGGAAGCGTTTCATCCATGGATGCGCGCGGGTCAGCAGCACCCGTAATACGCATAGCCTGATATACATAGGATCTGCCGGAAAGCGGGTCACGGATAGCGCCGCCAAGGCAAGTGGCCGCGCCGCCGAACGGTTCGATTTCCGTCGGATGGTTGTGCGTTTCGTTTTTGAACATTACGAGATACGGCATCTTTTCGCCGTCAATGTCAGCTTCTACCTCAATGGAGCAAGCGTTGATTTCTTCGGAAATGTCAAGCTTCGTAAGATAGCCTTTTTTGCGAAGCTCTTTCCCTGCCGCCGTTGCAATCTGCATAAGGCAGGGACGGCGTCCTGTTTTCAGGAATTCTTCATACGTATCTTTCACAATGCCATCTTCAATTTCCACATTCTCAAGGTTTGTTAAGAAAGTGGTGTGACGGCAATGGTCAGACCAGTACGTATCAATCATACGGATTTCCGTCACGAACGGGTCGCGGCCTTCTTCTTTGAAATGCGCGCGGCAGAAGCGAAGGTCATCCATATCCATCGCAAGCCCCATCTCAGAAAGAAGCTTCGAAAGCGCCGCATCATCCATATCAATAAACCCTTCAATCTGTGCAACATCGGCGGGCACAGTCTGCTTCGCTTCAAGCGTTTCGGGCTTTTCAAGGGAAGCTTCCATTGCTTCCACGGGGTTAATCATATACTTTTTAACAGCTTCAAAATCTGCATCGGAAATATCGCCGGAAAGGGCAATGATGCGAGCAGAAGCAACTGCCGGCTTTTCTCTACCGGTTAAAAGCTGAATACACTGTGCGGCAGAGTCTGCACGCTGGTCATACTGACCGGGCAAATAGCAAATCGCAAAATAGCGACCGGAAAGCTCTATGCTTTCATCGTAGCAGTTATCTACCTGCGGCTCGGACAAAATTGTCGTCTTTGCCATTTCGTATTCGGCATCGGAAATACCGTCAATATCATAGCGCTTAATAATGCGAACATCTGTAAGACCGGAAAGCGCGAGATTGCTTTTTAAATCTTCGCGGAGTGCTGCGGCTTCTACATCTGTTCTTTTTTCAACAAATACTCTTCTTACCATGCTGTTTCCTTTCTGCAAGCGGCCGAAATACTATGCCAGGCTCACTCTTCTGTATACTTTTTTACACATATAATTAAGTATATATGGAAATTCGCGCAAAGTCAAGTTTTTTCGCAAAAAACAATAAATAAATGCAGTAAAAAAAGGCGTGCATTTTGCCGCCTTTTTTGTGGAATTATTCCCCTTTTTCTTCCTTCTTCTTTTTGATGAACTCCGTCACCTTTTCTATGGCTACGGGAATATAGTCCGTAAGCTTTTCGGGACAGCCTGTCCCGATCGGCAAAAACTGCACATGGCTGCCCGTAACCACCAGAAATCCCATCGGATTTATAGATACGCCGCCACCCGTTCCACCACCGAAATTCGCGCTGCCCTCAACCGGCTTTGCTTTGGAGGAAAACTCCGTTCCGCCTGCGCCGAAGCCAAAGCTGACGCGGGAAATCGGAATGATCACAGTGCCGTCCGAGGTTTCTACCGGTTCCCCCACAATCGTATTGACATCGACCATTTCTTTAATGCTGTTCATTGCCGTTGCAACCAGTTCTGCAATAGGTGTCATAAAACATCTTCCTTTCTGATTTTATATATTAAACCGAGGCAGTATATAAGGCGCAATCGGAAATCGCCGCGGAATTCTGCCTCAAAACCCATCCCCTGAAATACAGGCGTGATGCTGACCTCGTGTTTTTTTAGGACAAAGTATCTGTCAATTGTGCCGAGGATGTTATAAATTGCCGCATACCCCGCGCCTGTTGCAATTCCGGTATCTGCCGCATCGCCAAGCCCCATCCGCACGCGAAGTGAAAACAGATGCACGGTGAATTTCTTGCGAAGGTAAGAAAGAATCTCCACACCCTTTGAAAGCAGCGTTTCAAGTTCCCGGAACGAAAAATCTTTCTTCTCCTTTTCCTGTTTCTCCAGAGCCGGCTGTTTCTTTTTCCGCGAAAGGAGACCCGAAATATTGAACTGCAAAAAGCCGAGGCCTGCGCGCAGTGTGTACTTCGGCGTATTTTCAAGATAGGAAAAGGAAATCTGAATTCGCAAAGGTGCCAGAAGAAGCAGGAAGCAAAGCAGCAATACGCCTATGGCAATATACACACCGCATCCCCCCTTTTTCTATTCTTCCCCTTCGTTTTTCTCTTTATTCTCCATTTCTACCTTTGGGAGTGCTTCCAGAGAAGAAAGCCCAAAGCAGCGAAGAAATTCCTCAGTAGTTACATATAAAATCGGCCTTCCGGGTACATCGAGCCTTCCGGCTTCGTCAATAAGGCCACGCTCCGTAAGCTTTATAATGGAATAGCTGCTGTCCACACCGCGAATTGATTCCACGCGGCTTTTCGTAATCGGCTGATTATAGGCAATCACAGAAAGTGTTTCGAGCGCCGACGGAGAAAGACCGCGCCGCCTTTTAGGCTCGGTAACCTTCCGCACATCGTCCGCATATTCCTCGCGGGTGCACATCTGAAACGCTTCGCCAAGCGTGATGATTTTAATGCCTCTTTTCTCTGCATCATAGCGTTCAGCAAGGCGCAGAACAATCTGCCGTGCGGCCGCAATTTCGATCTCCAGAGCCGCCGCCATTTCTGCCACGGTTACGGATTCGCCCGCACCGAAAAGTACCGCTTCTGCTCTGCATTCCAGATTCTCAGTCATTTTTCCCGCCTCCGCAGAGATAAATTTCATCGTTTTTCTCTTCAATTCTGATTTTCCCGCGGCTGACAAGGTGCAACACCGCAAGAAAAGTAGCAATACACGCGTCTCGCGTGGTTATCCCTTCAAAAACCTTTGCAAACGGTTTTCTTGTCCCCTTCTTAAACAGGCCTTCCACATACGTGAGCTTTTCCGAAAGCGACACGCGCTGCACGCGTACAATTTCGCGAAACGCTTCTGCTTTCGGCGGCGCCTTCTCCTCGAAGCGCTCCGCCACAGCCAGAAAAGCGCGCATAAGGCTTTCAATCGGGATGCTTTCGTTTTCGATCGGCGCCGCACCAAGGGCTTCCGGTGCCTTGAAATAGTTGTCAATGGTACTGAACTGGATTTCCTCAAGCCGCCCCGCCGCTTCTTTTGCCGCCTTGTAAAGGCGGAGGCGTTCCTCCAGTTCTTCTTTGGGATCCTCTTCCGCTTCCTCTTCCGTCTTCGGAAGGAGAAGCCGCGATTTTATGTACAGAAGATGCGAAGCCATAAGGAGGAACTCTCCCGTAATCTCCATATCCATCTCTGCCATTTTGTCCAGATACGCAAGATACTGCTCGGTGATGTCCGCAATCGGAATATCCGTAAGATCAATTTTATGCTTTTGCACAAGATGCAAAAGAAGATCGAGTGGGCCTTCAAAGGCCTCAAGCTTAAACTGCAATCCTTCCATATCGTCACCCGGCTATCCCTAAAATCAGTTTCCGGTAAACAGAGAAAATTGCCTGCCTGAAAAAGCCGAGCGGCGCATCCAGAAGCCCCAGAAACAGAAGTAAGAATAAAACGGGCATAGCATATCTTTCATATTCCATCAGCTTATAGTACCAGCGGTTCGGCAAAAAGTACGCCAGAATCTTCGAACCATCAAGTGGCGGAAACGGAATTAAATTAAAAACACCGAGACCGATATTAAGCATAATGCCTACAATGAAAAGGTTTTCAAAAAATCCCACCAAGAAGAAGGTACCTCCTCCGAAAAGGCGGATTAAAAGACCATAGAGAACAGAAAAAATGAGCGCTAATACAAAATTGGATACAGGCCCTGCAACTCCTACAAGACTCATCCCCCTCTTCGGGTTTTTAAAGTATTGGGGATTTACAGGAACGGGCCTTGCCCAACCAAAGCCAAACAAAAGCATGCAGATTGCACCCGTGATATCCATATGCCGCATCGGGTTTAGCGAGAGGCGGCCGTACATTTTAGCAGTTCTGTCCCCCAAAAGATATGCCACGTATCCATGCGCGCATTCGTGAACGGATATGGCAAGGAAAATAATCGGTATACGAAGTAATAACAAGCGAAAATCTAGGCCTCCGAATAGCATTTCGTTCTCCTTTATATGTCGTTCTTTACAATATCCGCATAGGTTTCGCGGCGGACAATCAGCTTTGCCTTGCCGTCCTTTACCATAACAACCGCAGGGCGCGGCAGGCGGTTATAATTGCTGCTCATGGAATAGTTATAGGCTCCTGTGGATAGCACTGCCAGAAGGTCTCCACGCGAAACGTGCGGAAGGCGTGCATCACGGATCAAAATGTCACCAGATTCGCAGGACTTGCCGCAAATAGTAACAACTTCCTCCCGTTTGGCATCCGGCCTTTCGGGAAGCACGGCTTCATATTCTGCGCCGTACATAATAAATCTCGGATTATCTGCCATACCGCCATCTACAGAGACATATTTGCGGATGCCCGGGATATCTTTAACAGCCCCAACCGTGTACACCGTAATGCCAGCTTCGCCCACAATAGAACGGCCGGGTTCCACTAAAAGGCGCGGACGCGGTACGCCGTACTTTTCAGAAGCCGCTTTCACGGCACGGATAGTGGAAATCATCGCGTCGTAATAGGGACGCGGACGGTCTTCTTCAGTATATCGGATGCCAAAGCCACCGCCGAGATCCACTTCTTCAAGCAAATGGCCGCAAGCCGCATATACATCTGCCACCAGTTTGACCATAATATCAGCCGCCGTTTCAAACGGTTCATCCTCAAAAATCTGCGAACCGATATGGCAATGAATGCCGGAAATTTTAAAGTTTTTGTATGGTTTGCAAAGTACTCTTACAGCATCGCCGTTTGCAAGGCTGACGCCAAACTTTGAATCTTCCTGCCCGGTCTGGATAAAATCGTGCGTATGCGCTTCGATACCAGGGCGAATACGAAGAAGGATGCGTGGAATATGCGCACTTTCTTCCAAAAGCGAATCGAGAATTAAAAGTTCCTCTTCACTATCTGCAACAATGCGCCCAACGCCACTTTCGATGGCATACTCGAGCTCTTCCATACTTTTATTGTTTCCGTGAAAACAAATTCTTTCTGCCGGAAACTCCGCGGAAAGCGCGGTATACAGTTCCCCGCCGGAAACTACGTCAAGACCAAGTCCTTCACCGCGGGCCACGCGGCAGATTTCCTTTGTGCAAAAGGCTTTTGAAGCATACTGCACAATGCCGTTTCCTTCATATTCATCCTCAATTGCACGGCGGTATGCGCGCATATTTTCCTGAATTTTTCCCTTGTCCATTATAAATAAAGGCGTACCGAATTCTTCCGCCAGCGCAGGCACCTCTGCACCGCCGATTCTCAGCACGCCGTTTGACTCTCTCTCCTGTGTCATTCCTTCATAAACCTCCGTGAATACCTTTCTAACAGTATACCACAAAGGTTTTTGTTTGTAAAGCCCTATTTTTCGATAATTGTGTCGATAATACTACCAAGTGTGCGGAACGCTTTCGATGCTCCCTTTTTCATAGCCTTCGACTGTTTGTCTTTGATTGGGTCCATCAGCATACCGGTAACCGCACCAATCATAATGCCCGCAACCATACCGGCCGTAAAACAGGTTTTATTCATTGCTTCTCCTTTCAGTTACAAAAAACGTGTTTTCCTATTGTCATCACTACCGGTCGAGTCCGTATCCACTTGTTTGTGGCTGTTCTTGGATTGTAGTAATAAATAGCCCCACCCACAGGATCCCATCCATTCAGCGCATCGCGCGCGGCGCGGATACAGCTTTCCGACATCTGTGCATTGATTTGTCCGTCCGAAACCGCCGTAAATGCACCGGGCTGGTAGACTACGCCGGCGATTGTATTTGGAAAAGAGGCGTGCCGCACGCGGTTCATAATGACTGCACCGACCGCCACCTGCCCCGTGTACGGTTCTCCCCTTGCTTCCCCATTAATAGCTCTCGCCAAAAGATACACATTACTCTCACTCACGCCAGTTCCGCCACTTTCGGCGGTTTCCCCTGTCGGAAGGCCCAGAGCACTGAGCGTTGCAGGCCCGGCGATGCCGTCAGGAGAAAGACCGTTCTTTTGCTGAAATTTTTTCACAGCCGCCGCAGTAGCGCTACCGTACACCCCGTCCACTTCACCGCGGTAGTACCCCCAGGATAAAAGGCGCTGCTGAATTTTAAACACCTCTTCCCCTTGGCTTCCAACCCGCGAAAGCGCATCCTCATAAAGAGGTGTACAGTATATATACACCACCATCCCCACGGTGCAAAGAAGTAGTCCTAATGTCTGTATTTTCCGATTCATGGCCATCTCCCTTTCGGCGGCATTTCGCAAAAGAAAAAAGCCGCAATTCTGTGAATTACGACTTTAGTTTTCTTTTTTATGCAATTTTTATGCGCAAATACAGAAATTCTGTTTTTGCAAAATGTTCCAAACTAAATTTATTCCTCTGTTTCCGCTTCGGCCGGCGTTTCGGGTTCGAGGGGCGCTTCTTCCAACGCGGTATCGCTCTTAATTTGGTTGATACGTGCCGCCAAAACAGCCGCCACAATCACGCCTACAATTAAAAGAAGCGTCTGCACAATACCGTTTGTTACCATAACAACCGCACAAAGGCCTAAAACGGTGCACATAAGATAGATGATGCTTACTGTCTTTTTCTGCGAGAAGCCCATATCCAGCACTCTGTGGTGAATATGATCTCTGTCTGGGCTCATAATCGGCTTGCCCGCCTTCACACGGCGGAAGATGGCAAATCCGGTATCAAAGAGCGGCAGGCCCAGAACCAGAAACGGAACCGCCACGCTGATAACCGCATAGCTTTTGAAAAGCCCCATGATGGAAACAGTTGCAAGCGTAAAACCCAAGAAAGTTGACCCTGTATCTCCCATAAAAATTTTGGCCGGGTTGAAATTATACGGCAAAAACCCAAAGCAGGAACCTGCCAGTGCTGCCGTTAAAAGCGCAACTTCAAATTCGCCGACAATAAGCGCAATACAGAAAAGGGACATACAGGCGATGGAACTTACACCTGCCGCGAGACCATCGAGGCCATCAATAAGATTTACCGCGTTCGTAACGCCAACCACCCAGAAAATCGTGAGCGGGATGCCCCAAAAACCGAGCGCCATAACACCGCTTTCGGAAATAAACGTCGGCACCGAAATCCATTCGATGCGAACACCATGTAAAATCAAAATAATGGCCGCAAGAATCTGGAACGGAAGCTTCGTTTTGGCGCTAAGCTGCTTCGCGTCATCCACAATGCCAACAACGAGGATAACGAGAGCGCCTAAAACAAGACCGCGCACCCCTTTATCCACAATTCCAAACAAAATGATACTTACAATAAAGCCATAAAACATCGAAAGACCGCCAAGAAGCGGGATTGGCTTTTTGTGCACACGTCTTGCCTCGTCCGGTTTGTCAACTATCCCCACGCGCATTGCAATACGCTTTACAAAAGGCGTCGTTAAAAACGTAATAATAAATGCCGTGGCAAATGCGAAAAGCAAAAGAAATCTATCCATAGCTATGCTCCTTTCGGGCGTTCTTTATTAGAGACGCGGCATAAAGCCAAGCTTATCGTATACGGTGCGGAGCGTTTTTTCAGCAATCTCTGCTGCCTTTTCCGCACCCGTTTTAGAAATCGTTTCAAGATACGAAGGATCTTCCGAAAGCGCCTTATATTTTTCCTGCACAGGGCGAAGCTCTTCGCAAATTGCCTCTGCTACGCGCGATTTCAAAGCGCCATAGCCTTGCCCCTCAAATTCAAGAGCGGCTTCTTCCGGCTTCTTCCCAATAATTGCACCGTAGATAGACAAGAGGTTGTTTACGCCGTGTTTGCCTTCGCGATATGCAATTTCGCCGTCAGAGTCCGTAACGGCACGCTTGATTTTCTTTGTGATGACTTCAGGGGGATCCAGCACCCAGATGTACCCGTTCGGGTTCGGGTCGCTCTTGCTCATTTTGCTTGTTGGATCCTGCAGACTCATAACGCGCGCACCAACAGGCGGAATATAGCCCTCCGGCACTGTGAATGTATCCCCGTAAATATGATTAAAGCGAATCGCAATATCACGTGCAAGCTCCAGATGCTGCTTTTGGTCTACGCCCACAGGCACGAGATCCGACTGATACAGAAGAATATCTGCTGCCATTAAAACCGGGTATGTAAAAAGGCCGGCATTGATATTATCCTCATGCTTTGCAGATTTATCCTTAAACTGCGTCATACGGGAAAGTTCGCCCATATACGTATGACAACCGAGCACCCACGAAAGCTCCGCGTGCGCAGACACGTGGGACTGGAAAAACACAAGGCTCTTATCAGGGTCAATACCGCAGGCGAGATAAATCGCCAGAAACTGGCGGCAACGCTCGCGGAGTTCCTCAGGATTTTGCCGCACCGTAATAGAATGCATATCCACAACGGAATAGATGCATCTGTAATCCTCCTGCAGTTTTACCCAGTTTTTAAGGGCACCGATATAGTTACCGAGCGTTACACACCCTGTGGGCTGTACGCCACTGAAAATCATTTTTTTATCTTGCATTTCGAATTACCTCTCCAAGTCTCTTAATACCTTCGCGCGTTTTGTCGGGCGCGGTAAGGGAGTAGTTCAGGCGCATATATCTTGCCCCTTCCTCCGGAACCGGCATACAGGTAGAACCAGCTACAAAAGCAACCTTGTTTTCCACAGCCACCTTCAAAAGTGCATCTGTGTCATATCCTTCGGGCAGTGTGCACCAAAGGAATATGCCACCCTCGGGCACGGTATGTGTGCACCCTTCGGGGAAAAATTCGTCGATTGCCGAAAGCATTGCGGAAGAACGTTCTCGATATAAAACCTTGCTCTTTTCAATGTGCGCATCAAAGTCATATATCTTGAAAAATTCCGAGGCCATCATCTGCGGAAGCACTGCGGTGTGTACATCCGAAACCTGCTTGCAGATAATCATCTTAGAAAGAATATCTTCTCTTGCAATGGCCCACCCGAGACGAAGCCCGGGGGAAATCGTTTTAGAATACGAACCTGCATAAATAACGCGGCCTTGCGTATCAAAAGATTTAATCGTAGGGACCTCTTCGCCCGTATAGCGAAGCTCGCCGTACGGATTATCTTCCAAAATGTAAAAATCATATTTTTCTGCAAGAGCCAGAAGCTTCTTTCTCTTTGCTTCGCACATCGTAATGCCGGAAGGATTCTGGAAGGTGGAAATAGTATATACCATTTTAATCTTCTGCGTTTTGAGGTATTCCTCAAGCGCTTCGAGGTTCATACCATCCTCTTCTATTTCTATGCCGTGCAGTTTTACATTGTAGGAACGGAGAGAATTCATCCCGCCGATAAAGCTCGGCGATTCAAGCACAACCGTATCCCCTTCGTTCAGAAGGGACTTGAAGGTGAGATCAAGAGCCTGCTGTCCGCCGGAAGTAATAATAAGGTCATCGTGCGGATGAAGGTTCCCCATCTTTTCCATTCGTGCCTTTGTATATTCACGAAGCGGAACGTACCCTTCCGTAACCCCATACTGCAGAGCCACACGAGCGTTCTCTTTCAAAATTTTATGCGAAATTTCGCCGAGAAGGTCCCCGGGGAAAAGCTCAGGTGCCGGTGCACCGCCGGCAAACGAAATAATATCCGGCTGTGCAAGCAGTTTGAACATCTCACGGATTGCAGAGCCTTTCAGGCTTTTCACTCTATCAGCAAACATATTCTCATCTCCAGTACTTTTTTGAACATTTATATTATAATACCATATCAGAAGAAAAAAGTAAAGAAAAAATTTCCGCACAAACAAAGCCGCCGCCACTCCGGCAAGGAGTAGCGGCGATCAGTTTGTTCTTCTTTTATTTCACTTCGATTCTCCATCCAAACGGGTCAGCCTTTGTGCCGTTTTGGATGCCGGTGATTTCATCATAAATCTTCTGGCTGGTTTCACCGATTTCACCGTTTCCGATGGTGAATACTTCATCTTTGAAGCGAAGCTTGCCGACAGGAGAAATTACAGCTGCCGTGCCGGTGCCGAAAACTTCCTCAAGCGTGCCATTCTTGCTGGCTTCCACAAGCTCGTCAACAGAAATCTTTCTTTCTTCTACCGGGAGACCCCATGCTCTGCAAAGGTGCAGAACAGAATCTCTTGTAATGCCCGGAAGGATACTGCCGCTGAGCATCGGGGTTACAATTTTGCCGGAAATCTTAAAGAAGATGTTCATAGCGCCGACTTCTTCGATATACTTTCTTTCCACACCGTCCAGCCACAGAACCTGCGAGTAGCCATCATCGTGTGCTTTTACCTGTGCCGCAAGGCTGACGGCATAGTTACCACCTGTTTTTGCAAAGCCCATACCACCACGGACTGCGCGAACATATTCGTCTTCAATCCAGATGCCAACCGGAGCAAGACCGGACTTATAGTAAGCGCCACTCGGCGACAGGATAACAATAAATTTATAAGTCTGGGAAGGAGCAACGCCCAAAAATTCGTCCGTTGCAATAATGAAGGGACGAATGTAGAGAGAGGTGCCGGGTTCCTTCGGAATCCAGTCTTTATCGACTGCAACAACCGCCTTCACAGCTTCTACAAAGTATTCTTCGGGAAGTTCGGGGATGCAAAGACGTTCATTCGTCTTATTGGTACGCTTGGCGTTCATATCAGGACGGAAAAGGTATATATTGCCGTCTGCGCCGTTGTATGCTTTGAGGCCTTCGAACATTTCCTGGCCGTAATGGAACACCATAGCAGAAGGTGCGAGCGAAAGATTCTGATACGGAACGATGCGGGCATCATGCCAGCCTTTGCCTTCCGTATAGTCCATCACAAACATATGGTCTGTAAAAATCTTACCGAAGCCCAGGTTTGTCGGATCGGGCTTTGCCTTCGGCGTGGTGGTTTTTGTAATTGTAATATTCATCGTATTCATCCTTTCTATGTACTTACCCGTACATTATACACCTGTTATTTCAAAAAATCCAGTCTTTTTTTAATTAAATATTCCATATACATCCGCAGCCGCACGAGACATAGATGTTACAGCCTCGCCAATATCCGTAAGATCACCGAGAAGGAATACGAGCGCAAAGTCGCCACCCTCGGAAAATACGATTGCTACATCATTTTGCACATCTGCAAGCTCGCCCGTTTTATTGGCAATGCGCACACCTTCGGGAAGATCAGCCGGAATCTTGCCGCGTCTTGTCTGACGGAGAAGAAGGTCGAGCATATCTTTGTAGGGCGTAGCCTCGCGGTTTTCATACAGCTTTTTGAAGAATGAAAGCACATCGTTTACCGAAGAGTAGTTCTCAATGCCGGCATCCATCGCATCATAGTCAAGCATCTTTCGATTGAGGCGTGTGTCATTATAGCCGTTTTCAGCAAAATAGGCATTGAACGTATCCATACCGAAGGCATTCATAAATACATTGGCAGACTCATTGCCGCTGGCGGTAATCATATCTTCCAGAAGTGCTTCTATGGTTTCACCCTCATATGTATCAGAAAGTGCTACATCCCCCACTGTATTTATGCGATAAAAAACATAGTCCATCATAAACAATTTGACGATGCTCGCCGAGGGAACAGCGCTCGAAGCGTTTACATATTCCCCGCCATCTGCGAAGGTGTACACACCCCAGTGTACGCGGCCGGAAACGTCAGAAAAGCGCCGTGCCATAATGCTTTCGATTTCCTCTGTGTACGGCTTCGGTGTCGGCTCCGGCGTCGGTGTAGGCGTCTGGACAGGTGTCGGTGTCGCCGAGGGTGCCACCGCCACGTCGCGGCCGCCCCAGGTGGTGATTCCCACCCCGACAGCTAAAACGCATAAAAGCACAATACCTAAAATCAAAAAGTTCTTCATACATTCACCCTTCCGTTTCTGTATAGATTGCCTGCAAAATCAAAGGCAGACCGTCTCGCCCGGTTTTATGCTGTGGAGTGCGCCGTGAATATCCAGCCAGAGTGTGAAAAGCGTCGGGTTATACACCCGGTATCCGTCCGCACTGTACTGAAGTCTTCTGAATGCTTCCACATAGTCATAAATCTCTATATTAGTAGCGTACCATATTTCTTCATTATCTGCAAGCTTTTTGCAAATTTCTTCCATATGCCCCCAATTATTATGGTTATCAAACTCATAGCTATGGCCCCAGATATATAAAAGCCGCGGGTATCTTCTTGCCTGATAGGTTTTATCAGCCGCAAGATCCATAGCAAGGAACTCGTCGATATACTCTAAAATTTTCGGGTTGTTATGATGTGCCGAGGGCATCCAGGCGTGAAAATCTTCCGGAATGGTAAAATTATTGTTGTCCCCGCCGAGCGTTCTTGCATACGCGATATCGAGTTCTTTGAGGTACGTTTTTATCTGTGCATAGCTTTCTGCATTGCTGAAATTTGTGATGCCGGTATCCGGATAGGCCATCCCGCGGATAATACGGTCACACTTTTTCTCCAGTTCCATTCGGCACTCTAGTACATCACGGATGCCTTCAATGGGCCGCATATGGCCACTTGCCCTGTGGTTTGCGCCGTGTACGGCAATCTCGTGGCCTTTTGAAAGAAAATACGCCTGCACTTCTTCCTTTGTGAAATTTTGTTGCCGCATACATTCACAGTTATGGTTGAAGGTGGCTTTCATTCCATATTTGTCAAACAGCTCCGCGAGCCGCTTGTCCTGCGGCACCCCATCATCATAGCTGAAGGTGAGAGCCTTGGACTTTCCTCCCGGGAATCGCATAAAAACATATCTCATACCTTTACACCTCACGCTGAAAATTAATTATTATGCATATATAATTTTTGTTTCGATGCAGGTTATTCCAAGCGGTATTTTATACCGCACCGCGCGCATTGCGGTGTACGGATACAAAAGATTCGTATGCGGGGCGCAATGTATCTCTACCGTTTCTCCCGCGCCTTCCACTCGGCAATATTGATTATAGCACAGCTTGTTTGTAATTTCAACCTTTCACACCAAATTCCGGCAGATTTTGCTGAATTTTCTAAAACGCATAAAGGCGAGCGAGGTAGCGAGAATAAATATCCCCCGTGAAACGGGGGAATGTTTATTCTTCCATTGGCATAGTTGGCTTAAAATCTCTCTTATTTCCAGTCGTTTCTATCCAAAAAACACCTTCCTCCTATATTTTGGCGCAAACACTATATGTGTTTTTGGTTTTGACCGGCAGGTCTTTTCCATTATAACACAGTAGGAGGATTCTTTCATCGGTAAACCTTTATTGGGCCGCGCGACTATCGCTTGGTTTTCGTTATACAACAAAAAGGAACCGAAAATTCGGTTCCTTTTATCGTTTATGGGATTATGCCTTGCCGTTGCAACCGAGAACGTTTACGAGCTTATGCTTTACGAGGCCCTTGATAGCTTCTCTTGCCGGCTTCAAGTACTGACGGGGATCGAAGTGATCCGGATGTTCTGCGAAGTGCTTGCGGATGCTGCCTGTGAGAGCGAGACGAAGGTCAGAGTCGATGTTGATCTTGCAAACGCTCATAGAAGCGGCCTTGCGAAGCATATCTTCCGGAATACCGATTGCATCCGGCATCTGACCGCCGTTTGCATTGATCATTTCAACAAATTCCGGAATAACGGAAGAAGCACCGTGAAGAACGATCGGGAAGCCCGGAAGCTTTTCGCTTACCTTTTCGAGAATGTCGAAACGGAGCTGCGGCTTCTGGCCCGGCTTGAACTTGTAAGCGCCATGGCTTGTACCAATAGCGATTGCAAGAGAGTCAACGCCTGTGCGTTCTACGAATTCGATAACCTGAGCGGGATCTGTGTAGGAAGCATCTTCTTCAGATACATTAACTGCATCTTCGATACCAGCCAGACGGCCAAGTTCGCCTTCTACAACAACGCCCTTGTCATGTGCATATTCAACAACCTGACGGGTGAGCTTAATGTTATCTTCAAAGCTGTGGTGAGAACCATCGATCATAACGGAGGTGAAACCGCCGTCGATGCAGGATTTGCAGAGTTCGAAGGTATCGCCGTGATCAAGGTGAACACAGATCGGAAGGTCTGTTTCAATGATAGCTGCTTCAATCAGCTTCATAAGGTAGGTGTGGTTTGCATACTTACGTGCACCTGCGGAAACCTGCAGAATAAGGGGTGCATTTTCTTCCTTTGCAGCCTCTGTGATACCCTGGATGATTTCCATGTTGTTTACGTTGAAAGCACCGATAGCGTAGCCGCCTTCATATGCTTTCTTGAACATTTCTTTGCTTGTTACGATAGGCATAATTGTTACTCCCTTTCTATTTTTTCTTTACGAAATATTATACCACAAACCCTTTGGCAGGTCAATACATAATTTCATATTTTTACAAAAAAGACGAAAATTTTTCTAAAAAGAAAAAAGAAAGAATACTATGCAATTCTTCGGGGAAAATAAGCACACTACGTTTTTTCGGAGGCGTGCAAATATGCGTAAATCTTACAAGGTACTGAAAAGAACATATAAAATGCTTGCAAAAGGCGGAAAACCGCTTTATAGCGGTTCTTCCGGCGAATGGCTTCTCGATAATTTCTATATTCTTACAGGCGAGTATGCCGCGCTGCGCGGGCTTCGTAAGGGTACGCGCAGCAGCCGTATGGCCTGGAAGGAGATTTCTTCTTTTGCGGCGTGTTTCCTTGAAAAGCACGGATATGTCTTTGAAGAATCTGCACTTTGGGAAGCACTGCGAGCGCGTGTAGCCACTCCGTTTTCTTCTGAAGCGCTCCATCTTCTCCCCGCAGCTGTTTCCTCTTCCCTTTTACAAAAAGCTGCAGAAATTGCGAAAAAGCCGTATGAGGACGGTGGAATGGGGACAGTAATCAAATCCTTCCTCGCACTGCAAAGCCTCGATATGAAGGAAATTTTTGCAGTGTATTCACCTATCGATGCCCTCTTATCTGAAGATACAACCTTCCGTGATACTACTTTTCATACAAAGGAGCTGTATCGGCGCGCAGTTTCCCGTCTCGCTCGGGAAGCTGCGCTCTCTGATGGAGAAGTGACGCGCACGGTTCTGCGGCTTTGCCGCGAAAAAAAGGGGCCACGCGTACAAGCCGGATACTTTCTTCTTGGTGAGGGTGAACATGCGCTTCGCGCCGCCCTGTCTCTTCCCCCGAAAAAGGCCCCACGTCTTTTTGCCTATTATCTAATTTCTGTGGCGCTCCTATCCGGAACACTTCTTTTTGGTGTATACGCCTTCACCAAAAGCTTTGTCTGGACAGCATTCTCGCTTCTCCCGGCTTTGGACGCAGCCCTGCAGATTTTAGAACACATTTTTCTCAAAAGTACACCTCCGCGTGTTCTTCCCCGTCTTGCACTTTCAGAGGGGATCCCGGAAAAAGTTCTCATTGTATTTCCAACGCTTCTGTCTTCCTCCAAAAAAGCCAAAGAGATGGTAGAAAAACTCGAAATATGCTTTCTTGCAAACCGCGACCCCAATCTTTGCCTTGCTGTTTTGGGAGACTTCAAAGACAGCAAGACGCCTTTTGAAGATCCAGAAATCCCGTCTGCCGCCGCGGAAGAAATCGCTCGTCTGAACCAAAAGTACGGTCCGCACTTCTTTCTCCTTTGCAGAAGCCAGATCTATGCCGCGCGGCAGGGCCGCTGGATGGGCAATGAAAGGAAGCGCGGCGCGCTTTGCGACCTGAATCACTTCCTCCGCGGGAGATATTCTTTTGCATATACAGAAGGTCCCGTCGAGTCCCTTGTGGGTATCCGGTATGTGCTGACGCTGGATGACGATACACTTCTCCCGCCGGGGGCTGCCAAAAAGCTTTTCGGCACCGCACTGCACCCGCAAAACACACCGCGGATGGAAGATGGGCGCGTCGTTTCCGGCTATGGCATTATTTCCCCGAAAATATCGCTGCGGCTGGAAAGCACAACACGTACTCTTTTCTCGCGTATTTTTGGCGGGGATGGCGGCATCAGCACCTACCATACTGCCGCCTCCGAATTTTATATGGATATGTTTGGCGAAGCCGTTTTCACGGGCAAAGGCATCTACCACGTGGACAACTTTCTCTCTGCCGTTTCTCTCCCTCAGGATACGGTTTTAAGCCATGATATTCTGGAAGGTGGGTTTCTCCGCTGCGGCATTGCCTCTGATGTGGAAGTGTTTGACTCTTTCCCGCGGAGACTTTCCGAATTCTCTATGCGCCTGCACCGCTGGACAAGAGGAGATTGGCAAAATCTTCCTTGGCTCTTCAAAAAGGTGCGGGACGGCGAAAGCAAGAAAAAGCCGAATGTACTCTCGCCGCTTTCCAAATGGAAAATTTTTGATAACTTACGGCGTTCTCTCACCCTTCCTTTTGTTTTGCTTCTCCTTGCTTTCGGCACGCCTCGTGCAATGACCCTTCCTTTTGTTATGCTTTTCCTTCCGGCCTTTTTTTCTCTCGTGGATGTTCTTTTGGGAAAACAGTTTCGCTTGCGGCGCTATTTCTCGCCGGTCTGGAGCGGCCTTCGCGCCTCTTTATACAGAGCCACCGCCACCGTGGCTTTCCTTCCGCATCTGGCATTCACGTCGGTCTCAGCCGCCATCATAGGCCTTTACCGACTCCGAAAAAGAAAGAACACACTCGAATGGGTAACGGCCGCCGATGCTGAAAACAGTCGTAAGGACAGCATTTTTGACATCTTTTCGCAAATGCTCTTTTCGCTTTCTTTTGGTCTTTCTGTTTTTCTTGCCTTTCTTTCCGGTATTTTTTCGATGGGCGGCATGCATCTGATTCTTTCCGCGCTCTTTTGTGCCTCTCCCCTTCTTGCCTTTTTCCTCGGTTGGGAAACAACCGCGCCACAAACTTCACTCTCGCAAAAAGAAGAAAAATTTCTCCGGGAAACCGCAGAAAAAACCTGGCACTTTTTCCGTGATTATATGACAGAAGAAGACCATTTTCTCCCCCCTGACAATGTACAGGTTTCTCCCTACAAAGGCCCTGCGCACCGCACCAGTCCCACGAATATCGGGCTGGGGCTTTTAGCCTGCATTTCTGCTTTTGACCTCGGCTTTATAGATAGGGCAGAAATGGAAGCGCGTATCGAAAAAACGATGAACACGGTAGAAGCGCTTGCCACCTGGAACGGGCATCTTTACAACTGGTATGATACGCGTACGCTTCGCCCGCTCTCCCCCCGCTATATTTCCACCGTAGACAGCGGCAATTTCGTCACGTATCTCCTGACGGCTTCTATGCGCCTTGTCAGGTGTGCGGGCGCGGAAACCCCTCTGTCGCGGCGTCTTCTGCATTTTGCGGAGAAAACGGATTTCCGGCATCTGTATTCCCCCAAAAAGAAGCTCTTTTCCATCGGCTTCTCCCTGGAAGAAAACAGGCTGACGGACACATACTATGATCTTTTGGCAAGCGAAGCGCGGCAGGCAGTTTATTTTGCCGTTGCTATGGGGCAGGTTCCGCCGCGTGCCTGGTTCGCGCTCGGCCGCACAATGACAGAAGAAGACGGTTTCTGCGGCCTCATATCCTGGTCCGGCACCATGTTTGAATATTTTATGCCGCGTCTCATTATGAAAGCGCAGCCGCACTCACTTCTTTCGGAGACTTATAAATTTGCGCTGCATTGCCAAAAAAGAACCGGCAAAAAAAGAAAGCTTCCCTGGGGTGTTTCCGAATCAGGCTTCTATGCTTTTGATAAAGACGGAAACTATCAGTATAAGGCCTTTGGCGTGTCAAGTCTCCGCCTTTCACGCGGAGATTCCGAGGATGCCGTCATCGCCCCGTATGCCGCCGCACTTGCTCTTTGTGAAGACCCGAAAGGTGCCATTTCAAGTCTTCGTGCTATGCGGAAAGACGGCCTTTTCGGGGAATATGGCTTTTTTGAAGCTGCCGACTACACGCGAACACGTCTTTCCGGAAATATGCGGCGCGGCATTGTGAAAAGCTACATGGCGCATCATACCGGGATGACGCTTGTTTCCATCACAAACCTTCTTTGTGACAACCTCTTTCAAGAGTGCTTCCACGCGCATCCGGGTATCCGTGCAGCTGCACCGCTCCTAAGCGAACGGATACCGCAAAATCCCTCTGTTCTGAAAGAAGAATATAAAAGAGAGTCTCCCATCCGCTATAAAAGGCAGGAAAGTGTGCGGTGTGTGCGCCATCTTGGACGCGAAGAGACATATCCGAAAAGCGTGCACCTG
Source organism: Clostridia bacterium (assembly GCA_045533905.1). Lineage (GTDB taxonomy): Bacteria > Bacillota > Clostridia > UMGS1883 > UMGS1540 > SIG447. The sequence continues at coordinate 65,101 of JAZSIR010000020.1, forward strand.
CTCTCAAACGGCAGTTATCACGTCTTTATAGATACGGACGGGCAAGGAAAAAGTGTGCTGGACGATGTCGAATATAATTCCTTTTCTCCCATTTGGGGCGGCGGACAGGAAATAAAAATCATCAACACGAAAACGGGAGAAACTTTAGACGGTTACGGCGAAAAATGTGTGTTTGCCGAAAACGCCGCCACCTATACCGCCGAAAATCCTTCTGTATTTTCTCGTCTAGCCGTCTCTGTTTTCCCGGAAGAGAATGCAGAACTGCGAAGGCTGACGCTTATGAATCCAAGTGATAAACAGCGAACCTTCGAAATCTACTATTATACGCCTCTCTCCCTGACCACCAACGAAGCAGAACGTGCACATCCCGCTTTCTCCAAGCTTTTTGTTACTACGCGCAAGCAGGATGGAATCCTTTTTGCCGAAAGAAGAAAAAGAAGTGAAAATGAAAAGACGTTCTGCGGCTTTGCAGCAGCAATTTGCGAAGGCATCCAGGACGGAGGAATGCAGTTTGATACTGACCGCCTTTCCTTTTTAGGCCGTGATGCCGAAAAGGGAAAGCCGTTTTCTCTTGGGCGTATACTCTCCGAAAAAACGGGCACAGTTCTTGATCCCTGCTTTGCGATAAAGCTTCGCATTTCCATAGAAGCCGGAATGAGCGGCTCTGTTGCCTTTCTTTCAGGTCTTGCAGAAACAGAGGCACGGGCAAAGCGAATAGTCGAAGGATATAAAACAGCAGGGTTTCCTTCACTGCAAAGCAAGGAATCTTCTCTTGTTTTTCGTCAGGGAGAAGAAGAACGCTTTTTACACGCCGCCTCTTTTCTTCTCTTTGGCGGTGCTAAAATCCCTGAAATCGAAAAAGCACGCCTTGAAAACCTGCGGCCGCGCGAAGACCTCTGGAAGCTCGGTATTTCCGGAGATCTGCCGATCGTGACGCTCCGCCTTACAAAACGCACAGATGAACCTTTACTGAAGGAAGCCATAAAAGCGGCCACCTATTGGAAGGAACATGGCATCCGCACTGATCTTGCCATTTTCTGCGACGAACCCGGCGGATATACACGTCCCGTGTTTGAAATGGCCGAGAAACTAAAAAATGGCCGTATGTATGTCTTTGGCAGGAGTGACGTAGATCATACGGATTACACACTTCTTCTGGCAGCTTCCGCCTTGTATCTGGAATCCGGATGTGATTTTTCCTCTCTCCCGAGTTTTGCACCGCTGGTGCCGCGAAAAGAGGCTGTGCATACAGGAAAAGACAAGGCACTTCCCTCACTTCCCCTTATTTTTGATAATGGATTTGGCGGTTTTTGCAAGGATACAGAAGAATATGTAATATATAAAAAAACTCCGCTCCCGTGGGTGCATATTGTAGCCAATCCCATCTTCGGTTTTCTCGCAAGCGAAAGCGGCGGCGGCTATACCTGGAGCGAAAACAGCCAGAGTTTCCGGCTTTCACCATGGACAAACGATGCCGCCCGAGACCCTGTTGTTGAACGTCTCTCCCTTTCGGAAGCCGGTGATATCTGGTCACCGATGCGAGGGACATTTTCGGAACAAGGAATCTTCCGCACGCGCTACGGACCCGGATATGTCTTATACGAGCGAAACACTCGCGATATTTTTCACGCAGTGCGGCAGTTTGTACCACCGGAAAAAGCACAGAAAATCATTGTTCTTGCTTTGCAGAACGAAGGCGAAAAATCAAGAGAGCTTTCAGTTGAATATGCTTTCCTTCCCGTTTTAGGCACGCATCCGGCGCCAAACACCGTTACTGTTCTTGAAAAAGAGAATTGTCTTCGTTTTCGAAATGCTTTGACCGACTCTGAAAAGGAAGTCTATCTTTCCGTTTCTGCGGATGCGCACTATGGAAAACGAGGACACGAAGTTTATGCAAAAACATCTGTTCTTTTGCGGCCGGGAGAGAAAAAAGAAATTGTCTTTGTACTCGGAATGGGTACGCCCGAAACGGTGGATGCCGCAAAATCTTTCGCCGAGGTGCAGGCGTACTGGGATTCTGTCCTGCACGCTGTAACTGTGGAGACAGGACACGCCGAGATGGATCTTCTGATGAATTCCTGGCTTTTGTATCAGGTGATGGCATGCCGGCTTTTTGCACGGTCGGCTTTTTATCAATCCGGCGGTGCCTTCGGTTTTCGTGACCAGCTGCAGGACGTTCTGGCACTTATCGACACGGCGCCTCAACTCGCAAAAAAGCAAATTTGTCTCCACGCCGCGCACCAGTTTGCAGAAGGCGATGTTTTCCATTGGTGGCATGAGGATGGCAGAGGCGTTCGCACCCGGTTTTCAGATGACCGCCTTTTTCTCCCCTTTGTTGCCGCTATATATGCTGAGGAAACAGGCGACGAAAGCATTTGGGACCTTACAGAAAGTTTTGTGTTGGAGCCGCCACTTGCAGAGGGCGAAGCGGAACGCTATACTTTTATCAAAGACCGCACGGCGCCTGAAACCATATATGAACATGCCGTCCGCGCGATTGAAGCTTCTCTTCAAAAAGGGCCGCATGATCTGCCTCTTATGGGCGGCGGTGACTGGAACGACGGTATGAATACCGTCGGCATAGGCGGCACGGGCGAAAGCGTATGGCTCGCTTGGTTCCTTATAGAAGTTCTCAAAAAATTTTCACCTTTTGCCGAAGCACGCGGAGACCACGAGCGTGCCGCGCGATATCGGCGCGAAGCGCTTCTTCTGGCAGAAGCTGCAGAACTTGGTGCCTGGGATGGCACACACTACGCCCGTGCATTCTTTGATGACGGCACACCCCTCGGCACATCTTCTTCTGCAGAATGCACAATCGATGCCATAAGCCAGGCGTGGGCCGTACTTTCCGGCGGTGCACGCCACGACAGACAAAAAAGTGCGCTCGGAAGTGTATATAATACTTTAGTAGACAAGGAAAGTACGATCATCAAACTTTTGGCGCCGCCTTTTGCAGGAAGCACACCAAGCCCCGGATATATTCAAAGCTATCCAAAAGGCCTTCGTGAAAACGGAGGGCAATATACGCACGGTGCCATCTGGGTGGCAATGGCCTTTGCGCTTTTGGGCGAAAAAGAAAAGGCCTGGGAGCTCTTCAGGATGCTGAATCCCATTCTGCATTCCGAAACGCCGAGCGAAGCGCACATTTATAAGGTTGAGCCATATGTGATGTGTGCTGACATCTATGCTGCAGAAGGGCATATAGGGCGCGGCGGATGGAGCTGGTATACAGGTGCCGCCGCTTGGATGTATCGCCTGGGGCTTCGGTATATGGTAGGCTTTCAACGAAGCGGGGATACTGTATCCTTTGCGCCTTCCATGCCGATACCGAAAGACGGCATCTGCGTGCGATACCGCCATGGAAGTACAACGTATATTTTCCACGTGCACGGAAAGAGCGAAAACATTAAACTCACAGATGACGGCGGCGTGCACAAACTTACTGTGGGATAACAAAAGGAGCTGCCTATAGCAGCTCCTTTTTCTTATTTTTCAATTTGTATGCCGGCTTTGACAATGCGAAACATTCTGTCCGCCGCGGATTCCATCATGGGCACCGCCTTTTCAATCGCTTCCGAAAGCGGCATAGCGTTTGTAAACACGGAAAAAACGCTTGTAATTCCTTTTTCATATACAGCCTCAAAGCCTTCCCCGATGCCGCCAACCATTGCGATTACCGGTTTTCCGTGGCATCTCGCCGCAACGCCAACCGGCGCTTTTCCAAAGGCAGACTGCCTGTCCATCTTCCCTTCACCGGTGATAATCAGGTCGGCATTTTTTACTTTTTCGTCAAAGCCGATAATATCCAGCACTGTTTCGATGCCGGGGCAAAACTTGGCGCCTAAAAAGGCTAAAAGTGCCGCGCCCACGCCGCCTGCAGCGCCCGCACCGGGCAAATGATCAAATCGTGCCCCAAGCACTTCTTCCACGCGCGCCGCATAATTTTCCATACCTTTTTCAAGAAAATCCAGATCCGCCTCCGACGCCCCTTTCTGGCGACCGTATACGCGCGTTGCGCCATGTTCCCCAAGAAGCGGATTCTCTACGTCACAAATAATATACACTTTCGCATCTTTGATTTCTTCCAAAATGCCTTCTGCAGAAATCGTATGTATCTTCCCGAGAGATTCACCCTTACCGGGAAGTTTCTGGCCCTTCTCGTCGAAAAATTGAACGCCTAGGGCTTCGAGCATACCCATACCGCCGTCGTTTGTGGCACTCCCGCCAATCGCGAGATACAAAGTCTTAGCGCCGTTTTTAAGCGCGTGTGCGATTGCTTCGCCAAATCCACGCGACGTGGTTTTTCGGGCAGAATGTATTTTTGTCATACAAAGGCCACTCGTTTTCGCCATTTCAATATAGGCAGTTTCTCCACTTTTCCCATACGATGTCTCACACAAATTAAAATCCGGGTCCGTGACAGAAAGAGAAACTTCGGAAAGAGAAATGCCCTGCATAATGGCATCAAGTGTACCTTCGCCGCCGTCGGCCACGGGTACTTCTATAATTTCAGCCGAGGGAAAGTGCTTGCGCGCCGCGCCTGCTACGATGGATGCCACGTCTCCCGCTGTTAAACTGCCTTTGAAAGAATCCGGTGCGATTACAATTTTCAAAAAAACCACTCCTTTCCTATTATTTTACAACATTTCCATATTAAATGCAAGTCCCTTCTTTTGTATGTATGCGCGCACGCGCTTTCGGAAATACTTAAACTGAAGCCCGAAGGCGATAAATTTTGAAGGAGTGAATTGTATGACACCGAAAGAGCTTATGTATTTAGAGGACTCGCTTGGTATGGAATTACAGTTGCAGACAAAGTGTAATGACTATGCAGCAAAGGTACAGGATGTAAACTTACAGACTACACTGAAAAATCTGGCCAGTCAGCATCAAAAGCATTATAACTGCTTGTATGCTCAGCTGAACGCGTAAAGAAAGGAGCACAAAAATGGAAGCAAAGCAAACTATGACAGACCGCGAATATATGGACGATATTCTTTTAACTTCAAAAACGATGTCGTCTCTTTATCACTATGCCGTGCAGGAATCGCCGACAGAGGCACTGCACACAGAATTCAAGACGATTCTGAACGAATCTCTCGATATGCAGCACAACATTTATAACGTAATGAGCCAAAAGGGCTGGTATAAAATCGAGGCTGCCGAGGCTCCAAAGGTAAACCAGGTAAAAACAAAGTTTGCAAACGGCTAAAGAAAAACAGGGCATGTAATCACATGCCCTGTTTTTCTTTTTTATAATTTAGTACACTCACTAAAATCCCAGAAAGAATCATAATGCCACACCAGAAGAAAAGACCATACGTAAAGCCCGCGCCATATGCCCACAATACAGGATGTGCAGAAAAATACAAGAAGCTAACAATATCAAACACCGTTTCCGCAGCGGCAAATGCCACGAGCAAGCGCTTTCTCCCCTCTTTGGTGCGGTTTTTCGGAAAAGCAAAAAACACACCAAAACATACGGCTATGGCACATAGCCAAAAGCCAATCCATGGCGCGAGTCCTTGAATTGTGCCGATCGTACAAAAAGAATATATAGCGGCAAGCATACGCTTCCTCCCTATAAAATATTCTGAATTTCCGAAAGAGCGTTGACTACATAATCGGCCGCAAGGTCCGAAGGCACCGGCGCATGATTATAATTAAACCAAATTGTCTTCATCCCGCTTCCCACACCGCCGGCAATATCTGCTGTAAGAGAGTCCCCAATCACCACAACTTCGGATGGTGAAATCCCGTCAAGTGTTTCCAGGCAGGCATCAAAAAACGCTTTTTCCGGCTTCGAATGTCCAATTTGTTCGGAAGAAAACAAATGACGGACATACGGAAGCATTCCCGCTTTTGTAAGGCGCTTTGTTTGCCTTTTGTACGCGGCATTACTGGCAAAACACAAAACATATTTTGCGGATAGATACTCTAAAAGCGTGTATGCACCATCCACAGGTTCTGCTCCCTCTTCAATATTTTTGCGAAAATCCGCATCAAATGCCTCCGGATCAATCCCTGAAATGTTCAGCTTTGCAAAGATGCCCTTCCATCTGGTTTTATAGAGTTCTTTGCGTGTAATTTCCTGTCTCTCTATTTTTTCCCAGAGAATATCATTTTCGACGGTAAAAACCGCAAACATATGCTCTTCATACGGCAGATTCCACCGTGCGAAGGTTTTGCACATAGCTTCTTTCGCACATGCATGAAAATCTAAAATCGTATTATCCACGTCGAGTAAAACCGCTTTGATTCCTTGCATCATACATAGTTTCTCCTTCTAGTTTTCAATGGTAGTATACCACAGAGGCAAATTACCGTCAAGAAAAGAGCAAAAAAAATAAGCCGTCATGCGGCCAAATCTCAAACTGCGCCACCAAAATGTGGCTCTATATAAAAGGGACAATGCCCTGAAAATAAGAAAAATAGCAGTTCCGGCGACGCCCTAATTTCCCAGGCAGTCACCCACCAAGTATCTTCGGCGCTGCGGAGCTTAACTGCTGTGTTCGGGATGGGAACAGGTGTGACCTCCGCGCTATTGCCACCGGAATGCTATTCTCTC
>JAZSIR010000006.1:0-68412 GCA_045533905.1 Clostridia bacterium
ACTTTTTTCAAAATTCTCGACGCCGCCAATCGCGACAGCTTTAATAGTTTACCACGCGCAAAAGAAAATGTCAAGCATTTTTCAAAAAAAATTCAAAACTTTTTTCAAGGCGCGTTTTTATGCTGTTTTTCGCTGCTTTTCGTCATAAAAAATTCCCCGCTTTTTGCCCCGCGGCGGCATATGCTGGGACAACCGTTCATATAGTATACCACAAAGAAAAAGGAGGGTCCGCTTTGCGGCTTTTCATCGCTTGCCTTCTCATCCTCGCCGCAGGCGCGCTTTCGGCAAGCCGCCGCGCGCGGCTTCGCATTCGCATTTCGTTTCTTTCTTCACTTTCGGATGCCTTCGCGCTTTTGGAAAGCGACATCCGTGCCCTCTCCTCGCCTCTGCCCCTCGCCTTTGAACGGGCAGGCACGCTCTCGCCCCTTTTCCGGGAGGCGGCGCCGCTTCTTTTTGCGGCCGATGCCGAGGAGGCTGTGCGCCGTGCCGCCGCCACTTTGGGGGTGCACGGAGAAGAAGCGGACATTCTGGAAAGCTTTGCGCGCGGCCTTCTTTCCGAAGATGCCGAAGGGCAGCTTGCCAATGTGCACCGCGCGGCCGTGCGCACGACTTCTCTTTCGGACGCCCTTTCAAAAGAAGAGGCGCGGATGGGGAAGCTGTACGGTGCCGGCGGCCTTCTGGCCGGTCTCGCGGCTGTGGTTTTACTTTTATAAGGAGAGACTATGGATATCGACTTAATTTTCAAAATTGCCGCCATCGGCATTATCGTCTCCGTTTTGCACCAGCTTCTCGTCCGGAGTGGGCGCGAGGAACAGGCCATGATGACGACGCTTGCGGGGCTTGTGGTGGTTCTTATGATTGTCGTTCGCGAAATCGGGGCCCTTTTTGATATGATAAAAAGCATTTTTGATCTGTAAGGAGGACGCCCCTTGGAAATTCTCCGCCTTTCCGCCATCGCCGTGACAACGGCTCTTTTATCGGTTTTCCTAAAACAAAACAAGAGCCCCTTTGCGCTTCTCGTAAGCATGGCAGGCGGCGCGGTGCTTCTTCTCTACTCGCTTCCGTACCTGCGCGATTTTTTTGGCTACGGCACCGCTTTTGCCGATGCCGCGGGGCTGGACCGTGCCTCGCTTTCCGCGCTCCTTCGCGTTGTGTGCATCACGCTTATCACCGAGTGCGCCGCGGCTATGTGCCGCGATGCGGGCGAGAGCGCCCTTTCCAAAAAACTTGAAATTGCGGGAAAGCTTATGATTCTCGGCCTTTCGATGCCGGTGATCTCCTCCCTTTTTGAAGCCGTAGTTTCTGTAATTCCCTGAGGTGGTCTATGCGAAAACTTCTCGTGCTCCTTTTCGTTTTTCTTCCCGTCACCGCCGCCGCCTCGCCCATTTATGAGGCGGCCGACGGCATAAGCGGCGAGGGCATCTCCCATATCGAAGAAATCCTTGCGGACTTTGATTTCCGCGAGGCGGTTGACGCCTATACCAAGGGGGAGGACACCTCGCTTTGGCAACGGCTGTGGGACGGCCTCTGCCGCTTTGCCACGGGTGCTGTCCGCTCTTCCCTTCCGGTGCCGCTTTCGGCCGCCGCCATCGCCATTTTCGCGAGCCTTTTAGGGCGCGTGGGCGAAGGGCAGAGTGCGGGCGAGGTCGGTTTTTTCCTCGCCTATGCCGCTGCCATCGGGCTCTCCGCTTCTGCCTTTGGGGATGTGGCCGCGCTTTCCGAAGGGGCCGCGCAGGATATGGGCACCTTCACCGCCGCGGCGCTTCCGGCTCTCTCGGCGCTTTCCGCTTCCTCCGGCGGCGCGGGGGCGCTGATGCATCCGGCGCTTCTTGCGGCTTCGGCTGCGGGGTCCCTTCTTGTGACACGCGTTGGGATTCCGGCCGTTTCCGTCTCCCTCGCTCTTTCGGCCATCGGGCGGCTTTCGCCGCACTCGCCGCTTCCTGCACTTTCTTCCCTTCTCCGCCGTACGGCGCTCTGGGTGGTCTGCGGCAGCCTTACGCTTTTTTCTGCCATTTTAAGCGTGACGGGCTATGCCGCGGGCACACTCAGCACCGCCGCCACGCGCGGGCTTCGATATGCCGCAGGGAGCCTGGTGCCTGTGCTTGGCTCCTTTCTGGCAGATTCTGCGGAGGCCGTTTCGTTCTCGGCGCTTCTTTTGAAAGGCGCGGCGGGGGCGGCGGGCACGGTGCTTCTTTTCCTTCTTATGCTGTACCCCGTCATCCGCGCGGCTGCGGGTGCGCTTCTCTTCCGCCTTTCTTCCGCTCTGGCAAAAGGCGCGGCCGACCCGCGCATTGCCGCCGCGCTTTCTGACATTGCCGATGCCCTCTCCACCCTTTCCGGGATGACGGCGGCGGCCGGCGTTTTTGCCATTCTCTCGCTCGGGATGCTGACGCGAACCGGGAGTATGGGGGTGATTCTTCGTTGAGAGCCTGGCTGCTTCGTATTCTCTCCCTTTCGCTTTTTACCTCGCTTTGCGAAATTTTTCTGCCGGAAGGCACGGTGCGGAAATTCGCCGCGCCGCTTCTTTCGCTTACCGTGTCGGCCGCGATTTTTCTTCCGATTATTTCTTTTCTTTCTTCCCCACCCGCACTTTCTTTTCCCCTGCCCGGAGAGGAATCGGCGGCCGTATCCACGCTTTCCTCTTCCGTAGCCGCGGAATACGAAAGCAGAATTGCCGCCGCCATTTCAGCGCGTGGCGGCAAGGTTTTGGAAATCGAAACGGGCGAGGATTTTTCAATCCGCCGCATCGTTTTGGAGGAAGAAGGCAGTCTTTCGGCGATGCACTATATTTTTACGGAACTGGAGGTGGCGCGCGAGGATGTGGAAATCCGAAAAAATTGATGCTTTTTTATCCAAAAAGAAGAATATCCGGCTTTTATACATCATAGTAAGTATTTGTATACTTATACTGGCATTCGGGAACACCGCCCCCATAAAGGATATGCCCGAGGCTGATGGGACGGCGCTTTCGGAGCCGCTTTCGGAAGCACTTCCGCGCGTCCTCTCCAAAATCCGCGGAGCAGGACGCGTGCACGTGGCCATCTCCTACGAAAGCGGTGCGGAATCCGTCCACGCCCGAAATGAAGACGGAGACGGAAGCGAGCTTGCCACGCTCGGCTCCGGCAGCGGCGAGCGTGCCGTTTTGGAAAAGGAAATCTGCCCGAAGGTGCGCGGGGTGATTGTGGTGGCCGAGGGCGGCGGGAATTCGGGCGTGCGGCGTGACCTTCTCGAAGCCACCGTGGCACTGACCGGTGCGCCCGCGCACAGAATTGCGGTGTTCCCCGCAAAATGAAAGGAAGGGATTTTATGATAGTGGTAAAACGGAAACAGGTTCTTATTGTGGGCCTCGCGGCGCTTGTAGCCGTAGCGGGCTATCTCAATGCAAACTTCGGCGAAAGCGCGCCGACGTCTTCGGAAACGCTTGGAGAGGTTAAGCTCGTCGGAAACGAGGACGCGGCAGACTTCTTCAGCGAGGCGCGGCTGGAAAGAGAAATCGGCCGTGCAGAAAGCGTGGCTTCGCTCGGAGCGATTGCGCAAAACGCTGACACAGGCGAGGCGGCACGCGCGGCGGCGGAAGCGGAAATGGTGGAAATTGCCCGCCTTTCCGAAACGGAAAAGACAATTGAAACGATGCTTTTAGCCCAAGGCTTTTCTGACGCCGTCATTTACATTTCGGGCGATTCGGTTACGGCCATTGTGAAAAGTGAGGCGCTCTCGGAAGCCGCCGTTGCTAAAATTACGGATATCATCACAACCCAGACGGGGATTCCGGCGGCGAATATTAAGATTATTGAAGCCGCATAACAAAAATAACCTCTTTGCAGGCAATAGCAGAATGTTAAAACGCCACGCGCCGTCGTACTCCTGTACTACAAGCGGTGGCGTTTTGACGTACCAAAAGGCTCAAAAACAAAGAAAGTCGAAGTAAATGCGATTTTTCACTCTTCCGGAAAATTCTTCTGTTTTGGGCTCGCCGTCTTTTGTTTTTTAATGGCCTTTTGCGTTCCGGGCTTTTTTACATTCCCTTTTCTTTACGCTCTTTGGGCGCGTATCTTCTCATCTGTCTGCATTTTAAGGAATTCTTTTTTGCGCTCCCATTCTGTCTCAGCCGCCTCGGCTTTGAGGCGCTCCTCTTCAATCGCGGCCATAAGCTTTTCCATAAACTGCACCTGGTCCTTTGTAACCGTACCCTCGGGAACGCCGAGGACCGCAGCGGCGTTTTTATCCACAACGCCCATCGCCATAACCTTGTCCAGTTCATTCCGGAAAGCGGCATCTGCGCGGTCATCTGCCGCGCTTTGTGCATCCTGCCCGAGCTGTTTCTGCTGCAGGGCCAGTCCCTCGCCGGTCTGGTATTCTGAAAATGCATTTTTGGCAAGGCTTCCCAAAAGCGAAACCGTATCCATCTTCGCGGCGCGGTCGGCCTCAAAGCGCTCGCGCGCAAGTGCCTCATACTGCGGCACAAGCGCCTGCGCGGCTCTCTGGCGCATAATCTCGGCTGTGGAGCCGCCCAAAAGCCCGCGGGAATTCGCGGACTGCGCGGCCGCGAGCATCGCCTCTTCCTGCGCCGCGTGAAGCGCCGTATCCTTTTTCGGGTCATACGAAAAGCGCATCTGTGTAAGTTCCGACAAGACAGAGTCGGTTTTCTTTTCGTAGGGATTTTCGTATTTCTTCGGTACAAAGCTTTCTGCAAACGATTTTTCCATCCAGTAATCGTCGCCCACCTTTATAAGGCGGCTGTCATTTTTATTCAGAAGCTGGCCGTTCACAATCGGGGCATCGGCCTCCTTGTCGTAGCCGACCGTGGCACCTTTTGCCGCGAGCGTATTCCGAAGCGGCGTGTAGCCGCGCGGGCCGCCGGCACCGCTTTTGGCAAGTGCCGTGCGGATGGTGTCGCCGCTTGCGCGGAAGCCGCCGTCCGTTTTCCCGAAGGCGGCCGTATCGAGCGCGTGCACATTCCCTTTTCCGTCAATGACGGAAAGAGTATTGCCGTCGGAAACCGTTTCATACCCTCTTTCGGAAAGCCAGTTTTCTACAGTATACTCCATCGTTTCTCCTTTCCGCCGCCCATTTGGGCGGCACATCTATTAGGCATAGCTTCGTTTTCTTGCGCGGAGGTCAAACTCCACGCTCTCCACGCGCACATACCCTTCACCCGAAAGGCGCACGCGCATCTGCGGCGCATCCTGCATCTGCGGTGGAATGTCAATGGCCACAACGCCGCTTTTCTCCACCGTACCCACCGTGCGCCAGCCCTCACCGCCGCTCCACGGACTTACGGCCACCGAAAAGTACGCGCCTTCCGAAACCTCTGCCCGCACATAGATGCGGTGCCAGTTCTGAAAGAGCGTTTCGCCGAAGCGGTACGGCGCGGAAACGCGCATCCAGCGCACCTTCTCGTCTCCCTCGCCAAAGGTGTAGACGGTGCCGTCGGAGGCGGCGGCATACGTTTTTCCCGAAAGGGCGGCAAATCCCACAAGCGGCACGGCATCCTCTACATACCACTCGCCCACGCGCGTATCATAGGCGAGGATGCGGGTTGTGTCGTCCTTCTGGGGCAGGGCGAGGTAATAGCGCACGCCGTCGGTGCCGGCGGCAACCTCTTCCATTCTTTCCATATCCATTTCCTCTATATATTTCTGAATGGGTAGGCTTACGGTTTTCGGCAGTGCGCCGCCTGTATAGCGGTACAAGCCGCCGCGCCCCAGAAAGTATAAGGCGCCGCCGATTTCCACGATGCTTGCGCACGCGGTGCAGCCGATATCGCGGCTTAAACAGAGGAGCGAGAAGTTTATGGGGTCGGTGCCATACAGCTCAAACATCGCATTTTCCTTAAAATAAAGGATATGCCCGCCATAGGCGAAAAGCCCCGTGCCCGCGGCCTCCTTCGTCGTTTCGCACATTTCCGCGCCGGCGTTTTCCGGGGCGGACCAGTCATCCACATTCTGAAGCGCCGAGTACCTGAGGAACTTATCCTTGTCGGACGCCGCGAAAAGATGCCACGCGTGCACCGCTAAAAACTTCGCATTTTCAGGTTTGCCGCGGGTGCCGACCTGCGTAATCTTCTCCCCATCGTACTTTTTTGCGCCGCTTCCGTCGGCAAAGATGGCGTAGTCCATAAAATCTGCCGCATAGATGCGCCCCGCCTCCGTGTCGGAAACGGCGCCGCAGTTTTTCCAGGCGCCCGCTTCCAGTATATATAAATTTTTCGAAACCACAGCCGCGAGCGTGGTGCCGAAAACGGTTCCGAAATACCGCACCGTGCCCGAAGGCAGGGGCGGCACGGCCGTAGCACTGCGCGAAGGACGTGGCGCAAGCTGCGGCCAGACGCCGGAATGGAGATTTTCCATCTCCGCCGCCATCCCGTCCGGGATTTCTGCCGGCGGAAGGCCCGTGTGCACACCGCCACCGATTTTCGTTTCGATGTGCCGCACCTTTCCTCCCATCTCATTCCACATTCCTTTTTTCATCTGCCGTCACCTACCTTCCGCATCGCTTCTTGCCGATGATTTTGGTGGTCGGATATTTTCCGTCCTTTTCATAGCGTTCCTGCCGTGCGCGGGCAAGAAGAAGATTGTAGTTTAACTTGTAGTTATTGGCAAGCGCCACATCCTCGCGCGCCTCGGCCACCGTGCACAAAAGCGCGCACTTGATAAGCTCGATATAATCTTCGTCAAGCCGTATCTCCTGCGCGGCGAAATCCACGCCTTCGCGCTCGGCCTCCTCGGGCGAAAGAAGCCGCGCGGGGCGAAGGAAATACCAGACGGTGATTTCCGCATCGTGCGGGGGCGGCGGGCAGAGGCCGATAAAGCCCTCCATCGCGCGGTACCACATCCCCCGCCTTGCGGCGTCGCCGATTCTTCCGGCTTCGCGCTTTTTTCCGTTTACCAAAACGGCGGAGATAAGGTCAGGACGGATATCCCCCGGCAGCGGCAGGAGCTTTTCGCCGCCGCGGGCGGAGAAGGTATACCCCTCGCGCAGGGCGAGCACCTTATAAAGCTCTCGTACGGCCGTGTCGAGCCAGACCAAAAGCTCCGCATCCGTGAATGCATTCGGCATTCTTGTGCGCACATCCTTCAGAATTTCGCCTACGGTCATACGCCTCGCCCCCTTACATAGCGGAGGCATTTGCGGGCGAGCCAGTAGGCATTTTCATCGTCCTCCAGCTTCTGCATCCAAAGCGTTGCATCCGTCAGGATTCCGCGCTCGTAAAGCTCCCAGACGATATCGTTCACACTTGTGAGTTCTTCCACTTCTGCCACTCTCCTTTTCAGTTCCTTCCAGAGCGCCCAGTCGTTTTCCGCAAGGACCGCGGGGCACAGTTTTCGCGAGGCATCATAGTGACGCACCACATTTTCGATGCCTGTTTCCGCTTTGAGCTTTTTGATAAGGTCCACGGTGTAATCGAGCGTTCGTTCGAGGTTTCCGTCTTCGTTTATGCAGATTTCGATGCCGATGGAATTGGCGTTCGTGATGCCGTAACGCCCCTTGCCGTCGCCGCAGTGCCACGTGTAGTAGCGCTCGTAATCATTGATCTGCATAGCGCCGCCGTCATCGACCACAAAGTCGGCACTCTGGCCGACATTTCCCGCGTTCCAGTACGAAAAATGGGCAGCAGCATTTGCGCCTTTTTTCGGATTCCCCGTACTGTGCACGACGATGTACCGCGGCTTTTCTGTTCGTTTTGTGATATTGTGCTGTAACTGTTTCATTTTCTCTCCTTATAAAAAACGGGTGCGGCCGCGGCGGCGGGCGTTTCCGCCGCGGTGCTCCCCATTTTTTCAGAACCCTTCCTTGTCCGTGGGGTTGTTAAGTACCCCGAACCCTACCAAAACCGCTAAAAGCAGCTCGGTAAAGGTGTCAAACTGCGGGATTTCAAAGCCGCACCACGCCTTCATCACAAAGGCGAAAAGGGCGGCACAGGAAACCCATAGGACCGGGCTTCGCCATCTCTCAGACATAATGCATCCCCTCCTTGATTTCGTCAATGCGGTGGTGCGCACTCTTTACGCTCTCCTCCACAGAGACCATACGGAGCACAAGGCTGTTATACTTCTCCACCTTGCGCTCGAGCTGCAAAAGGCGATAATTCGTAAGGCGGTTTGCGGCCAGTATGCCGCCAAGCGTGCCTACGAGTGTGCCGAGAAAGGAAAGCGCGGCCACGATATATTCGTACATTTCTTTCCCTCCTTCTACAAAACGGTGTATACACGGTTCACCCGGTATACGTGCCGTTTTATTGTGCCATCTGCGGAAAGACGGAAGGTGCTGACTGCCCCGTCTGCAGCGGATACGGCTACCTGCGGCATCTCGGAAACCACGGTCGCAATGCTGCCGGTTCCCTCTTTATAGACCTCGCCACTATCGCCGGTGCCGCAGCGAAGGCAAGTGCCGCTGCCGTCCGTTTTGCGGGTTAACAGGTGCACACGGCCGTCTTTATCTGCCGCAAGCCCCAAAAAACGCTCTGTCTGTCCGCCGCCGGCGAAAAGAACTCTTTTATATACGCCGCTTTCCGTGCGGTAGCGGTACACCTGCGCGAACTCGTGGAACACATACATATCCTCGCCTTCCACCGCAATGCCCTGCGCCACGTGCCCTTCGCTCTTTGTCGTGGGAAGAGGGCGATACCTCCCTGTGATTTCACCTTCGGGCGAAAGGCGAAGGACCGCGTGTGCCGCCTCGCTGCTTTCCACGGGCGCAATGTAGATGTTGCCGCCTTCGTCGGTGGCGGCCACGGGGAAGCGTCTGTCATACACCGTGCCCGCATAGCTTGCCGCGTAACTTGTAAGGGGCTCGGAATCGATGGAAAAACTCCAGTCGATCGGCGGGTCCATATACCCCGTGTCCTTATAGGCATCCACGTACATTCTGTCGTGCGAAGCGGAAAAATACACCGCCGTAAAAATGGAGCGGCCGCCTTCGTCGGTGCCGGGCGTTTCTGCCCAGCGCTTATAGAAAATGTGGCGAAGGTCAATCCCGTCGCTCTTTGTAAGCGCTACCTGCCGGTACAGACTCGGGCTTCCGCTGCCGCCGAGCGTCGTCTCCCAGATCTCGAGCTTGCCGCCTTCAACGCGCCCGAAATACGCCTTACCGCCTGCTATCGTGTGGCAGGTGGTGTTCTCGGGTGCGACCACAGTCTGAAAGCCTGCGCTTTCCGCTATTTTATACGCGAGCGTATAACGACCTGCTCGGTTTTCATACGCGCACGCCGTCACATAGCCCGCCATATCGCCGCCGGCGCTTATAAACGCCGCGGCATCGGAAGCGATCGTCTCCTCACCGCCGTCGCGGTATTCTTTTCCCGCCTCCATAAGGCGAAGCGGCTCGGTTTTAAGAAGCATTGCACCGGTATCCACCGTGAGAGCCCCTTCTTCCGTCAGCTGAATCATCCCGAGCTTGTTTTTTTCCGCATCGGTGAAGCTGTTCTCTGAAAGGCCCATGCCTTCCTCTTTATCCACCTTCCCCGAAATTTTCGCGCGCACCGCCTCGGAAAGGTGTGCCTCGCCGACGGCGGCGGGGGTAATCGCCTCGCTACAAACGGCTTTTTTCGCAATTTTCTCTGCCGTGACAGATGCAGGCGCAAGCTTTTCCGCCGTCACGCTCCCCGCAGGGTGGTCGAGTACCGCCGCATGTTTGTGGGAACGGAAGTCAGCGTCCTTCGCCTGCAAATCATTCGTAACGCGGGAGAGACCTACGTCTTCCTTCGTTACGGCGTGCGGATTTTGCGTGTCCGCCATATGGTCCTGCATAGAAGGCATATTTTCAAGAAACTGCCGAACGCCTTCATTTAGTAATTCTGAAACACGCATGCGTCACTTCCTCCCTGTCTCTTAGTCGCGGCCTCTGGAGCCGACAAGGCCGCGCCAGTCTACAAAGCCGGTGGCAAAACGGCAATAGCCGTAGAAACGGTAATCCATTTTGTTTTCCATCTTTTCGTTGTCGAAAATCGGCTTTTCGCGCCAGAGGAACATAAGGTTGTCCATCGAGCTATCCTGCACAAACCACGGTTTGAACGCTTCAAAATCCCCGCCGGTGTCTGCAAGATAATCCCAGACCACAAGGTCAAGGTGTGGCAGGGTGTTCTTGTCGTTATTGGCGGTGCCTGCCTGTAAGGTAGAGCCGAGGAGTGCGCGGGCGGTAAATTCCCAGTCAGGGTGCACTACAAGGCGGTCTGCATGGGCGGCAATGAGTACGCCTGCTTCATCCTTCTGCATACGCATCTTGGTAAGCGCTTCCTTAAGCGTTGCATCGGAAAGGCTGCCTTCGACCTCATTGTCACAAGATCCACCCTTCGCAAGAGTGTGGTTGCTAGAAAAAATGGCCGGGTAATCCATGCTTGTGCCAAGGCCTCTGAAAATAACCTGGGCCGCTTCTCTCTCTTCCGTGGCAGCGAGGCTTCGGCCGAGCTTTGTGGCACTGCCGCCACGGCCTGCGCCGCGCATTACGTTGTAAAGGTCGTCCTGCACAAGCTCCCAGGTCACTTCGTAGGCCTTGTCAAAACGCTTTGCCGCGAGTGTTTTGGTATCTACCTGTACCATTTCATCGGTGCGGAATTCATTTCCTTCCAAGTTTTCTTCCCAAAGGCCGAAGCCGCCGAGATGCGGGAAGGATTCTTCCTTTGCCTGCATGGTGTCTACCTTAAAAATCTTGGTATACTGCTTTTCCTTCGAATTATAGTTATCGAAGAACACCTTGCGGTGAATCGGGGTTAAAAGAGACGCAAAGTTATCTCTGTTCATTGTTGCCATATTGTTTCTTCCTTTCTTTTATAGGTTACTGCGCGTATTTGAAGCGCGCATATTCTGTGGGCGTAAGGCCTGCTCTTTTAGCTGCCCACTTTTCCGCCTCGGAAAGGCGCACCGAGCCGCTTTCTTCTCTCGCATCGCCGCCGGAAAGTGCAGGAATACGGCGTGCCTTCTTCTCCGAAAGCAGCACTTCCTCCGCCATTTGTTCTTTCATACGGCGGGCGCGTTCTTCCGCGAATAGGGCATTGTATGCTTCCTTTGCGGAAAGGCCTGTACGAAGGACGAGCATTTCAATCGCATCGCGATACGTGTCCACATCCTCGTAAAGCGGGTCCTTTCGCATTTCGGCATACGCCGCTTCACGCGCGGCGGTTCTTTCGGCTGCGCGGAGGGCGCGCACTTTTTCCTGCTGCGCTAAAAAGAGCGCGGCCGCCTCGCCGGAAAGACCGTGCACGCGCACAAGCTTTTCTTCCTCTGCGCGGTCAATCATTTCGGAAAGCGCAGCGAGGCTTTCTGCCCCCATATCGTCCATCAGCCGCTCGATAATCTTTCGCATTTCGTCTTTTTCGGCATCGGGCGCGGGCGCCTTTTCCTTTTCTTTTTCCTCTTCTTTTGCGGCTTCTTCGGCCCCGGGCTCCTCAATCAGAAGAAGCAATTCTTCCGCGGCCGCATTTCGTGCCAGCTGCGAAGCCGGCGAGAGGCCTACGCGGTTTTCTGTCTTTCCCGCGGACTTCTTTTTTGTTTTTGCCATACTACGAGCTCCTTTCTAAAAACTCTTTACCTGTAAAGCTGTTTTTCCGCATATTCTCCCACCGTCACCGGCATCGGGCCGCGATGGCCGCAATACGGGCAATGGCCGATTTTATTCTCGGCCCAGCCGCGGTCACGAAGGGCCGCACGTTCGCAGCGGGTACAAACGGGGTTGTCCTTCAGTTTTTCAATGTCGATGCTCTGCAGATACGCGTGGCGGCGCATTCGCCTTGCCACGTGCTGCGGTAAATAAATCTGCATATCCCTCTCTCCTTTTTTCTTGCCTATCTTTTTACATTGTCATCCTTTGTAAGGCCTTCGGCTATGGCGCTTTCGACCTCGGTCCCCGCCGCGACGGGTGCCGCAGCAGGCGAAGTGCCGAGGGGAATTCCGAGATAGTCGCCTAAAAAGCTTCGTACTTCCTCAGCCGAAACCAGGCCCTTCGCGTACAAATCACTCATCATCTGATACGCCGCGGCGCGGTTTGCCGGCAGGCCTGCGCCCACCGTTACCACAAGGTCAAACGCGGCCGATTTTGTACCGCCTTCTTTTTTCGGAATCGCAGAAAGCTCGCGGCCGGAGAAGAAAATGAATTCGTCACCACCGCCGGATACGCGGATGGCGATTTTCTCCGTCCAGTACGCTCTGACCATTTCGAGGCAATAGGCAAATACCTCAGAAAGTGTTTCCTGCAAAAGAAGCTTTTTGTGCTGGATGGACATCTGCCCACCCTGCTGCAACACCGTAGCCTCTGCCGCCGTGGTCACGCCGGCCTGCTTTGCACCTATCATCTGGTCGGAAAAACGTGTGATGCGCTGACTCTCGTAGCGAAGTGCCGTGTCCCTTCTCTGTAAAATGTAAGAAGGAAGAGGCGGCGCTTCGAGGTTTCGGACGGCCGCAACACTCGTGGTGGGAATGTTAAGGCCTGCTTCGTTCGTCATCGCATCCAAATCGATACCGCTTCCCGTTTCGATAAGACGCTGGGGGTTGCCCGTGAGGCGGGCGTTGATCCGGATCTGGTCGTCCAGGTCGTTGATGAGGTCCTGCACAGGTATCAGAAGCTCTACATCGCCCTTGCCCCAGATGGACCCTTCGCGATAATAAAGGGGTGTGAAAAAATACGGATACCTTCCGCCCGGATAGAAATTCTCCTCGCCGCGCTCGAAGCTGTCGGATAAAATCAGGCCGCACCCTGTCATTTCCACAAGACGGAGCTTTCCTTTCTCCTTCGTCCAAACGAGCATATGGAGATACGTGTCATCCCCGCCCTCGTCGCCTTCGAACTGCGGTCGGTACCCCGGCATAATGGCATCTGCCACCGCATCGCCGTACATCTCGCGTGCCCAGTGCACAGTTTTGGTGAGCGTTTCGATAATGAAAGCCGCCTCTTCAATGCGGTAGACGTCCGTAATCCCGGGATCTACGAAAATCTGCCGCGGATTGCAGGCTTCAATGATGGGAAGCCCCGCCCCATCCAAGGCGTTCGGATCAAACGAAACGCGGAAGATGCCCGTGCCGTACTTTTCGCGGCGCCGCTCGTGCAAGTCGAGCTTTCGCACAAGGCGGTTTTTATCCTTGATGAACTCGAGCACCTTCTGCACATTCCGCGCAAAGGGCGCATCGTCGGGCGTGACGGGCATCGGCATAATTCCGATGCTCTGCTCAAGGAGAAGGGAAACCTGCCCCTCGATGTTGGCGTGCACGATATTCGTCGAGCTTCCCGGGTCATTCTCCGTTTCCGGAAGGTTGACGTCCCCCTCCCAGTACGCTTCGTATAAAGCGAAGCGCTCGGGAAGCCCGCGCCGTTCCTTGTCCTGCCACGCGTCCATATAGTACTGCCTGTACTTCGCCGCCGTTTTCTGCGCTTCGTCGCGCATAAGCGCATTCCTCAGTTTCTTTTTGCTTTGCATTGTATCACCTCCTTCCCGCTTTCGCACGGTAAGTATACCGCAAGAAGAAGGCAAACACCACGGCATCTTTTTCGCACCGCACTGGGAGAAAAAAAGGCAACAAAAAAAGGCGCAATTTATGCAAGGTTATAATTGCCTACGCCAAGATATGTATTTTGATACGCTTCGGCTATGCTGCGCCTTTCTGCAGCTTCCGCCTATGGGGAGAAATACAACAAAAAAGGCTCCCTTATGTAAAGGGAGCTATCAACCGAAGCGAACCTCGGGGATATTTTAAAATTCTTATGTTAGATTTCTTTTCTCTCGGTGCACATGCACCCGAGATGCACATGGAGTAAAGGCGGGAAGCGCACAAACTACCCTTCCGCACTTTCCAAAACGGGCGCTTTTCGAAGCGTGCCGCCGATTCGAAGGAAGACGGCGCTCGTCGAGCGGCGGCTTGCCTGAGATAGTCGAGGAAGACTTTTCGAAGAAAAGGCTTGCCGAGCGGAAAGGCGGTAAAAGGCGGATGCCCTAAATGGGGCCCCCGAAAAGCCTTGGCTTTTTGGGGAAGAGGAGAAGCAAGGAAGCAAAGCGGAATATTTCGCCGATAAGGCGAAAATGGAGTGAGCGTACTTTGCTTCGACGAGAGCGCGCCCTGCGGGGGTCGTAGGGGTGCCGCATAGCACCCCTACAAAAAGAAACCTTTAACAAAAAACTTCCGTCTTTATATAGTCTGCACCGCTTTGCAAAAAGGCACAGCGATATAAATTTCTTCAAAATATATATCCCAACGGGTGCGATATGTCCGTTCAACACGAGAAGGAAAACAGCAAAAGGCGAAAGCGGGCGCTTTTGCTATCGCGGAAAAAGATGCAAGAAGCGTAAAACTGCCGAAGGCAATACCACTCGGCAAAAGCCGAACCCCACTTGCCGGAAGGGCGAATATAGCTGCGAAGAATACCCCTCTGAAAAAGGAAAAGCCGCGAAAGGAAATCCCTTTCGCGGCGTACTCTTTTTCTTATTTCAGTTTCTTCGCCTGGATGCCGTAGTAGATGTATACGGCCACAAGGTAGATTGCCAGCACGATGTAAATGAGGGTAAAGCGCGAAGCCGTGGAGGCATCGGGCGCGATGTGCAGAAACGGAATCTTCGAAAGAATCGTTCTGAAAAGGCGGGTGACAGTACCGGCCAGAATCTCACGCATAAAGATGGCGATTGCGGCGCAGTAGGGCAGGAATTTCAGGAAGAACTTGTCCTTCTTCCAGAAGTAGAGCCCCAAGAATGCGGCCACGCCTGCTACTGCGAGCCAGCCGAGCACGGAAATGAATGTGCCTACCTGTGCGGCATAAATCGAAACGAACCAGTTATACAAAAAGAGCAAAAGCATTGCAGAAATGAGCGCCACGGATGTGTGGAACACAATCTTATTTTCAATCTGCGCGCGCATTTCCTTTGCGAGCTGTTTCTTCGGATTTTTCTGTTTCATGAGAGACCTCCTAAAAGTTTGTACATATAGTATTATACAATTTTTAGGAGATAAAGTCAATCTTTTTACAAAAAATTCAAAAAGAACTTTAAGGTGCAACGTTCTTGGGGGATAGAAAAAGGATTGCCGGCGCTTTCCCCGCGGAAATAGGAACAAAGGATGAAGGACAGCAAAACGCCGCCCGCAGCTGTACTCTTTGTACTGCAAGTGGCGGCGTTTTGCTGTAGCAATTTTGCGGCCTTCGCCTTTTTTACATTTCCGGGCATAACAAAAGTGGCCTCCCAATGGGAGACCACTTTTAATTTTAAGAAGTAACGATTAGGCTTCGATGTCTGCCGGTCTGTCCGGAGTTACAGTCTTGTAAACAACTACGTCTACAATCTTGCCGTCGTATACACGAACGTATGCCCAGTGAGCTTCCTTCTCGTAGTTTGTAGCAACCTTGATCTTAGCAGCGCTGAGTACGTTTACGCTCGGGTTTGCACGTGTTACGTTTACTTCGTATACGTTCACGCCTTCGCCAAGACGGAATACTGCGTTTGTATCGTCAGCATCTGCAAGCGGAGTCGGGTTGAGGTCGAAGTCTTCAGCAAGGGATACACGGCCGTTTTCGAGCTTGTAAACGAAACCGAATGCTTCCTTAACGAGACCGTCTGCTTCATAGTAAGCAGCGTCTTCGCCAGCGATGATTGCTCTTGCATCAGCAACAGCGGAAACAACTTCGATCTTGTCGATTGCGCCTTCAACGTCGAGGCTGAAGATGATAACGTCGCCTGCTACAACTGCTTCAGCACCGGTGATTTCGATTTCAGTATCCGGAACTGTTACGCCGTATACTTCTTCGCCATTCTGGTAGCCGTAGATCTTGTAGATGGTTTCGCCTTCTTCATCCTGTGTTTCAGCGATTCTGTCAACAACGAGGAGCTTGGTGCCTGCAACGATGTCAGCCTGTGCGTTCATAGCAACCATGATTGCCGGAACGTCATACTGATCTCTGTCGTAAGCGTTTACAGTGTATTCGTTGGTGTCTACGAAGAGGGAACCAGCCTTAACAACTGTGATGTCCTTCTTGGTAGCAACGGTTTCTGCAACGTTGAATACCTTTGTTTCAGCATTCATGTAGATGTTGCTGATTCTGAAGTCATCTTCGTCGAATGCTCTTTCAGAAGCGGTATCGTCCTTGGAGAGGTAGATTTCGTTATCTACGCCTGCATCGCCGATGTAAAGCTTGTTGATGAGGCCATCGCTGTTCTTGGTGAACTGGAAGATGAGAGCGCCGGAAGCCGGGTTGTTTGCAGCAAATTCAGCTGTAAGGAAACCGGTGAATGCGCCAGATTCGATGTTTGCATCAGCTCTGTCGAACTTAGCATACTTCTTAACGCCTGCATTGTAAACTGTTGTGTTGTCAGCGAGGTTGGTGGATTCCCAAACGCCATCTTCTGTGAGGTAGGTGAGTTCGAGCTTATCCTTTGTGCCAACCTTGTAGAGAGCGGCTTCGAGGAGGTATGCATATGTGCCGGAAGCAGCATTTGCAATCTTGTATGCGATTTCGCCTTCTACGTTGATGAAGAACTTGCCTTCGTCAGTCGGGAGAACGGTTACGCCGGCAGCCGGTTCGTAAGCGTTTTCACCGATTACATATTCGTTGTCGATAACTTCCTTAACATAACCTTCAACAACTACATCGGAGATGTAAACAACTACGATGTTGCCATTGTTGTAGAATGTGAGGGTGTTGTCAACTGCGATGTCTTCGAAAGCAGCAGCAGCGCCGTCTGCCTTGTAGAACTTCGTGATAACATCTTCGTCTTCAACGTCGATGTCGATCGGGCCAGCATAGCCTTCGAGGCGCTTGCCTTCTGCGTCAACCTTCTTAACAACTGCATCGCCGGTAGCTTCCTTAAGGAGTGCTACGTCGAACTGGTCGTCGTTGTCAGTACCGTTGTCGATAAGGGTGAGAACGCCGTTGGATGTTGCATAGCCACCGCCGAGGAAAGCTGCAACTTCGCCGCGGTCATAACCATTGTTGAAGAATTCGAGAGTGATGTCGAGTTCGATTTCGATTTCCTTGTCGTCTTCGTAGTATACGAGAACGCCATCTGTATAGTCTTCGATCTGGTCAGCAGCGATTTCGATGATTTCGTTTCTGCCGGATCTCTTTGCGATAGCAAGGAGTTCGAGTTCGTTTGTTTCTTCGTTTTCAGCAACGTAAGCTGCTACTGCACAGCCAACGAGAGCTGCTGCATTGGTCTTGCCTTCTGCAACGCCTGCTGCGATGTCTGCAGCGAGGTCTGCATCAAAATTGTCACCGGAAGCATAACCGTTGATCTTGGTTACGTCGATTGCAATCTTGTCATCTTCTGTGTCGATGGTAGCTGCTGTGAGGTAGGAACCTTCAACAATACCTTCAACCTTGTTTACCTTGAGGTAATCTTTGAGAAGAGTCTTGTCTTTGATAACTTTGTACTCTTCATCGCCAGTTGTGTAGTTTTCCTGTTCCATAACGTCTACTTCGAGAGCGTTGAAAACGAGGCGTGCTACTGCAGAACGGGGAGCATCTTCACCAGCTTTTACGGAAACACCCTTTGTGATGTTTTCCTGTGCTGCGATGATCATGTAACCAGAGGGGTAACCACCCTTCTTTTCAGCTTCCGGTGTGCGGCCGAGAGCTGCAACGATCATCTTAATAACCTGCTCGTACTTAACTGCATCTTCGGGACCGAAGTTGCCATCGCCGTAGCCATTGATGATGCCGCTCTGCTGAGCGAGGTTTACATAACCTGCTGCCCAGTGATCTGCGGGAACGTCAGCAAAGATTGTGCCGCCGGCTGCACTTGCAGCTTCACCAAGAGCGCGGATGCGAGCAATGATTGCTGCAGTTTCTGCTCTTGTGATACCCTTTTCCGGGTTGAAGTTGCCCTGGTCATCACCGATCATGATGCCGAGAGCGTTCAGGGTTTCTACTGCTTCTGCGTAGGATGCGTTATCGTCTACGTCCGGATAAAGGGCGCCTGCGCTAACAGCTACGCTGAGCAGCATCGTAAACATTGTTACGAGTGCCAGAACTTTTTTGAGATTTTTCATGTCTCAAAGCCTCCTTAAAAAATTTTTTATTCGAAAGAGATACGTTTTTCGGCACGCGCCGCATCTCTTTCAACTGCGACTGTGCATGGAAAATACGGAGTATTTCCCTTACAGGATTGATTATAGCACCCACGTTTTCATCCGTCAAGCGTTTTTTTCACTTGTAACATAAATGTAAACTTGTGACTAAATCCTTGTCACAATAGGCACTATTTTGCCAATCCTACCGCTTAGTATACGGCATTTTGGCATCTTTGTCAAGGTTTTTGTCGAATTTTTATATCCTTTCCGGATGCACTTTCGGATATATTCCGGAGTTTCTTCCTTATTATAATACGCGCGCGCGAAGGAAATGGCGCGATATATGCCTTGACTTTTATGCTTCCCTTTGCTATAATATAGGAAAATTATACTATTTGGGAGGAATCACAGATGAAAACACCCCTTTCTATTGATTTGAACGGTAAAGTTGCAGTTGTTACAGGCGCTGCAGGCGTTCTTTGCAGTATGTTTGCCGAAGCACTCGCCGCAAACGGCGCCGCCGTTGCCCTTTTGGACCTCAACGGTGAACGTGCAAAGGAAGTTGCCGCAAAAATCTGTGCCGAAGGCGGCCGCGCTATCGGTATTGAAACAAACGTACTTCAGAAGGAAAGCATTGAAGCTGCACGCGAAGAAGTTCTCAAAACCTTCGGCCCGTGCGATATTCTCTTAAACGGCGCCGGCGGCAACAATCCGCGCGGCACTACCGATAAGGAATACCTCTTCCCCGAAGATGTAGAGAATGAAGAAATCAAAACCTTCTTTAACCTCGACCCGAAGGGCGTGGAATTCGTATTCAACTTAAACTTCCTCGGCACCCTTCTCCCCACGCAGGTTTTCGCAAAGGACATGATTTCGAGAAATGCCATCATCGTAAACGTTTCCTCGATGAACGCGTTCTGCCCGCTGACGAAAATTCCGGCATATTCCGGCGCGAAAGCCGCGATTTCGAACTTCACGCAGTGGCTCGCCGTACACTTCTCGAAGGTTGGTATCCGTGTAAACGCGATTGCACCCGGTTTCTTCGTAACAAACCAGAACCGCGCACTTCTTTTAAATCCCGACGGTACATACACCGCCCGCTCCCAGAAGATTCTTTCTCAGACGCCCATGGACCGTTTCGGCGAAGCAGAAGAGCTTCTCGGCACGCTACTTTGGCTGTGCGATAACGGCGCTTCCGGCTTTGTAAACGGTGTTGTAGTTCCGGTTGACGGCGGCTTTGCAGCCTACTCCGGCGTATAATAAGGAGGAAACAGATGATTTACGAGAGCGCAAAAGGTCTTTCCGAGGCGGAGCTTCGCGCCGCCCTCGCCGCTTCCATCGAAGGCAAGGACCTTAAAAAAGTGCTGATTATTCCGCCGGATTACACGCGTATGTACAGCGGCGCCGGCGATATCACACGCATTTACTACGATCTTTTGAAAGATACGTGCGAAATTGATATTCTCCCCGCGCTCGGCACCCACGTGCCGATGACAAAGGAAGAATGCACCGCCTTTTTTGGCCCCGATGTGCCGTTTGACCGTATTTTAGTCCATAACTGGAAGACCGACGTTGTAAAAATCGGCGAAGTGCCGGCGGAATTTGTTTCCGAGGTTTCGGAAGGGCTTGTAAATTCGAAGATTGATGTTGAGGTAAACCGCCTCATTATGGATCCTTCCTATGATCTTATCATTTCCGCAGGGCAGGTTGTGCCCCACGAGGTTGTGGGTATGGCCAACTACTCGAAGAATATCTTCGTAGGCTGTGGCGGCAACAGTATGATTAACAGCTCGCATATGCTCGGCGCCTTCTATGGTATGGAGCGCATTATGGGCAAGGACTTCTCGCCCGTTCGCCGCGTGTTTGACTATGCACAGGAAAACTTCCTCAAAGATGTACCGCTTCTCTTTGTGCTGACCGTTACCACAAACGTCGGTGACGATGTTTCCATCCACGGTCTTTACATCGGCTCGGAAAGAAGCTACTTTGAAAAGGCAGTTGCCAAAAGCCAGAATACGAACTTCACGTTCGTGGACGAGCCTCTTCGTAAGGTTGTTGTATATCTCGACCCGCGCGAATTCAAGAGCACATGGCTCGGGAACAAGTCCGTGTACCGCACACGTATGGCAATTGCCGACGGCGGCGAGCTTATCGTTCTCGCGCCGGGCGTGCATATGTTTGGTGAGGATGCGGAAAATGACCGTCTTATCCGCAAATACGGCTATGTTGGCCGCGAAAACGTTCTGAAGCTCGTAGACGAGAATCAGGATTTGCAGGAAAACCTCTCGGTTGCGGCGCACCTTATCCACGGCTCTTCCGACGGGCGCTTCTCCATCACCTACTGCACAGAGAAGCTTTCCGAAGAAGAAGTTCGCGGCGCGGCATTTTCGTATATGCCGTATAAAGAAGCGGCCGCCCTCTACGATCCTGCCGTTTTGAAGGACGGGTTCAACACCCTCCCCTCGGGCGAAGAGATTTACTATATCTCGAATCCCGCACTGGGTCTTTGGGACGTAAGAAAATAAAAAAAAGGGATGTAAAAAAGGCGCAGAGCGCAAAAAGGCAACGAAAACATTTAACTGGGGTCTATGCGCTTATAAAAAGTAAGTACAGGCAAGTAGGGACTCTCCAAATAGGAGAGTCCCTTTGATTGTATGCCTTTTTGCTAGAACAAAACTTTGCCGCTCGGCGTACGCATGTACGCCTTCGGGTTTCCCCGTGACAAGCCACGGGCAAAGTTTTGCCCTTCTGCATCCTTTTTTCCTATCCCTCGTCGAATAGGCGCAGAGCGCAAAAAGCAAGGGAAATATTTGGCTTGGTTTATGCGCTTATAAAAAGTAAGTACAGGCAAGTAGGGACTCTCCAAATAGGAGAGTCCCTTTGTTTTTGTGCCTTTAATACAAGATTGAAAGCGCACAAGCTAAAGTTCCGTACATACCCTGACGGGCGCTTTACGGAGCGGCCGCCGACTCGAAGGAAGACGCATGCGGCTTGCCTGAGATAGTCGAGGAAGACTTTTCGAAGAAAAGGCTTGCCGAGCGGAAAGGCGGTAAAAGGCAAACGCCTTTTAGCGGAGCGCGCCCTGTGGGGGTGGTAGGGGTGCCACACAGCACCCCTACAAAGACAAATCTTTGGAAAAACCACGGCTTTCTGGAGGAATATCAGGTAGGCACGAAGCACAAAAAATGCTTGACAAATTTTGGGGCGTATGATATACTTAACTTCATCATAAATACGGGCTTGTAGCTCAGCTGGGAGAGCGCTGCGTTCGCAACGCAGAGGTCGAGGGTTCGATCCCCTTCAGGTCCACCACGTCGCAGCAAACTGCGCTGCAATCAAAATGGCCGCTCAGAAGAGCGGCCATTTCTCATATGCTCCGTTGCCGCTCCTTTTTCGTAAAAGGTCACGTTCAAGTCGGCTATTCGCTTGCAAGCGCGCTCATGACGCCTTTGTTTCACTACCAACCTTTTACGAGTTCGGTTCGTTTAACGAAGAAGGGAAATACTCCGTGAGGGGGCACGAGCCGTAAAGAAAACGATTGAGAATCGTTTTTAGGCGAGTGGGGCGCGTCGGGTACCGAAATGCGCAGCATTTGGGTCGACAAGAAGTTTGGATGTT
Organism: Clostridia bacterium; assembly: GCA_045533905.1. Classification (GTDB taxonomy): domain Bacteria; phylum Bacillota; class Clostridia; order UMGS1883; family UMGS1540; genus SIG447. Next base: position 21,597 of record JAZSIR010000006.1, read on the forward strand.
TTTTGTTATGAAGCTTTTGGGGATCGAACCCCTCTTTTTTCCCTATTATAATTGACTGGGCGAGGGGGTTATGGTATACTGGAGGCGAAAGCCTACAGAAAGGACGTTTTTTATGAAACAAATTCCTGAAATTTGCAGTGAAATTTACGAAAGAATTGCATCGCATCACATTCGCCCGCTTGCAGGGAAAAAGCTCTTTGTCATTTCCTCGATGTACAACGGCCTTTGGCTTGAGCATGTGTACGATGCCGTTTTATTTGCGACAATGGACAAGGCCTATCTGCCGCTTGCAAAAGACACCATCGAAGTTTTCATCGAGCACCAAAAGGACGGGCAGTACCCCTTCCGCATTGCGGAAAATGATGGCGTCCTATCCGTCGAATACAGCCAAATTCAGGAATGTGTTTCCTTCCTTTCGCTGTCCTTAAAAGTTTCGGCAATGCTTTCCGACCCTGCCTTTGACGAGAAGGTTTACGAAAGCGGCAAAAAGTGGATTTCGTGGCTCGAAACCTACCGGATGACGCGGAAAACAGGCCTTCTTGAAATGTTCGTCGGCTTTGACACGGGGCATGACTTCAGCGGCCGCCTTGAAGGGCTTTCCTTCATTAAAAAGTATTTTCTCCCCTCGGGCGAAGCGGCGCCTGCCTCGCTTCTGCCGCCGAATGACGCGGTAGCGCCCATCCTCGCAGTCGATATGAGCTGTAATTTCTTTGGGAACCTCATAGCGCTTTCGCGTTTTGCCGAAAAACTCGGAAAAACGGACGAAGCTGCCGCGTTTCGCGAAAAAGCGGCCGAAACAAAGCGCGCGCTTTTCCGCCATTGCTTCTCAAAAGAGGATGCCTTCTTCTACGATGTGGATAAAAACGACAATATGCGAAAATATCTGTCCTCGACCATTTTCCACCTCTTCCTCGAAGGCGTTTTAGACCCCGAAGAGGATAAAGCGCTTATCGACGAAATTTACACGCGCCACATTAAAAACCCCGAAGAATTCTGGACGCCGTACCCCTTCCCCTCGATGGCGATTTCGGACCCGAGCGTAAAAAACCGCATCGAGTCAAACTGCTGGGGGTACTATACCCAGGGTCTCATCGCCCTTCGCTCAACGCTTTGGATGGACAAATACGGCTATAGCGCCGAGTATGACTATATCTGCGAAAAATGGCTCGAGGCTTGGTCTCGTAGCTTTGGCACCTTCAACCTCGGGCAGGAGCTTGACCCCATCACGGGCGACCCCACGCCCTCGTCCGAGTGGTACTCAAGCACGATGCTTATGTTCCTCTACGCCGCAAAAAGGCTTGGGGAAATCAAATAAAGGAGAAAAAGAATGCTTGATTTTACATACTACGCGCCGACGAAAGTGTTTTTCGGGCGCGATACCTACAAAAAGATTGGCGAAATTATAAAAGGCTACGGCTTTTCGAAAATTATGCTCCAGTACGGCAAAGGAAGCATTAAAAAAACAGGGCTTTATGACGCGGTGATGGCTTCTCTTTCGGAAAGCGGCATCGAAGTCGTCGAAATGGGGGGCGTATCGCCGAACCCCACGCTCGCCTTTGTGCACGAGGCCATTCGCGTGGCAAGAGCAGAAAAAGTGGAAATGATTTTAGCCGTCGGCGGCGGCAGTGTTTTGGACTCTTCCAAAAGCACCGCCACGGGCACCCTCTATGACGGGGACGTGTGGGACTTTCACACGAAAAAGACTGCGCCGCGCGCAGCTCTCCCTGTCGGCTGCATTTTAACGCTTGCGGCGGCAGGGAGCGAGATGAGCGCCTCTTCCGTTCTTACGAATGAAGAAATATGTGAAAAGCGCGGCTGTACGAGCGAATATAACCGCCCGCTTTTTGCCATTTGCGACCCCACGCTTACCTTCACGGTAGATAAATACCAAACGGCGTGCGGTATTGTGGACAGTATGGCGCACACGATGGAGCGGTATTTTACGCCCGTACCTGCGACCGAGCTTACCGACCGCGTAGCCGAAGGCATTTTAAAATCCATCATTTCGGCAGGGCGCGTACTTATGGAAAACCCCGAAGATTACGATGCACGTGCCACGGCGATGTGGGGGTCGAGCCTTTCGCATAATGACCTTACAGGCTGCGGCCGCCAGCACGCTTTATGTGTACACCAGCTTGAGCACGCGCTTTCCGGCGCGCACACCGAAATTGCCCACGGCGCAGGGCTTGCAGTACTATTCCCCGCGTGGGCGCGCTATATCTATAAGGAAAATATACCGCGCTTTGCGCAGTTTGCAAGAAGGGTTTGGGACGTGGAAAATACGGACGATGAAGCCGCCGCACGCGAAGGCATCGAAAAACTCGCGGCGTTCTTTGCCTCCCTCGATATGCCGACCACGCTTTCCGATTTCGGCATCGAAAAGGCCGAGCTTCCCGCACTTTCCGACCTTTGCACCTACGGCAAAACGCGCACAATTCCTTCATATCACGCGCTTGACGCTGTCGATATTGCGAAAATTTTTGAAATCTGTTTATAAAAAAAGGGACCTTTGCTTGACAAAGGTTCCTTTTTTTGGTATAGTGTATACTGCGGGAAATTGAGGTTCCCTCGAATTGAATACGAAAGGGGCAATTTGCGAAATGCACTTTGCCGGGAAGGAGACAAGATGGACATTTTTATGATTTTAAGCCTTATTGGCGGTCTCGCATTATTCCTGTATGGTATGGATCTTATGGGCGACAGCCTCAAAAAGCTTGCCGGCGGCAAGATGGAATCCGTACTGGCGCGCCTTACTTCCACACGCCTTAAAGGCTTTCTTTTAGGTCTTGTGGTTACGGCCGTAATCCAGTCCTCCTCCGCAACGACGGTTATGCTCGTTGGCTTTGTAAACTCGGGTCTTATGCGCCTTGGGCAAACGATTAGCATTATCATGGGCGCAAACATCGGCACCACCGTCACGGCCTGGCTTTTAAGTACCGCCGAAATTGACGGCACGGCCATCTTTCTAAAGCTTTTAAAGCCGGAATCCTTCACGCCCGTTCTCGCGCTCATCGGTTTACTTATGACGATGATTGGCAAAACCGATAAAAAACGAAACACAGGGAATATGCTTCTCGGCTTTGCGATTTTGATGTTCGGTATGGATATGATGAGCGGCGCGGTGGAAGCCCTTCGCGATAACCCCACCTTCACAAATCTTCTCACTATGTTCAAAAATCCCATTATGGGCATTTTGGTCGGCACGATTTTTACCGCCATCATCCAGTCCTCCTCGGCTTCCATCGGTGTTTTGCAGGCGCTTGCGCTCTCCTGCGCGATCCCCTATTCTTCCGCTATTCCCGTAATTCTCGGTATGAACATCGGCACCACGATTACGCCGATTATTTCTTCGATCAGCGGCAACACAGAATCGAAGCGCGTGGCGTTTTCGTGCCTGTACATTAAAATGATTGGCGTTGTCGTTGTCATTGCCGCCTTTTATCTGCTCCACCATTTCGTACCGTTCGCCTTTATGGCAGATGACGTGTATGCCTCGGCTTTCAGCATCGCCGTGGTGCATACGCTCTTCAATATTTTTTCCACCGTCATTCTCCTGCCGTTTTGCACCGCCTTTGAAAAGCTTGCCGTTCTCACAGTCCGCGGCAAAAAGGAAGAGACGGAAACCGATGCTTTTGCCATGCTGGACGACCGCTTCCTTCAGATGCCTGCCTTCGCTGTAGGAAAGTGTAAGGACCTTGTGGGCGAGATGGCGCGCATCTCGAAAGACGCATTTGACAAGGCCATCGGCCTTCTCTCGTCGTATGACGAAGCCGTATTTTCCGAAGTGGCCGCCCTTGAGAAAAAGGTGGACCTTTACGAGGATAAGACAAGCGGCTATCTTGTAAAAATTGCGGGAAGCAATATGTCCTCGAGCGACAGTAAGATGGTTTCTGAGCTTCTCCACTGCGTCGGCGATATCGAAAGAATTTCTGACCACGCCTTGAATATTGCAGAAGCGGCAAACGAAATTTACACGAAAGAAATCCGTTTTTCCGAAAAGGCGAGAGCGGACCTCGAAGTTATCTCCGCCGCCGTTTCCGAAATTTTAGACCTTGCCATCGCATCGCTCGTGTATGAAAACATCACGCTTGCAAAAAATGTAGAACCGCTCGAGCAGGTTATCGATAACTTAAAGCGCCAAATCAAAAACGGGCATATTTCGCGCCTTCGCACAGGCGATTGCACCATGGAGCTCGGCTTTATTCTTTCGGACCTTGTAACAAACCTCGAAAGAATTTCCGACCATTGCTCGAACATCGCCGTTTGCTTTATTGAGCTTTCAAACGATTCGTTTGAAACGCACGAATATTTAAGCCGCGTAAAATCGGGCGAGGAACCGGGCTTTGCCGAAATGCTCGAGGACTACGCGAAAAAATACGCACTTTCCTAAAGCTGTTTCCGGCAGAATTCGAATTTTTTTCGAATTCTGCCTTTTCCTTTACAAATAAAGGCTTCCGTGCTATAATGTCCTGTAAGGAGTGATACAAAATGCAAGCAAAAAGCCTAAGAGGGGACCGCGAAAGCATTCTTCTTTTCTCGGTTGTATTTATCATGTACGTGCTTGTGTACATGACAAAAAACTGTTTTTCCGCCGCCATGGCCACCATTGTAAATGAGGGAATTATGACAAAGTCGCAAACGGGGCTCATTTCCGCCGTTTTCTATCTCATTTATGCGCCGTTTCAGATTATCGGCGGTATCGCGGCCGATAAAATTTCGCCCGCGCGCCTTATCACCTTCGGTATTTTGGGTGCCGCCATCATAAACCTTCTCGTCTATTTTGCAAACAGCTACGTGGCGCTTCTCGTCCTTTGGGCGATTAACGCCGTGGTACAGTTTGGCATCTGGCCCGCTATCTTTAAAATCGTGGCAGGGCAGCTGGCAAAGCCATTTCGCAAAAAATGTATTTTCTACATAAGCCTTGCTTCTGTTACAGGTCTTCTCATAAGCTATATTTCCGCCGCCATCATCACAAATTGGAAAACGCATTTTCTTTTCTCCTCCATCGTGCTCTTTTTTGCGGGTGCCCTCTTTTATGGCGGCTACCGCGCCGTAGAGCCGAAAATGCTCCCCGAAGAGAAAGAAGAATCCGCCTCCGCCGCCCCCGTAAAAAAGGGAAAGTGGCGTGCCATGCTTCTCTCGGGCCTTCCGCTTCTCCTTCTTTCCTACTGCATCCTCGGTGTTATGCAGCTTGGGATTAAAGCGCTTTTCCCCGTTATGATGATGGAATCGTACGAAGGGTTTCCGCCCGCACTCGCGAATCTTTCGAACACCATTCTCATTCTGGCTGCCCCCATCGGTGTCTTTTTAGGACGGCACCCCGTTTTCGCGAAGCGCTCGCCCGTCTTTATCATTTGCGCCGTATTTTCCGCTTCGCTCCTGTTCCTTTTCCCGTCTCTTTTTGTGGGCACGATTTCGCCCGCACTTCTTATTTTTGCTTTTTCTCTTTTTATGATGCTCGTCCAGCTTCTCACCGTATTTTTCCTGCAGCTTCCGCCGTTTTTCGCCCCGTATGGCTGCATGGCCACCGTTTCGGGCATTTTAAACTGCATGGCGGCGCTCGGCATTGTGATTTCGAATTACGGCTTTGCCCGCATTTCAGAGCTTTACGGTTGGGGTGCCACCACCCTCGGCTGGCTTCTTGCGGCGGCTCTCGGCGCAGCCCTTGCGCTCCTCGCGCTCCCATTTTGGCGAAGATTTACAAAAGAAACAAGGGAAAAATAAAAAATATAGCGAAAATAGTTGAAAAACACTACTATATATGGTATACTATAAATAAGTATAAGGAAAGGACGAGCTTTATATGAAAAGAAAACTGATTTCCATCCTTCTGGCAACCCTTTTAACACTGCCTATGGCACTTTCCGCCGTGGCCGCCACCTTCCCGGATGTTACCGAGGATTCCTTCTCCTGGGCCCTTGACGCTGTGGAGGAAATGGTGGAGGACGGCATCATCAAAGGCTATACCGACGGTACCTTCAAACCCGAAAAAACCGTTTCGAAGGTAGAGTCTTTAGTCCTCAGTGCCCGCATTTTAGGTTACACGAATGAGACGTTTGCTCCCTATACCGCATTCGCAAAAGAATTTTATGCGGATATTCTGGAAAAATATGAAACACCCTACCGGGGCGAGGTGGCATTCCTTCTTTACAAGGATGTCATTTCCGAGAAGGAGCTTTCCTTCTACATCGGCGGCGATAATGCCTCCGCCGGCATGAAGCGCTACGAGGTAGCAAAGCTTCTGACCCGCACCATGGGCGGCGAATCGAAGATTGACCTTGACGCTTCCACAAGCGAGTATGCTGACTCTTCCTCCATCCCCTCCGATGCAAAGCCGTACGTCCGCTTCGTGACGGACGAAGGGATTATGAACGGCGTGGGTGACGGCAAGTTCGGCCCGATGGAGGATGTAAACCGTGCGCAGATTGCCACGCTCCTCTACCGCATCCGCAAGAGCCTTTCTGAAACCTATGTGTACGGCACCGCCCGCGAGATTGACTCGGAGCTTGGCACCGTTTCCATCCTTCTGGCAGACGGCAAGGAAGAAATTATCACCCTTTCCGATAACGCCATCGTAAAGCAGGACGGTTACAGCGAGCCGCTTTCCCGCATCGCACCGGGCGCTGAAGTTCTCGCCACAATCCGCGGCGAATTCGCTTCCTCGCTTGACGCGATCTCCCACGAGCCCGACGAAGTTTTCGAGGGTGCCATCGCCTCGCTCAGCACAACCGGCGAAAAGAAGGAAATCGTAGTCCAGGCGATTGACGATGCCGATATCCAGAAGAATTTCGTTATCTCCGCCGACGTGACCGTTTTATATGAAGGCCGCACCGCTTCGCTTTCTGATTTGAAGCGCGCCCAGGCCGTTACGGTGCATGTACGCGACGGCGAAGCTATCGTAATTGATGCACGCGAAAGCGAAAAGACCATAAAGGGTACGATTGAAAGCATTTCTCTCGAGCCGGTTCTTTCCTTCTCCATCCGCCTTACCAACGGCACGGTGGAAACCCACCCCGTTTCGGAAAAGGTAACGGCAAAGCGAAACAACACCGCAGTGGAAGCCAGCAAGATTTTAGTGGGCGACAAGGTTACCATCACGCTCCGCTATGACCTTATCGCAAACATCGTAGCCACAAGCTCGAAGTTCACCGCGCAGGGCACGATTGAAGAAATCACAATTGCAAAGCTTCCGTCTCTCAAGGTCCGCATCAACAATGCCATCACCACCTTCAGCCTCTCGCGCGACTGTGTGTACACGATTGACGGCAAGGACGGCGATATCTATGACCTCCGCCTCGGTGCCAACATCACCGCAAGCGTAGACAGCGAGACGATTGTATCACTCACAAGCACCGCACCGGCAGAATCCTCCGCGATTACCGGTACGATTGAGAATATCAACGCTTCCTACGGTTTCTTCACGCTCGCCACAATGGACGGCGACCAGACAAAGACCATGCAGATCTTCACAAAGCGCTCGAACCTCAAGATTATCAACAGCGCTGACGGCGTAAGCAAGACCCCGCGTGACCTTAAAGCCGGTATGAATGTTTCCGTAACAGGTCTTATTACAAACGGAGCCTTCGAAGCAACTACTATAGTAATATTCCCGAACTAAAGAAAGGGATGTAAAAAAGGCGCACAGCGCAAAAAGGCAAGGGATTTAAAATTGTCTGGTTTGTGCGCCGACAAAAGAAAGCACAAACGAGTAGGGACTCTCCAATTTGGAGAGTCCCTTTGTTTTATGCCTTTTTGCTACACGAAAACTTTGCCACTCGGCGGCGGGTGGAGAAAGGGGCCCCCGAAAAGCCTTGGCTTTTTGGGGAAGAGGAGAGGCAAGGAAGCAGAGCGGAGTGTTTTGCCGCCAAGGCAAAAACGGAGTGGGCGGACGCGGCTTCGACGAGTGCGCCCTGTGGGGGTGGTAGGGGTGTCACATAACACCCCTACAAAAAGATAAGATTTCTAAAATACTGCACTTTACAAAAAAGAGAACGTGAAAACAAAATGCACGCGCACACAAAAGGGACACTCTTTTGGAGTGTCCCTGTTTAATGCCCTGTTTGCGACTATTCCGTCAGTTCGTCGAGCGATTTTCCGTACCCTTCGATGAATTTCTCAAAGAAAAGCTCCACCTCGGGCAGTTCCATCTTTAAAAGGGCGGCGCGGGTGCCTTCCTTGGCTCTTGCAAACTCGCGGTTGCCGCTTTTCTCCTCCTCTATACATTTTATGTACGCCGAAAGCTTGTCAGCCGCTTTTACAAGGCGGAGAAGCTCGTCGCGCTCAGGAGAGATAAGTCCTTCATAGTAGGGGCGCATCTCGGAAGGAAGGAGCGACAAAAGCTTCGCCTCCGTTTCCGCTTCGAGTAGTTTATACGCCTCGGAAAGGGTGGAGTTTTTGTATTTTACGGGCGTTGGCATATCGCCCGTGATAATCTCGGGTGCATCGTGGTACAGGGCGAGAAGGGCCGCCTTTTCCGCGTCATACTTTTTGCCGAGGTAGGCATTGCCGATTACGGCAAGCCCGTGCGCGAGCATCGCCACTTCAAGCGTGTGCTCGCTTACGGATTCTGCGCGCGTGTTGCGCATCAGCGCCCAGCGGTCAATATACTTCATACGGGATACGAGTGCAAAAAAGTTAGACATTTCCCTTTTCTCCTTCCTCCAAAAGCGCATCGGGGAGCGTAAACTCCCGCCCGGCAATGCCAGAAAGTGCCGCCGCCTCGTCCGCAAAATCAAAGCGGACCTTGTAGGCGCAAAGCGCCTGCCCGCTGCCGCCTTTTCCATACTTCGGGTCGCCCACGAGGGGACAGCCGATAGAGGCAAGATGCACCCGTATCTGGTGTGACCTTCCTGAAAAAAGCTCAGCTTCGACGATGCTTTCCGCGCCAAGAACGCGAAGCGTTTTATATCTCGTTTTCGCCGCTTTTCCACCTTCGCCGATGCGGCTGATGTTCGTTTTTTCATCTTTTATAAGGGCGCCCTCAATAACCCCTTCCCGCTTTTTCGGCACACCCGAAACGCGGCATAAATAGAGCTTTCTGACCTTGCCCTCGCGGATTTTTTGGTTCATCTCCCGCGCGCCCGAAAGCGTTTTTGCGCCGATGACGATACCGCGCGTGTTAAAATCGAGGCGGTTGCAAAGCGCGGGCGTAAAGCTCGTTTCTTTGTCGGGCACAAATTCGCCCTTTTCGTACAGGTACCAAATAAACCGGTCTCGAAGTGTGTCGGCCGTGTGCGCTTTGTCGGGCTGGGTAGCAAGAAGTGCCGGCTTATACAGAAGCGCTATGTGCGCATCCTCGTAAAGGACCGTCACCTTCCCTGCGCGCGGCGGCGCATCCTTTTTCTGCGGCAGGAAGCTATCCTCCCCGAAATACTTGATTTCATCGCCCGCCGAAAGCCTGGTTTCGGGCTTCGGCTTTTTCCCGTTTACCTTGATTTTCCCCGTCCGCATATATTTATAGAGAAGACTTTTGGGAAGCGTGGGGAGGGCTTTGGCAAAAAACGCGTCTACACGGCGACCGTCCTCGTTTTTGCCTGCAACAAAAACTCTCACGCCGGCGGCAGATCCCCGACACCCGGAAGAATATAGCTCGGCCGGTAGGCACATTCCATAAGCTCGCGCTCACCCGTCACGCCGCTTAAAACCAGCACCGTGTCAATCTCCGTCTGCACGCCCGAGAGAATGTCCGTATCCATTCTGTCGCCGATAATCGCCGTATCGGCGCGGCATGTGCCGAGCTTTTTCATAGCATGACGCATAATGATGGGGTTCGGTTTCCCGATAAAATAGGCACTTCTGCCTGTGGCAAGCTCAATCGGCGCCACAAGCGAGCGGCAGGCAGGCGCAATGCCGGCCTCGACGGGGCCCGTAAGGTCCGTATTTGTGCCGATGAGGCGTGCGCCGCCGAGAACGAGGCGGATGGCCTTTTCAATTTTCTCATAGCTGTAAGAGCGGCTTTCGCCCACGACTACGTAATCGGGATTATAATCGTTCATATAAATGCCGGCGTCATACAGTGCGCCCGTAAGGCCGGGTTCGCCGATAACGTAGGCACTGCCGCCGGGGCACTGGCCGGCTAAAAACGAGGCCGTAGCGAGGGCACTCGTATAAAAATGCTCCTCCCCGATGGAAAGCCCGAGGCGCGAAAGCTTTTCGGAAAGCTCGCGGGGCGAGCGCTCACTGCTGTTGGTTAAAAAGAGGAACTCCTTCTCTTCCTTCGCAATCCAGGAGAGAAACTTCTCCACGCCGGGAAGAAGCTTGGTGCCGTGGTAGATAACACCATCCATATCGCATATAAAGCCTTTTTTTGCGCGGAGCTTTTCGATGTCCTTCGAAATTTCAATCATATTTTTTCTCCTTTTTACAGAAAAAGTGTTTTTTCTCCGTCCGTTACATATACGGGCCCGTCGGTGTGGCCAAGTTGCAGCCGCACGCCGTATTTTTCTGCAAGATATATAAAGTTTTCCCGTTTTTGCCCGAGTACACACGAAATCCTTTGTTTCGGGCAGAAAACTGTAATTTCTTTACCGCCGAGTTCGCCCATCGCGCTCTCGAGCTTTGCGCGCCAGCGTCTTGCACGCACCATTTCGCCGATTGCGGGGTGATACGCCCCTGCCGCGATTTTTGCCTCGAGCGTTTCCGTCTGCATAAGCCCGATGCGGATGACGTCTACGCCCCCGTCCTCCAAAACAGAGAGGGCGGCCGCGGCACGCTCCACCGTGTCAGAAAGTGTGGGCGGCGTATACGCGCCGCTTTTTGCGGCTTCGTATAAAGCGGTATCATAAAACACAACCGTCGGATAAATCCGCGCGCACGCGGCGCCAAGTCGCACAAATTCCTCTGCGGTGTAGATTTCTTTTTCTTTTGTGGAAGAGGGAAGCCCCGTCATCATCTGAAGCCCGAGCGAAAGCCCGCCTTCCAGAATACACGCGGCCGCGCGGCGTGTATCCTCCGCAGTATGCCCGCGGCGCGTTTCCGCCAGCACCTCGTCATCCATCGACTGGGCGCCGAGCTCCACCGTTTTTACCCCAAGTTCCCGCAAAAACCGAACGGTTTCGCCATCTATTAGGTCAGGCCTTGTGGAAATGCGGATGCTTTCCACCGTGCCCGCCGAAAGAAACGGCTGCACGGCTTCGAGGTAGGCTGTCTGCTCCTTTTTGGGAATCCCCGTGAAGCTACCGCCGAAAAAGGCGACCTCCGCATCCCTTCCGTTTGCCGTTGCCAGGCTTTCCCGTATGGAAAAAGCGACGCTTTCGGGTGAAGGCGCCGCCTCTTTGTTCGTTACAGACCGTTGACTGCAGAAGGCGCAAGCATGTGTGCACCCGAGGTGCGGAATGAATATGGGGATATTCATATGCTTTTTCATTTCTTCCCCCCGAGCGCTTCCCGCGCCGCATTTTGTTCCGCTTCCTTTTTCGTTCTGCCGCTTCCCGTACCGAGACATTCCTCGCCACGGAAGACGGAAACGGTAAATTCCTTATGATGGTCGGGCCCCGATTCGCCCGTTACGCGGTACGAAATCGGCTCGCTCCCTTTACTTTGCCATTTTTCCTGCAGCGCCGTCTTATAATCGCGCGCGGCACCGCCACGGATGGCTTCCTCAATCGTTTCGGCAAGAAACGAAAGCACAAATGCACGGGCACATTCCCGCCCGCCGTCCAGATACAAAGCGGCGATAATCGCCTCCATCGCATCCGCAAGCAGTGAGGAACGCGTAGAGCCGCCCGATGCGGCTTCCCCGCGGCCGAGCCGCAGGTATTCGCCGATGCCGAGGGCCGCCGCGTGTGCCGAAAGCGCCTTTTCCGAAACGGAAGCTGCGCGCACCCGCGTCATTTCCCCTTCGCTGATTTTGGGCGTGCGCGCGAAAAGATAATCGCTCACAATATTCCCCAGAACGGAATCGCCCAAAAACTCAAGCCGCTCGTTCGATGCGACGTGGTTTTCGTTTGCAAAGGAGCTGTGGGTAAGCGCCTCCGAAAGGAGCGCGGCATCACGGAACGTATGCCCTAAAATTTCGGAAAGGCTTTTATGCATTGGCTTTGATGTAGGCTACCACATCGCCGACGGTTCGGATATTTTCCGCTTCCTCGTCAGAAATGGAGAGGGAAAATTCATCTTCAAAGGACATAATAAGTTCTACAATATCGAGAGAGTCTGCACCGAGGGTGTCGATAAAAGCATCGCTTTCCGAGATGCTTTCTGCATCAATGCCAAGCTGATCTGCAATAATTTCTGCTACTTTTTCAAATACCATTTTCGTATTCCTTTCTTTGTTCCATATTTTGCCACACGTAGTAGTCAATACCATTATAGAGGATTGCTTTGAAAATTGCAAGGGTTTTTGTTGTATTTTTCCCAAATTTACTGTATAATAAAAATAGGAAAAATTTCCGCATCTGTTTACTTTGGGAGAAACGAAAATGAAACTTTTGATTTTGGACGGAAACAGCATCATAAACCGCGCCTTTTACGCCCTCGGAAACCTCACCGCGGCGGACGGGCTCCACACCGGCGGTATTTACGGCTTTTTGGTCACCTTTCTCAAAACGATGAAGGAGGAAGCGCCCGATGCGGTGGCCGTGGCCTTTGACCTGCCGGCGCCCACCTTCCGCCATAAAATGTATGCAGAATATAAAGCCACGCGGCACAAAATGCCCTCCGAGCTCGCCGAGCAGCTGCCCGTTCTGAAGGAAGTGCTCCGTGCGATGCAGGTGCCGATTTTGGAGCTTTCCGGCTATGAGGCCGATGATATTATCGGCACGGTGGCACGCCTTTGCGAAGAAAATGACACCGATTGCCGTATTCTTTCGGGAGATAGGGACGATTTACAGCTTATCACCGATAAAACGCACGTTCTTCTCACCACCTCCCGCGCCGGCAAAACGGAAACGGTTTTATATGATACGGCCGCCGTTTTCGAAAAATACGGCGTTTCGCCTCGAGCGCTCATCGAAGTGAAAGGGCTTATGGGGGATAGTTCCGACAATATCCCGGGTGTTCGCGGCATCGGCGAGAAAACGGCGCTCTCTCTCATTCAGAAATATGAAACGATTGAAGGCGTGTATGCGCATCTCGATGAAATCCGCGGCGCGCAGAATACAAAGCTTTCCGAAGGGCGCGATATGGCCTTTTTAAGCCGCGAGCTCGGCACGATTTGCCGCGAGGTGCCGCTAGAAACATCGATTTCGGATCTTTCGGTTAAGCCCTACCTTGAAAAAGAACTCGCCGCGCTTTTCCGCCGTCTCGGCTTTCGCGCACTTCTTTCTGAACTGGATCTTCCCGAAGAAGAGGAAGCACCCACGTTTTCTGCCGACTGTGCGGCGTATGACGGGTCGCTCAAAACCGCTTCCCGCATCTTCTTCGTATATGCAGAAAACACCTACTATATGACGGCAGGCGAGGCGGTCTTTTCCCTTTCGGAAGAGGAGGCGCTGCCGCTTCTTACAAACGAAAACATCGAAAAAGTAGGGCACGGCATAAAAGAGACGGCCGTGCGGCTTCTGAAAAACGGGCACACACTCTGCGCCGCGTATGGCGACACGGCGCTTGCGGCGTATATTCTGGAGCCTTCCGCGGCGAGCTATCCGCTCTCTGCGCTTTGCCGCGCGTATCTTGGAAAAACGCCCGAAACGCCTGTGGCTTCTGCCGCACTTTTGCCCGCACTTTTCTCGGCACTCCTTGCAAAAATGGAAGAAAGAGAGCAGACAAAACTTTTCTTTGACCTTGAAATGCCCACCGCGCTCGCGCTCTCTAAAATGGAGCACGTCGGCGTTTTGGCGGACGGGGAGATGCTTTTAGAGCTTTCCGAGTCGCTTTCCGAAAGCATTTCGGGGCTTGAAACCGCAATTTATGCCGCGGCAGGGGAGGTTTTCAATATGCAGTCCCCCCGCCAGCTCGGCACGATTTTATTTGAAAAACTCGGCCTTCCGCCTTCCAAAAAGACGAAAACAGGGTACGCGACAGACGCCGCAACACTCGAAAAACTGCGCGCCAAGCACCCGATTATTGAAGATATTTTAGAATACCGCCAGCTTGCAAAGCTGAAATCCACGTACGCCGAAGGGCTGCGCCCGATGATTTCCGCCGAAACGGGGCGGATTCACTCCACGTTCCACCAGACGGTAACGGCCACGGGGCGCCTTTCCTCGTCCGACCCGAACCTTCAGAATATTCCGACGCGCACGGCCCTCGGCCGCGAAGTGCGGCGCGTATTTACGGCAAAAGAAGGCTTTACGCTTGTGGATGCCGACTATTCGCAGATTGAACTGCGCGTCCTTGCGCATATGGCAGGGGATACGCGGATGCAGGAAGCGTTTTTATCGGGCGCCGATATTCACACAGACACCGCTTCCGAAATTTTCGGCGTGCCCGATTTTATGGTCACCCCCGAAATGCGCTCCCGCGCGAAAACGATAAACTTTGGCATTATTTACGGGATGGGGGACTTCTCTCTCGCGACCGACCTTAAAACCTCGCGAAAAGAAGCGAAGGCGTATATCGACCGGTATTTTGAAACCTTCTCGGGCGTGCACAGCTTTATGGAGGAAACGAAGGCGTTTGCCCGCGAAAACGGCTATGTAAAAACAATTCTCGGGAGAAGGCGGTATATTCCGGAGCTCGCCTCGTCAAACTTTAACATCCGCGCCTTTGGCGAGCGCGTGGCGATGAACGCGCCGATTCAGGGGAGCGCCGCCGACATCTTAAAGGCGGCGATGCTTCGCGTAGGCGCGGCGCTGGAAAGAGAAATTCCCGAGGCCAATCTTATTTTGCAGGTGCATGACGAGCTTATCGCCGAAGTCCCAGCAGAAAAAGCAGAACTTGCCGCAGAAATTATGAAGCGCGAAATGGAAGGCGCGTTTTCGCTTTCCGTTCCGCTTCTCGTAGAAGTCGGCATCGGCAAAAACTGGTGTGACGCCAAGGCGTAAAAAAGGGGAGAGAAAGATGCGAATCTGGCTTACAGGCGGCAGCGGCAGCGGCAAAAGCGAAGTGGCGGCGCTGTTTCGAGCGCGCGGCTACAAAGTCGTGGATGCAGATGCCATCGCCCGCACGGCTTCTCGGCAGGGGAGCCGTGCTTTAGAGGAAATAATCGCGACTTTTGGGGAAGAATTTCTTCTTCCCTCGGGCGAGCTTGACCGCCGCGCCCTCGCGAATGTCGTTTTTGCAGATGATAAAAAGCTTTCCGTTTTAAACGGCATTATGCATAAATTCATTATCGAGGAAATGTGCCGCGAGGCAGAAGGAGAGAAAAACGTCGTTATGGACGCGCCGCTACCGAATACTTTCGGCGTTGCGGTGGATAAAACGCTTGTGGTCACGGCGCCCGAAAAAGTGCGCACGGCGCGCATCGTCGCGCGCGACGGCATCACCGAAGAAGAAGCGCGCCGCCGCATCGAAGCGCAAAGTACAAACGCGGAATACATAAAAAATGCGGACGCCGTTTTACAAAACGATGGCGACCGCGCGCAGCTCTGCAAGACTGCCGAAAAGTATATAAAGGAATGGTACACGGCGTGAGAAAACGAAAACGCGGCTGTCTTTTCAGGCCGCTTCTATGGATTTTTATATTGTTTTTCCTTTTTTACGGGGCAAAATGGGGGATGCACCGCCTGTTCCCGACGCCGTACGGGGAAGAAATTTCGGCGGCGGCAGAGAAAAATGACCTTCCGCCCGCGCTTTTATACGGGCTTATAAAAGCGGAAAGCGCGTTTGACCCTATGGCCGAAAGTGCCAAAGGCGCAAAGGGCCTTATGCAGCTTATGGACAAAACGGCCGAGGAATGCGCCGAAAAAAGCGGCGCGCCGCTTACCGACATTTTCTCGCCCGAAGAAAACATTTCGCTCGGCGCCTATTATCTCGCCTCGCTTCTTACGATGTACGACGGAAACGTGCCATGCGCCCTTGCCGCCTATAACGCCGGAAGAGGCCGCGTGGACGCGTGGCTCGAAAACCCCGAATATTCGGAAGACGGCAAAACACTTCTGAAAATTCCGTTTCCCGAAACGGATCGGTACGTAAAAAAGGTACTTCTCTATACGAAAATATATGAGAAAAAAGGAATTTAGAAAACATATAAAAGGGGACACTCACGCTTGGAGTGTCCCTTTGTTATATCCCTTATATGCGACCGAATTTCACTCGCTACGAATTGCCTTGCGGCTCATGAATTGCACCTTTCGGTGCATATGGAGTAAGAGCGGGAAGCGCACAAACCACCTTTCCGCACACACCCTGACGGGCGCTTTTCGAAGCGGCCGCCGGCTCGAGGGAAGACGGCGCGGCGCGGCGGCTTGCCCGAGATAGACGAGGAAGACTTTTCGAAGAAAAGGCTTGCCGAGCGGGAAGGCGGTAAAAGCCTTTGGCTTTTAGCGGAGCGCGCCCTGTGGGGGTTGTAGGGGTGTCACATAACACCCCTACAAAAAAGAAATTTTTAACAAAAACGTACGCCTTTCTATAGTTTGCACCCGCTTGCTCTCTTCTCCTCTTTCACACCCTTTACATACACCGTGCCGCCCTCTACCGTAAAAGAAATATCATATGCGGCAAAATGCATTTTGTATATGCGCGCGGCATCGTCCTGATACGAGGGGCGCGGGTCCTCGGAAAGCGCAGAAAGAAGCGTTTCGCGCTTTTCGTCGGGGATTTTCGAAAGAAGCGAAGGCGGAAATTCCACCGCGAGATGATGGTCCTTTTCTCCGTCCGCATAGCCGCCTCTGGCCTCGGGAACGCTATCGGCAAACGGCAAATACGGCTTTATGTCAAAAATCGGCGTTTTGTCGAGCATATCTACGCCCGAAACGTGCAGTACCGTGCCGTCTTTTTCCGTTTCTTCCACGGAAAGAAGCTTTACCACGGAAAGCCCGATGGGGTTTGGGCGGTAGGGCGCGCGGCTTGCAAAAACGCCTACGCGCGTATTGCCGCCAAGGCGCGGCGGCCGCACGGTGGGCGCCCATTTTTCCGTATGCGCCTCGGAAAAATCGAAAAGGAGCCACAGATGCGAAAACCCTTCTATGCCGCGAAGCGCATCCGGATTTCGGTACGGCTTTTCAAAAACGATGCGCCCGCGCGCCGCCGGCACACGTCCGCTTTGCCGCGGAATCCCGAATTTTTCTTTAAAATCTGTTTCGATATGCGCGATGGGGGTGATTTCCATAGGAAGTCTCCTTTTAGTTTTGGTTTTTCTTTGCGGTGTTAATGGAGGAAATAAGCACTCGCTTTATCAAAAGGCAGTCCTCAACTAAAGACTTACCCTCTTCCATTGTCACCAGTCCGGCTTTCATAAGCAATCGCAACCAATATTCAGTTTCAGCTGTTTCTTTCAGTGCAATATGTAATTTCGATATAAAATCCGCTTTACTTTGTCCATAATTTGCTTCGTTTATGTTCGCGCCGATACTTGTCCCACTTCTGACAATCTGTTTCGAAATAATCGTTTCCTTTTTCGTTTTTACAAGATATCTTTGTAATTTCAATATTCTTGCCGCGAAATCGATGGATTTTTCAATTAATATGTTCTCTTTCATCTTCATCACCAAAAATAGTATATCATTTTTTGTAAAGAAGTTCAATTATTAATTATTCATTAGCCATGCGACTTCATCATTCATTATTCATTAAAAAATCCTGTCGCGTTAAATGAATAATGAATAGTGAATAATGAAAAATGAATAATACAAAACAAAAATCCTATCTTTCGACAGGATTTTTGTTTTGGTGGGCCCTCAGGGACTCGAACCCGGGACCATTCGGTTATGAGCCGAATGCTCTAACCAACTGAGCTAAGGGCCCTTATAGGGAGCAAACCGTTTTCTATCCGCCCGTTCTCCTTCGCACCTTCCCTCGGGGTCCCCGAAAAGCCGACGGCTTTTTGGGGAGAAGGAGGAGTAAGGAAGTGGATGGATGTTTCCACCGTATGGTGGAAACGGAATCAAACGTACTTTACTCCGACGTGGTGACCCCTACGAGAATCGAACTCGTGTTACCGCCGTGAAAGGGCGATGTCTTAACCGCTTGACCAAGGGGCCACGAAGTGCCCGAAAGGCACTTGCAGGGTACAGTATACCATATATTTTCTGAAATTGCAACCCTTTTTTTATCGGCCGCTGTATTTTTCGATACGCGCAAGAATCCTTTCGGCGGCATCGCCGGAAAGCGGCGTCGGCTTATAATCGTTTCTGTCGGTGCGGGATGAAATGCGGCAGGGAATGATATTGCTTTTCCACGCGCCCGTCATTTTCCCGTCCAATGTTTCACGTGAAAGCTGATAAATAAAGCAGTCTTTATCACTCGGGTTATGATTGCCGCCAAAGCAGAAATTGCCGAGGCTATACACAATCTCGCGCCCTTTGTATTCCTCAATCCCTTGTATTACGTGCGGATGGTGCCCGATTACGCCGTCGGCACCCATATCAATCGCATACCGACCGATGGCTTTTTGCACATCGTAGGGGTAATGCTCGCCCTCAAGCCCCCAATGAAAGCTCATAAATACCGCGTCGGCACCGCCCGCGCGGAGCGTGTCGATCGCCTTTTTTATATTCGCGCGCACCTCGCCGTCATCATACCAGATGGAGAACGCGGCGTAGCCTATGTAGGTTTCGTCTGCCTTCTTTTCGCGCCCCTCGCGCACCTCCTCTGTTTTTTCGGGAGAGACGGCAAAAAGAGCATATTTACTGCCCGCGGCGTACGCGATTTCCGCTTCTCGCATGGCCGCCGCCGTATCACGGTACCCTTCCTCAAGAAAATCATACGTATGATTATTCGCAAGGGAAACGACCTCAATATCGCCTGCCTTTAAAATCTCCGTATAGTGCGCGGGGCCTTTGAAGGTGTAGGCTTTCTCGGCGCGCACGTCACTTTCCGTGAGCGTGCCTTCAAAATTTACGAAGGAAATCGTGTCCTTTTCAAAAATCGGGCGCACATTTTCAAAAAAGTACGCGTGATTTTCCCCTTCAATCGCAAATCTTTCGTGAAAGCTGCCCGCATACGAAAAGCGCGGGTCGCTTCCGAGTGTGCAGTCGCCACCGAAGGAAAGCGTTATCGTATCTCGTACGGGGGGCGGCGGCGTCTCGACCACGGCTACCGGTGCCGCCTTCCTCTTCGCGGCGAGAATGCCGCCGAAAATACCTAAAGCGAGCGCTACCGCAGCTGCGGTAGCGCACAAAATCAGCTTTTTATTTCTCATTTCTCAATGACATCGGTGCCCATGTAGGGAATAAGCGCCTCCGGCACGCGAACGCTGCCATCGCCGTTTTGGAAGTTCTCCAAAATCGCGGCAACCGTTCTGCCAACGGCCACGCCCGAGCCGTTCAAAGTATGCACGAGCTGTGCTTTGCCGTTTCCGTCGCGGAAGCGGATGGAAGCGCGGCGGGATTGGAAGTCCTCAAAGTTACTGCAGGAGGAAATTTCCACGTATCTGCCGTAGCTCGGCATCCAAACTTCAATGTCATATTTCATAGCGGCCGTAAAGCCAAGGTCGCCAACGCAAATCTTTACAACGCGGTACGGAAGACCAAGCCCCTTAAGAACGCTTTCGGCGTCACGTGTCAGCTTTTCGAGCTCTTCATAGGAATCCTCGGGGCGGGTAAACTTTACAAGCTCTACCTTATTGAACTGGTGCTGGCGGATAAGGCCGCGCGTGTCGCGCCCGGCGCTGCCGGCTTCGGCACGGAAGCAGGCAGAGTAGGCGGCGTGCTTTATCGGCAGGTCTGCGCCGTCTAAAATCTGTTCGCGGTAGAGGTTTGTAACCGGTACTTCCGCCGTCGGAATAAGGAAATACTCGGTGCCGCTTACTTTGAAGGCATCTTCTTCAAACTTCGGCAGCTGGCCTGTGCCGACCATACTGTTTCTGTGCACCATATAGGGCGGGAGAATTTCGGTGTAGCCGTTTTCTCTTGTGTGCTTATCGAGGAAATAGCTGATAACGGCGCGCTCGAGGCGTGCGCCGAGGCCGCGGTATACGGTAAAGCGCGTACCTGTGATTTTACCGGCCGAAGCAAAATCCAAAATCCCAAGGTTTTCGCCAAGGTCCCAGTGTGCTTTCGGCTCAAAGGGGAACTCGGTCGGTTCGCCGAACTTGCGAATTTCCACGTTATCTTCGTCCGTATCGCCGTCCGGCACGGTCGGGTTCGGGATGTTCGGGATGGAGAGCATTCTCTTCTGCAGCTCTTCCTCCACCTCTCGCGTTTCGGCGTCAAGGCTCTTTACCTTTTCGGAAATTTCACGCATTTCGGCAAAGATAGCCGTTGTGTCCTCTCCGTTTTTCTTCATCTTCGGAATTTCCTTCGAAACCTCGTTCTGGCGGGCTTTCATCTGCTCGGCTTCAAAAAGAAGCTCGCGGCGCTTTTCGTCAAGGGCGAGTACCGCGTCGATATCCACGTCTTCCTTACGGCGTGCAAGTGCCGCCTTGATTTCTTCGGTTTCTGTACGTAATCTTTTAATATCCAGCATTTTTGTCCCTCTCCTTAGTCTAAGTTTCTCGTAATTTTGGATTTTACATGGATGTAACGGCTATGAATACGCGGCTTTAAGATCGTGGGGTCTACCTTGTCGAGAACGCGCTTTGCGTCTCTCCAGTCCCCGCTTTCACAAAAGCCGTCCGCTTCATAAATCGCTTCTACCGCATCGGCGTAGGCTTCCTCGCCGAGTCTGTATTTATCAAGCTCCTCGGAAAGCTGGCGGTTCTTTTCCTCGAGGCCTGCAATCGTTACCGCATTTTTCGTTTTCGCTTCGTTCAGCGCGGCGTTCTCCGTCTGGAGCGTCTGCACGCGGCTTTCATAATTTTTGTTTGCCTGCCTGTAATCCGTCATCGCAAAACTGAGTAGCACAAGCACAAGTGCTACGGTAAACAGGATGATGGTGTAGATCCAGAAAGACTTCGTTTTCGTGTTCATTTTTGTCCACCCTTTCAAGAAAAGCGCCAAATTTATCTTCTGCGCAATTTTCTTCCTTTTTAATATACATTTACCAAATTTTCAACTTCCGCCCCACAGAGGCGCATTTTGAAAGTCGGTTAAATTCCAAATTTTTCCATAAGTCGTTCAAATTCACCTTCGCCCGCGTAGGAAATCTCAATTTTACCCTTTGTGGCATTGCCGCTGATGCGAACGCGCATCCCGAGTTTCGTTGAGAAGCGTTCTTCCATATCGCGGATTTCGGCGGTGTATTTTACGGGTGCGCGCTTTTCGGGGCGACCGAGGCTTACGAGGCGTTCAAGCTCTCTTACCGAAAGCCCTTCGGCGATAACTTTTTCGGCGAGAGCGAGCTGCTCGGCATCGGGGGCGGCGAGAAGGGTTCTGGCGTGCCCTGCGGAAAGCTTGCCGTCCCGCACCAGCGCGCGTACCGGCTCTTTCAGCGCCAGAAGGCGGAGGGCATTGGCCACGGCGCTTCGGCTCTTGCCGATTTTCTGGCTGATTTCCTCCTGCGTCATCCCATATAAATTCATAAGGTTTCGAAACCCGTCGGCTTCTTCCATCGGATTTAAGTTTTCACGCTGCAGGTTTTCGATGAGGGCAATTTCGCTTGCCGTTTTCTCGTCATATTCCCGCACGATGGCCGGAATTTCACGAAGCTCTGCCATACGGGCGGCACGCCAGCGGCGCTCGCCTGCAATAATCGTATAAAAGCCTTTTTCGTTTTTGGCAACCACAATCGGCTGAATGATGCCGTGCTCCCGAACGGAAGCGGCGAGTTCCGAAAGGGCTTCGGGATCAAACGTTTTACGCGGCTGTGCAAGGTTCGGCTCTACTTCCGTAATCCGGAGAGAAACGACTGCATCGCCTTCTATCTCCGCACGCTGTACGGGGTCCGAAATAAAAAGTGCATCGAGCCCTTTTCCAAGTCCTCCTATTGCCATGCGTTCCCTTCCTTTCTTATGCATTTTCTTCCCTCTCCAGTATTTCAAGTGCTAAATCCCTATAGCTTTCCGCGCCGCGGCTTGACGGGTCATACACAATCACCGGCTGCCCGAAGCCAGGGGCCTCGGAAAGGCGCACGTTGCGCGGAATAATCGTGCGGTACACCTTTTCGGGGAAAAACTTCTTTACTTCATCCACAACCTGAATGGCGAGATTCGTGCGCGAGGAGAACATCGTCATCAGAACCCCTTCAATCGTAATATCGGGATTCAGAATTTTCTTTACGCGCTTAATCGTCGCCGTCAGCTGGCTGAGGCCTTCGAGGGCATAATACTCGCACTGAATCGGCATTAAAACCGAGCCGCACGCGGCCAGAGCGTTGAGTGTGATAAGACCGAGAGACGGCGGACAGTCGAGAAAAATATACTCGTAGTCCTCTTTGACAGGCTCGAGCGCCTCGCGCAGGCGATACTCACGCGCCATCACGCTTACAAGCTCAATTTCCGCGCCGGAAAGCGCAATGCTGGACGGGCAGACCGAAAGATTCGGAAATGCCGTCTTTACAACAATATCTTCCATTGCGGCGGAGCGGACGAGAATATCATAAATGGAATTTTCAATCGTGCGGTTATCAATCCCGAGGCCGCTTGTGGCATTCCCCTGCGGGTCCATATCCACAAGGAGCACGCGCTTGCCCGTTTCTGCAAGGCAGGCTGCGAGATTCACGGCCGTAGTTGTCTTGCCGACGCCGCCCTTCTGATTTGCAATCGCAATAATTTTTGCCATGGGAAATTCCTTCCTTTTCAGTTTGTGTTTCCATTATAGCACAGAAATGTTTCACGTGAAACAAAAAATGCAAAAAAAATAAAAAATGTTTCACGTGAAACAATTTGCCGCTTTCCGGTGCCCATTTTTTGCCCTTGTTTTTCGCCTCTTTTTCCGGTAGAATTTTCTTAAAAATTCCTCGCATTTTTTTCTTTTTTTTCTTGCAAAAAAAGGTTTTTTTTGGTATACTATAAAAGGATAGGTACGGTGGCTCTTTTTCCCGCTTTTCCACACGGTTTCCCGTGTTTTTTCACTTTTCCGCCGAGTTATCCACATAAAACAAGCTATTTTTGCCCGTTTTTATTAAGTTTTCCACATCCTCTGTCAGTAGTTTTCCTACTTTTCCGCGGGCATTTTACCATTATTTTTTGAAAGGATTTTACATAGTATGAACGGCGAACTTTTGAATATCTGGAATCACGTTTTACCGCTTATTGAGGAAGAGGTTACACCCGTGGGGTACAAGACCTGGATTTTATCCATTTCCCCCCAATCTTTCGAAAACGGTTTTCTGCACGTTTCGGTTCCGAACGATGTAAATAAGAATATGGTGGACCACCGCTACAAGGAGCTTATTCAGAACGCTTTCTATGAAATCTGCGGTAACCGCTGCACGCTTGTGGTGCATATCGGCACCGAAGAAGCCAAGGAAGAAAAGAAGGAAGCGGGCGCGGTGCGAAATCTCGGTATGCCGCTAAATCCAAAATATACGTTTGACAGCTTCGTTGTAGGTGGCTCGAACCGCTTTGCGCACGCGGCATCCCTTGCCGTTGCGGAAACACCTGCCAGAACCTATAATCCGCTCTTTTTATACGGCGGCGTAGGGCTTGGCAAAACGCATCTTCTCCACGCCATCGGCAATTTCATTATTGAAAATAACCACGATATGAAGGTTATGTACATCTCCTCCGAAACCTTCACAAACGAGCTTATCAATTCCATTAAGGATTCTAAAAATGATGAGTTCCGCGAAAAATACCGTTCTGTGGATGTTTTGATGGTGGATGACATACAATTCATCGCCGGTAAAAAGGTTACGGAAGAAGAGTTTTTTCATACGTTTAACACACTCTACGATGCGAATAAGCAGATTATTATCACGAGTGACCGTCCGCCAAAAGAAATTAAAACGCTTGAGGAACGGCTTCGCTCCCGCTTTGAATGGGGTATAATTGGCGACCTTTATGCACCGGACTATGAAACGCGCTTTGCAATTTTAAGAAAAAAAGCACAGCTTGAAAATATTGCCATCGGCGATGAAATCCTCGAAGTGATTGCCGATAAAATCACCTCGAACATCCGCGAGCTGGAAGGCGTTTTCAACCGCGTAATTGCCTACCGCGGCCTTATCAACAGCGAAATCACGATTGATGTGGCGCTCGATGCGATGAAGAGCTATCAGGCAACCGGAAAACCGCGTGCCACGGCAGACGAAATCGTCGATGCCTGCAGCGCTTTCTACCACGTGAAAAAAGAAGATATTATGAGCTCGAAAAAGCCAAACAATATCGCACGCGCACGGCAGGTTGCGATGTATTTGATGCGCGAAATTCTCGGTATGCCGAACCTCAAAATCGCCAAGTATTTTGATAAGCATCATACCACGATTTCCCACGGAATTGAAGTAGTGGAAAAAATGCTTCTTGAGGATCCTTCCTTCCAGATGGAAATCTCCACACTGAAGAAGGATATCACGGAGTAGTTTTCCACACGATTACTTTCCGTATTTTAGGGAAAATTTTCCCTTTTCCGCACTTTGCACATACTCTACTATAAATACTATTTTATTTTATATATCTATCGCATTTTCGCGAAAACGAAGGAGGCTACACAAGATGATTTTTTCCTGCGAAAAACAAACACTTTCGGAAGCCGTTTCCGTTGTTATGAAAGCGGCAGGCACAAATCCCGCACTTCCTATATTGGAAGGTATTTTGATGAGCACGGATGCAGACAGCCTTGTGCTTGTTGCCAACAATCTCGAAATGGGTGTGGAATGCCGTATTCCCGCAAGTATTAAAGAAGACGGTGCAATCGTTACGGGTGATGTACGCGTTTTCTCGGAAGTCATCCGAAAGCTCCCTTCGGGCGAAGCTGACATCACGGTGCAGGATTCGTTTTCGATGACCGTACAGAACGGCAAATCCGTCTATAACATTTTAGGAATGAACCCCGAAGAATTTCCGGATCTTCCCGAGGTACTGGAAGACTCGGGCATCACGCTTCCGGCCGAGGTTTTGAAAAAGATGATCCGCCAGACCGTTTTCGCCGCGGCACAGAAAAATGAAAGACCGCAGCTGACGGGCGTATATTTTGAAATTGAGCCGACGGTTTTCCACATGGTCGCGCTTGACGGCTTCCGTATGGCAATTCATAATGAACCGCTTACGGAAAATCCCGATGAGGAACCGTACAGCTTCATCGTGCCGGCCAGAACGCTGCTCGAGCTTTCGAGAATCCTGCCGGATGACGACACACCGGTGCTTATCACCGCAAGCACGAAGCACGTTCTGTTTACTTTTAAGAACATTCGTCTCGTTTCGAGACTTTTGTCGGGCGAATATTTCCAGTATAAACAGATTATTCCCACCGATTTCAAAATTAAAACGATGCTGCCGCTGCGCGATATTTTAACGTGTGTAGAACGTGCGGACCCGATTGTTTCGACGGATGTATACAAAAACCCCGTTATAATGACGCTTTCGGGCGATACGCTTTCGATTGACTGCGTTACGGCCGTAGGGAAGGCGCACGATGTAATTGAAATTCCCGACTGCGGCAGTGAAATCCGCATCGGCTTTAACCAGAGATACCTGCACGATGCACTCTCCGCCTGCGATACGGAGGCAATCGTGATGGAATTTAACGGAAGCCGTAACCCCTGCATCATAAAGCCGGCAGAAGGCGATGCATTCCTCTTTATGGTGCTGCCCGTCCGAATCAGCGAATAGGGGGATGTAAAATGCAGGAAGAAGCCATCGTCCTTCGCGGCGAATATATAAAACTCGATCAGGCACTTAAATTTACCCTCGGCGTCGGTGGCGGCGAAGCAAAGGATATCATTTTGTCGGGCGCTGTCACGGTGAACGGCGAAGTGGAGACGCGGCGCGGCAAAAAGCTTCGCGGCGGCGACACGGTTTTATTTGAGGACGTTAAAATCACCATTTTGGAATAGGAAAAAAGGATGTTTGTAAGAAGGCTGACTCTTCGGGACTTTCGAAATTATAAAGACGCCGATGTGCATTTTTCGCCGGGGCATACTTTAATTTACGGCGAGAATGCGCACGGAAAAACAAACCTTTTGGAAGCGCTCTGGCTTTTCACGGCCGCAAAGAGCTTCCGCACCGGGCAAGATAGCGAAATGATTCGCTTTTCGGCCGAGGAAGCACGCGTGCGCGCAGAATTTACCGCGTTTTCGCGTGAGCAGTCGGCAGAAATCACAATTTCACAGGGGAAGCGCAAGCTCGTTAAGATGGGCGGCGCGCCGCTTTCGAAAACGAGTGAGATTTTAGGGCAGTTTCCCGCGGTGATTTTCAGCCCCGATGAACTGCATATCATTACCGGCTCGCCCGAGGTGCGAAGGCGGTTTATGGATAGCGCCATTTCCGCGGCAAAGCCGCTTTATTATAGCGCACTGCATACGTATATAAGAGCTTGGAAGCAGAAAAATGCGCTTCTTAAAATCAATCCGAAAAAGGAAGAGCTCGCGGTCTGGAATGAAAAGCTTGCAGAGTGCGGCGCGCGCGTAATGCTGGAAAGAGACCGGTTTTTCCGCGCCCTTGCGCCGTTTGCGGCCGAAATGCACCGGATGGTGGCGGGCAAAAACGAGGTTCTTTCCGTTTCCTATGCACCGAGTGTGCCGATGAAGGAAAATGTGGAAGAGCAAAAAGAATTTTTATATGCACAGCTCATGAAGAAAGCTGACGCGGAACTCTCGCAGGGCCTATCGCTCCTTGGCCCGCACCGGGATGAAATCCGCTTTTTGATTGACGGAAAAGACGCCCGTGCCTTTGCTTCCCAAGGGCAAATGCGCACGGCGGCTGTTTCCGTAAAGATTGCCCAGGGGCGCCTTCTCGAAGAAGAGACGGGTGAAGCGCCCGCCGTCTTTTTAGACGATATTTTAGGAGAGCTTGACGGCAGAAGGCGAACACTTCTCCTTGAAAGTCTTTTGAAAAATCAGGTGATTCTCACCTGCACGGAAAAGGAAGCCGTGAAGGTGGAAGGCGATGTAAACTACATCGAGGTGAAGGAGGGGACGGCGTGTATATCCACATAGGCGGCGACTATGCCCTCCCGGTTTCCGAGATTGTGGGCATTATGGATATCGAAAATACAAGTACATCTGCGGTAACGCGCGAATTTTTGCGAAAAAAGGAACAGGAAGGGAAGGTCATAAACACCGCGCCCGACCTTCCGAAATCCTTTGTGGTTACAAAAACGAATGTGTATATCACCCCTGTCACGGCGGCCACACTTGAAAAACGGTGCCGGCTGTGGGCAAAAAAGGCAGGAAGAAAGGAATAAAGGTATGCAGGAACAGATTGAAAAATATGACGGTAGTCAAATTCAGGTTCTGGAAGGACTGGAAGCAGTACGAAAACGCCCCGGTATGTACATCGGCTCCACTTCGTCGATGGGTCTTCACCATCTCGTGTATGAGATTGTGGATAACTCGATTGACGAAGCACTTGCGGGCTTTTGTACCCATATCGAAATTGCGATTGAGGCGGATAATTCCATCACCGTAACCGATAACGGCCGCGGTATTCCCGTAAGTATTCAGCCGCAGACGGGGCTTCCGGCTGTTGAGGTTGTATTTACGGTTCTCCACGCCGGCGGTAAGTTCGGCGGCGGCGGATACAAGGTTTCGGGCGGTCTTCACGGCGTTGGTGCTTCGGTTGTAAACGCCCTTTCCGAAAGCCTTGAGGTAAACGTATATACCGACGGGGAGGAATACCACCAGAGCTATGCAAGAGGCAATGTAACCTGCCCGCTTACAAAACTCGGCAAAACGGACAAGCGCGGCACCCGCGTTCACTTTAAGCCCGACCCCGAGATTTTTGAAGACCTTATTTATGACTACGAAGTTCTCCTCCGGCGTATGCGCGAGCAGGCCTTCCTAAACGGCGGCGTGAAAATCACGCTCGAAGATAAGCGCGAAGAGGGAAGACGCGATGTTCTTCTTTATGAAGGCGGTATTCGTCAGTTCGTAGAACACCTCAACAAAAACAAAACGCCGCTGCACGAAAGCGTTATCTACATCGAAGCCGATGAAGACGTGAGAAGCGCGCAGATTGCACTTCAGTATACAGATAGCTACGCCGAAACGGTAATAAGCTTTGCAAACGATATTAAAACCACCGAAGGCGGTATGCATGAGACAGGCTTTAGGGCAGGTCTTACGAAGGTTTTAAATGACTATGCAAGAAAAATTAAAGTGCTGAAAGACAGCGATGCAAACCTTTCCGGCGAAGACGTTCGCGAAGGCGTTACGGCCATCATCAGCGTAAAACTCCAGGAAGCGCAGTTTGAAGGGCAGACGAAAACGAAGCTCGGCAACAGCGAAATGCGAACGCTTGTAGAACGCCTTATTAACGAAAAGCTTGCCACGTTCCTCGAAGAAAATCCCACCGTGGGCCGCGTAATTATCGAAAAAGCACTCGCTTCCTCTCGTGCACGCGAAGCCGCACGCCGCGCGCGCGATAACGAAAGAAAGAAATCCGGTCTTGAAAGCCTTTCCCTTCCGGGAAAACTTGCCGACTGCTCGTCCCGCGATAACACGTTTACCGAAGTGTACATCGTTGAGGGTGATAGTGCCGGCGGCTCCGCAAAGCAAGGGCGTGACCGAAAGTTTCAGGCCATTTTGCCGCTTTGGGGCAAGATGCTGAACGTTGAAAAAAGCCGCATTGATAAAGTAATCGGCAACGATAAGCTCACCCCCGTCATCACCGCCATCGGTGCAGGCATTGGGGAGGACTTTAATATCGAAAAGGTGCGCTACGGCAAGATTATTATTATGGCCGATGCTGACGTTGACGGCTCGCACATCCGTACGCTTCTTTTAACCTTCTTCTTCCGCTTTATGCGCCCGCTTATCGATAACGGCCGCATCTATCTCGCCCAGCCGCCGCTTTATAAAGTGTTTAAGGGCAAGAAAGAAAAATATGCGTATAACGAAGAAGAACTCGCACTCGCACTGCAGGAAATCGGTTCCGACGCTACCGTGCAGCGCTATAAGGGTCTTGGTGAAATGAACGCCGAGCAGCTTTGGGAAACGACGATGAACCCCGAAACAAGAACGCTTGTACAGGTGACGCTCGAAGACGCTGTGGCTGCAGACGAAATTTTCACCATTTTGATGGGCGACAAGGTAGAGCCGCGCCGCGATTATATTATCGAACACGCCAGAAGCGTTCGCAATCTCGATATTTAAGGAGGGAATAAAAAATGTTTAATACAGAAAATGAAAAAATTATTCCCGTCGAGATAAGCCGGGAGATGAAAACCGCGTATATTGACTACGCGATGAGTGTTATTATCGGCCGCGCACTTCCCGATGTGCGCGACGGTTTAAAACCCGTACACCGCCGCATTCTCTACACGATGAATGAAGACGGCACCACCGCGGATAAGCCGTACCGTAAGTGCGCCACCACCGTCGGTGACGTTCTTGATCGTTACCATCCGCACGGTGACGCTTCCGTATACGATGCGCTCGTTCGTCTTGCGCAGGACTTCTCGCTTCGCTATATGCTTATTGACGGGCAGGGTAACTTCGGTTCCGTTGACGGTGACCCCCCTGCTGCCTACCGTTACACAGAATCGAGAATGTCGCGCCTTGCACACGAGATGGTGGCCGATATCGAAAAGGACACGGTAGACTTTACGCCGAACTTCGATGAACGCCTCAAAGAACCCGTGGTGCTTCCGTCGCGCTTCCCGAACCTTCTTGTAAACGGTTCTTCGGGTATCGCCGTTGGTATGGCCACAAATATTCCGCCGCATAACCTCGGCGAAGTGGTAGATGCCATAAACGCTATGCTCGATGACCCCGAAATTTCCATTGAGGAAATTATGGAATACATTAAGGGGCCCGACTTCCCGACGGCAGGTTTAATTCTCGGCAGAAGCGGCATCCGCAGTATGTACACAAACGGCCGCGGCCACATCATTATGCGCGCGCGTGCCGAAATCGAAGAAAAGAACGGCAGAGAAAGAATTGTGGTTACGGAAATTCCGTATCAGGTCAATAAAGCACGCCTTATCCAGAAAATTGCAGAGCTTGTAAAGGATAAGCGCATTGAAGGCATCTCTGACATTCGCGACGAGAGTGACAGAGAGGGTATGAGCATCGTAATCGAGCTTCGCCGCGAGGCAAACGCGAACGTAGTCTTAAATCAGCTTTACAAAAATACACAGATGCAGGAAACCTTCGGCGCCATTATGCTCGCGATTGTAGACGGGCAGCCGCAAATTCTGAACATTAAAGAAATGCTCTGGCATTACATCACGTTCCAGGAAGAGGTTATCCGCCGCCGCACCGCTTTTGATAAGAAAAAGGCGGAAGCGCGCGCACATATTTTGGAAGGTCTCAGAATCGCGCTTGACCATATCGACGAAATTATTCGCCTTATTCGCGAAAGCTATAACGATGCAAAGCCGCGCCTTATGGAAGCGTTTGGTCTTTCCGATGTGCAGGCACAGGCCATTCTCGATATGCGCCTTGCAAGATTGCAGGGTCTCGAACGCGAGAAGATTGAAGCCGAATACAAGGAACTTATGGAAAAAATCGCGTACTACACCGAGGTTCTTGCCAATGAATCTATGGTGCGCGATATCATTAAAGAAGAGCTCGGCGTAATCCGTGATAAGTACGGCGACGAGCGCCGCACCGAAATTACCGCGATGGTCGGCGATATTGACGACGAGGATATGATTGACGAAGAGGAATGTGTATTTACGCTTACCCACTTTGGCTACATTAAGCGTATCCCCGCCTCCACCTACAGAAGCCAGCGCCGTGGCGGCCGCGGTATCTCGGGTCTCTCCACCCGCGAGGAGGACTTTGTAGAAACGCTCTTCACCGCATCCACACATGCAAACATTCTGTTCTTTACAAACCGCGGCAGAATGTATCATATTAAGGGGTATCAAATTCCCGAGGCAGGAAGACAAGCGAAGGGTACAGCCATTGTAAACCTTCTCCCGCTTGCGCCCGAGGAAAAGATTACCACGATGCTCGGCGTCCGCCACTTTGAAGAAGACAGCGCCCTTATTATGGCCACCCGTATGGGCACCATTAAAAAGACGATGCTTTCCGAATTCAATACGGCACGCCGCGGCGGGTTAAATGCCATCGGCTTAAACGAAGGCGATGAGCTTATCTCCGTCCACCTCGTCCGTCCTGAGGATAACGTCCTCGTCGGCACACACGACGGTATGGCCATCCGCTTTATGGAAAGCGATGTTCGCCCGATGGGCAGAACGGCGCACGGCGTACGCGCGATTAAGCTTCGCGCGGGCGACTATGTCATCGGTATGACGTGTGCGCGCGCCGAGGCTGAGCTACTCGTTGTAACCGAAGGCGGCTACGGCAAGCGTACTACGCTTGATGCCTACAAAATCCAGTCGCGCGGCGGTATCGGTATCCGTACGTATAAGATTACGCCGCAGACAGGCAGCGTCGTTGGCATCAGCACCGTCACGGACAGTGAGGATATTATGATGATTACAAGCGAAGGCATCATTATCCGGCAGGCCGCTTCCGGCATTTCGAGCATCGGCCGAAATACACAGGGCGTTCGTCTCATCCGTATGGAGGAAGACGTCCGCGTCGTATCCATCGCCCTCACCGAACACGAGGACGAAGAGGAAGAAGCCGCAGAAACAGAAGAATAAAAACAAAAACCCCCGAAAAATTTCGGGGGTTTTTCCTTGCTTCTTTTCCGCGGATGTGGTATACTGGAAAATGGAGGGTTGTTCCCCGAGATGGCATATCCGAAAACGAAGAAGAATACGATAGGTTGACAAGAAAAGAAATCCGTGGAATCCGGAGATAGAGGAAAGGCAAAATTATGGGAAAACGAGTGCTTTGCATCCTTTTGGCGGTGCTTTGTATCCTGCCCGCGGGATGCTCAAAAAACGAAAACGGCGGAAAAGTAAAATATAAAATCGGCGTGGTTACGGGAAGCGAAAACCGCGGCGAGGCCTTTTATGCGGCCGCGCGCCTTGCCGAAAACCCCGCATTTTTGGTGCGCACGTATTCTGACGAGATGAAAAGCGAGGAAACGGTTTCCATCTGCACGGAGCTTGCAGAGGATCCGGCCGTTCGCGCCATTGTCTTCGTCCGCGCCATTGCCGGCATTGACGAGGCCATCCGGAAAGTAAAGGAAACGCGGTCCGATATTTTGTTTATCGCAGGGGCCCTTACCGAGGATGCCGGCTTTGTGGCACAGACGGCTGACCTTGTTTTAGCGGAAGATATGGTTGCGATGGGGCGCGAAATCGTAAACGAAGCGTACCGTATGGGCGCAAAGAAATTTATTCATTACACGTTTGCGCGGCATCTGATGCGCGAGCCCGTTCTGCGCCGCCGCGAAACTATGGTGGCAAGATGCGAAGAGCTCGGCATAAGCTTTATGGATATCACAACGCCTGACCCCCTAAATGCCGAAGGGGGCGCAGAGGAAGCGAAAAGCTTTATTTTGGAGGATGTGCCCGAGCAGGTCGGCAACTACGGCGCGAACACCGCATTTTATGCTACCGACTGCACGATAGCGCCTGAACTTATCCGCGCCGTTATGGAAAGCGGCGCGCTCTATCCGCAGCCGTGCTGTCCCTCACCGTTCCATGGGTTTACCGAGGCGCTTGGTGTAGATGCAGGCGGCTATGATGAGCCGAATCGCGTTTTGCGCGAGGTGGCGGCAGGCATCACGCCCTACGGCAACACCGGCCATATGGCCACCTGGCCCGTATCGGCTGAAATTCTTATGGTGGAAGTGGGTATCGAATATGCCCGTGCCTATTGCGAGGGCAAGGTGAAAAAGGAGATTGACCGCGAAACGCTCGACGCGATTTTTGATGAAAAATCGGGCGGCCGCGCCACACTTTCCGAAATGGCCCACGCGAAAAACTGCTTCCTGTTCCTCTGCGAGCCGTATATGCTGTAACGATGAAATAAAGGAATAATGAAGTCGCTACGCTGATGAATATTGAATAATGAAAAATTAATGAAGAAAATCGCATTTGCGATTTTCAACCACAATTATTCATTTTGCAGGTGGCATCTAGATTGTACAGTCTTTATATGCGGCTGTAAGGAGAACGCCATGATTATAAAAAAAGAAAAAAACGGCGTGCCGTTTTATGCGCCGTTTTCAAAAGTTTCGTTTTGCGCCGCCGCGATTACCACGCGCGAAGGCGGCGTATCAAAAGGGCACCTCGCCTCTTTAAATCTCGGCACAAGATGCGGCGACAGCGAGGAGAACGTGCGCGAGAATTTACGGCGCGTAGCCGAGGCGGTGGGGTTTGATCCCGAAAAAACCGTTCTCACAAACCAGAAGCACACGAAAAATGTGCGCCGCGTATATAAAGAGGACGCGGGCGTCGGCATTTTGTCGCCCCGGTTTCCCGAGGGCGTGGATGCGATTATTACAGACGAAATGGATTTGCCGCTACTTGCCTATTTTGCCGACTGTGTGCCCGTTTTATTTTGCGACAGAGAGACACACGCCGTAGGCGTTTGCCATAGCGGCTGGCGCGGCACCGTGCAGAAGATTGCGGGTGCGGTTGTGCGCGAAATGCAAAAGGAATTCGGTACAAAGCCCGAAAATCTCTATGCCGTAATCGGCCCGCATATCGGAAAATGCTGCTTTGAGGTTGACGAACCCGTGCATCTTGCATTTTTGGCCGCGTTTCCAAAAGAGGGCGGCTTTTCCGCGCAGCGCGGGGAGAAATATCATATTGACCTTACGGGTGCCATAGTAAAAACGCTCGAGGACGCGGGCGTTTCCCATATAGAAGCGATGGAAAACTGCACCGTGTGCGAAAGCGAAACCTTCTTTTCGCACCGGAAAACCGGCGGGCGGCGCGGATGCTTTGGCGCCGTCATCGTCAGGAAGGAATAGGTGCTATGCGAAAAATTCTTTGTATACTGCTGGTGCTTACGCTCTGCGGTTGCCGCGGGCCCGCCGCACCGGAGGACGGAGTGGCCGCGCCGACAGGTGACTTCACGCTCGCCATGCGCACACCCGAAAGCCTTGACCCCCTTCGCGCTACGGAGGAGACGGCGGCACTCGTTTTTGACCTTGTATATGACAGCCTCGTGTATGTAGACCGCGAAATGCGCCCTGTTCCCTACCTTGCGGAAAGCTGCACGCTTTCCGAAGACGGGCGCACGATTTCGTTTGTTCTGCATGACGGTATCCTCTGGCACGACGGTGCGGCCTTCACCTCGCAGGATGTGGTGCACACCATCGAGCGCATCCGCGCGCTCGGCGAGGAATCGATGTACTATAACCGCATCGCCCATATCGAGGGCGTGGAAATCACCGATATATTGCATTTTTCCATAAAGCTTGCAAAGCCGCACGTGATGGTCCTAAATCTCCTCGATTTTCCCATTGTGCCATGCCACCGCACGGATCTGGACACGAATATGGTCGGCACAGGGCAGTATAAGCTTGAAAATTACACCACGAACAAGCAGCTGACGCTTCTGAAAAACGAAGGGTGGACGCTTTCCGACCCGCCTGCCACCGAGCGCATCTATGTAAAAATGGTGCAGAGCACGTCCGATGCGGCAAGCCTTGTTAAAATCGGGGAAGTGACGGCCGTGGCGGCGAATATGCACACGGTCGGCGGCCTCGGCATCGGGGAAAATATGCGCATCACGCAGTATCCCACACTTCAGTATGAATTTGTCGGCTTCAATCTCGAGGATGCGCACCTTAAAAGAAGCGGCGTAAGAGAAGCCATCACCTATGCCATCGACCGCGCCAAAATCATAGAGGACGTATTCCTCGGCTACGGCAGCGCCGTCGCGGTGCCCGTGCCGCCCTCGTCCTATCTGTACATCGGAGAGGCCGATAAAAAGGTGCGAAACCTCGAAGCGGCCCGCGCCGCCCTTTTTGCGGAAGGGTATGTGATAGAAGAGGGCGTGGCCAAAAAAATCCGCGAGGATGAAACAGAGGAACAGCTTTCGCTTTCACTTTTGATAAATGAAGAGAATGAAGAACGAAAAAAGTACGCCGAAAAAATCCGGAAGGACCTTTCGGAAATCGGCATTTCGGTCACCGTTACGGCGCTTCCGTTCTCAGAATATACGGCGCGGCTCGCGTCGGGCGAATTTGATATGTACGCCGGCGGCTGCCGCTTCTCGGCAGATCTTGATTTTTCCTTCCTTTTCGGGGCGGGGAAACTCCAGCAGGACGGTTACGATTCTCCCGAGATGGCCGAGGCGCTTTCGGCAATCGCCCCGCAGAAAACGGATGAAACGATTCGTGCGGCGTACGGGAAGGTGCAGGAGGTGCTCCTTCGTGACCTGCCGATGGCGGGCATCTGCTTTTTAGACGGTGCACTCGTGCACACCGATGCGCTCTGCGGCGTAGAAAATCCCGCAGGCTCAAAGCTTTACAGAAATATCGGCAAATGGTATCTTGCATAAGAAAGGAACGCGGAAAATGAAAAACGTATTTGTACCGGCAGACATTCTTCTGCCGAAAACGAAGGACTGGGAGAAATGGAGTGTGGTCGCGTGTGACCAGTACACCTCCGAGCCCGAATACTGGGAAGAGGTGGAAAAGATTGTAGGCGATGCGCCCTCCACCTTGCGCCTTACGCTTCCCGAAATTTATCTCGAAGGGGAAGATGCTCCCGAAAGAATCGAAAAAATCGGCGAAGCGATGAAAAAATACGCGCCCGATATGGAGCTTTTCCCAAGCAGCTTTATCTATGTGGAAAGAACGATTGGGGACGGCAAGTGCCGCCGCGGCATTGTGGGCGCGGTGGACCTTGCATGTTATAACTACGAAAAGGGCGCAAAATCGCCCATCCGTGCAACGGAAGGCACCGTAATTGAAAGAATTCCGCCGCGCCTTCGCGTAAGAGAGGGCGCCACGATGGAGCTGCCGCACGTGATGATCCTCATTGACGACCGCGAAAAGACGGTGATTGAGCCTCTTTCAGAGAAAAAGGGCGAAGCCGTATATGACTTTGAGC
Source organism: Clostridia bacterium (assembly GCA_045533905.1). Lineage (GTDB taxonomy): Bacteria > Bacillota > Clostridia > UMGS1883 > UMGS1540 > SIG447. The sequence continues at coordinate 57,491 of JAZSIR010000006.1, forward strand.
TTATGATGGGTGGCGGGCATATAAAAGGCTACCGCGTTCCGGATGCGGAGGCCGAAAGAATCCAAAAAGCAATCGCCGCACTCGGCGAAGACTTCTGCAGAAGAACGGGCGAGGAAAACCCCTTCGTTCTTGCGATGGGGGACGGAAACCACTCCCTCGCCACCGCAAAGGCATACTATGAAAATCTCAAGAAAACGCTTTCTCCCGCGGAAGCGGCCGCGCATCCGGCAAGATACGCGCTTTGCGAAATTGTAAATCTGTATGACGATTCGCTCGTGTTCGAGCCGATTCACCGCGTGGTATTCGGCGTAGAGCCCGAAAAGCTTCTCGCAGATTTTGCGGCTTTCTGCAAGGAAAACGAAAGTGACAATGCACCCCAAGAGATTCCCTACTACTACGCGGGCGGCGAAGGCGTTTTGAAAATTGAAAAGCCGGTGTCTCCCCTTGCGGTCGGCACGCTGCAGCGTTTTCTCGATGAAAAGGGCATCAAAACCGACTATATCCACGGCGACGAGGTTACAAAGCGCCTCGGGCGCGAGGCAGGAAATATGGGCTTCCTTCTGCCGCCGATGGAAAAAACGGCACTTTTTGATACGATAGAGGCCGACGGCGTTCTGCCGCGCAAAACCTTCTCCATGGGCGAAGCGAATGAAAAACGCTTCTATCTGGAAGCACGTAAAATTGTAAAGGACTAATTTATATGTCATTTGCATCAGAAACGAAAAATGAATTACTGGAAGCGGAAATCCGCGATGCCTGCTGCATCCGTGCGGAGCTTCTCGGGCTTATGTGCTTTGCCGGGGCCGTCGTGCCGCCGGGACGCGTGCGCATTTCCACCGAAAGCGCCGCCGTGGCACAGCGTGCCTATTCGCTTATAAAGGCGTTTTTGGATATTTCGGGCGATATTGTCACAAAGCCGGTGCGCGGCAAAACCACCCACGCGATTGAGGTGCGCGCAGAAGCGGATGCGATGCGGCTTTTGTCAGCGCTCGGGCTTCTTTCGAAAAACGGCATCGTATTCCGCGGAAGCGGGATAGACGAGGCCTGCTGCCGCCGTGCCTTTTTACGCGGCGCCTTTTTGGGGGGCGGCACGGTCACAAATCCGGAGAAGGAATACCATATGGAAATTTCCTCGCCAAGAGGCGACCTTGCCGAAGATGTGGTCCGCGCTTTTGAGAGCTTCGGCCTTCGTGCGCGCACGTTTTCGCGAAAAGGAAATACCGTGGTATACTTCAAAAACAGCGAAGAAATCGGCGATGCCTTAAATATTATCGGCGCGTCGATGGCGTATATGGAATTTACGTCTGTCCGCATCCTAAAGGAGCGGCGAAACAGCGTAAACCGCCGCGTCAACTGCGATTCGGCAAACCTCGATAAAACGGTGGATGCCGGCAGAGCGCAGATTGCGGCCATCCGAAAACTGGAAGCGGCGGGGCGGCTTTCCACGCTTCCCGAGTCTCTTTGCGAAGCGGCCACGGTGCGCCTTTCGAATCCCGAGGCCACGCTTTCGGAAATGGCGGCGCTTCTGAAAATCAGCAAATCGGGTGTCGCACACCGCATGCGAAAGCTTACGGAAATGGCGGAAACACTTTAGGGAATACTTGTCTTTTCTCCGGCATAAGAATGTAAGGAATTGTATCTTGCACACAGGGGGAAAAGACGATGAAATTTCTGCTGCGCACACTGGGGGCCCTTTTGCTTCTTGCGGCCGTGTGGTACATCCATAAGGCCGTGCCCGAAGCGGATTCGGTAATCCGAAGCTGTCTTACCGAATCGGTCAATACCGAAAAAATAATAGAAATGATAAAATAAAGGACTGCACGGCAGTCCTTTATTGATGGTACGGCAGAGAACGATTTCGTAAAAAGCAAGAAAAGACGGGGATTCTCGATGAATCTCCGTCATTAAAATTTATAGTTCTTTGCGGGTGGAAAATGAATAATCAAAGTGTTTGTATTCTTGCGGTAGAGCAAGTTTTTCGATAGTCCCTTTTGGGGGATAGGAAAAAAAGAAGCAGAACTCGTCACCGCAAAGTTCGCTCACTACGCTTCCGCCTCATCGGCGAAATACTTCGCTCTGCTTCCTTGCGTCTCCTCCTCCCCAAAAGCGAGGCTTTTCGGGGACCCCTTTTTCCACCCGACGTCGTACGCAGGGTACTACGAGCGGTGGCGTTTTGGCGTAGCAAAAAGATTTACAAAACAGAGAAAAATCGAAAGAAGTGAGATTTTTAACCGAAAAAGAAGTTTTTTGCTTTTTGCACTTCCTGTAGTTTGCGTTTTCATTATCTTTTTGCGTTCTGGACTTTTTTACATTCCCATTATTCTTTTTCCTCTATAATGGCTTTGACTTTCTCTTCATACAAATCCGCAAGCTCCGCAGCATATTCCTCACGGGCGGCGTGTGTTACAAGGCGGCAAGCCGCACGCTCTTCGTCCGGCACAATAAAAACTGTGCCGTGCGGAAGGGAAAAACGGAGACCGCCCGCCTCGCCCGGCTCGGAAAGCGGCAGAAGCGCCCGCATAATCCGGCCCTTATCGCCTTCGGCGCAGGGCACCGCCCTTTGTACGGCAAAAAAGGCGGGGAGACTATCCAAAAGAGAAGAAAGAGGAACGCCCTCTTCGCCGAGAAGGGCAAGGAGCCGCACCGTGCCGCCCACCGTATCAAAGGAAAGAAGATATTGCGCCCTACCCGCCTCGCCGCCCGATAAAAGCGCGCGCATCCGTACGGCGGGGGCATCCTCGGTGTACACGGCGCGCGTGCCCCACTTTTCGGCCATTTCCGAAAGGTACGAGGGGGCAGAAGCGGGAAGATACAAAGGCTCGCCCCGATAGCGACGGAGAAGAAGCCGTGCAAAAAGCGCATCGCAAAGGCAGGCGGGCACTTCGCGGCCGCGCTCATCTACCAAAAGAAAAGACCCGTCTTCCGAACACGCGGCGCCAAAGGTAAACTTCTCCCGCGCGACGCGCCGGCGGAAGGCGCGGCGTGCTTCCTCATCCTTCGCATCTCCTTCTGCAAAGAAAACGGAAAAGCCGCCTTCCTTTGCCGCCGCCGAAAGAAGGCGGCGTGCTTCGGCATCCGCGCCGAAAAGAAGAACGCGGGCCCCTTTTGGCACGCTGCTTTTCAAAATATGGCGAAGGTATGCCTTTTCGGCATCAAAGCCCGCGCGCGGCGGCTGTATATCTCGTGCTGCGGCAAAGGTAAAATCCTCGCGCAGGAAAAGGGAGTGGAGCTTTGCCGCTTCCGCCGTGGAAAGCGGAAGGCCGTCCTTCCCCCAGAAGGAAAGCGTACCCACCTCGCCCGAAGCGGCCATATGCACCGCGCCGCCTTTTGCGGCGATGCGAAGCGCTTCAGCTGGGGCGGTGCCAAAGTCCACGGTTTCGCTCCCGGTGGAAAGAACCCCTGCCATAAGGGCGGCAGAAAGCATCCCCGCGGCGGGGGAACCGTCAGAAGCGATGGCAACAGTTCCCGGAAAAAGCGAAGCGAAGGCCGCGCCGAAGCGGGCGACGGAAAACGGCGTAAGCGCCTTACCGATAGGGCCCGAAAAGGTGCGGGCGGAAAACGTGTCCGGCGTAAGGGCGTGCCCCCAGACGAGGTTTTCGGAAAGCACTTCCCCCTCGCCGACGGCTTTGCCCGGCCAGATGCGAACGCCCGGGCGCACCACGGCACCTTTGCCGATGCGGCAGTCTGCCCCGATGGCCGACTGCTCATACACACACGCGCCTTCGCCTATAACGCTGTGCGCGCACACAATGCTGCCGCGGATTTGCGCATTTGCCTCCACGAAAACGCCGTTTGCAAGAATACTTCTTTTTACGGAGGCACCGGGGGAGACGGTGCAGCCGTCCCCTAAAACGGTGTAGGCCTCCACCTCGGCACCGCTTTCCACGCGTGTACCTTTGCCGAGAAAGACCGGCGGCGTCACGTGTGCGCCGGCGGCTATTTCTGCGCCCTCATCGGTGTAGATGCCCGGCGCGATTGCGGGGGCGGGGATGGAAATGCGCGTTTTGCCCGCTAAAATATCATACTGTGCGTGGCGAAGTGCGTCGATATCGCCGATATCGCACCAAAATCCCTCACCCGCATAGCCGAAGAGAGGGCGGCCTTCTTCCAGAAGACGGGGAAAAACGTCCCGCGCAAAGTCCGATGGGAAGCGGTCTGCAAGAGAGAGAACAGAAGGCTTTAAGAGATAGATGCCTGTATTTACCATATCGCTTGTAACCCGCCCCCACGAAGGCTTTTCGAGAAAGCGGGTGATGTGCCCTTCGTCATCCGTGACCACAACGCCGTAGGAAAGCGGAAGCGCGCGGCGGCACAGAAGAAGGCTTGCCTCCGCCTCTTTTTCGCGGTGGAAGGCGAGAAAGGCGGAAAGGTCCATATCCGTGATGGCGTCGCCGCATAGAACGAGGAAGTCCCCGTCAATAAAATCGCCCGTGTTTTTCACGCTTCCTGCCGTGCCGAGCGGCGTATCCTCCATAAAATACGTAAGACGGACGCCAAAATCGCTGCCATCGCCAAAATAGGCGCGGATGGCCTCGGGCATATAGCCGAGCGTAATGCCGATATCCAAAATCCCGTGCTTTTTGAGAAGCCGGATGGCGTACTCGAGGACGGGGCGGCCGAGAATGGGCGCCATCGGCTTCGGGAGGGATGCGGTAACCGGGCGAAGGCGCGTGCCCTCGCCGCCTGCAAGGATGATTGCTTTCATACGTGTTTCTCCTTAAAAAATATTGTAGAGGGAAAGCGCCTCGCGCTTTGGAATGTGGGCGATGAGGCTTTTCAGAATCTCCAGCGCGGCGAGAAGCTCGGGGCCTTCGGCGGAAGTCGCATACCCTCTTGCTTCGGCCGCTTCGAGCATAATGTCATCGAGAAGCGAGTGGTCGATAAAAAGCGCAAGGCGCGGGGAAACAGCGTCCCAGGACGCGGCAAAATGCTCCATTTTCGAATTCACCGCGGAAAAATCCCCCGCGCGGGTAGAGGTAATGAGCGCATCAATTTCCGAAAGAAGCGCTTCGCTTTCGCGCGAAAGGTAGGCAGAATAGGCGAAAAGACTTATAAGGATGGCGAGCAGTAATAAAAGAGAAACGAAAACCGTGCGCATATTATTCTCCTTCCTGTTGCTTTTTTTGGACAGAGAGGCCGCCGTCCTTCTGATAGGTGGCTAAGAATACATCCGAAGGGCGCGTTTCCCCGAGCATTTTCGAAAGCGCCGCGCGCGAAATGCCGCATTTTTTTAGGTTTTCGTCGATGATGCGCCCGTCGCTTATCAGCGTGTAGGGAATACGCGCATTTTTCGGGAAGGCGCTGATACTGCCGTCCGTTTCGAGGATGGCAATTTCCACTTCATCCACACTGCCGATGTCCTTTTTCCGAAGCTCGTCCTCAATATCGTCAATATTCACGCGCAGGCGCCGCATTTCGTTTTCATCTAAAACGCCGCCGCGGATTAAAATGGCGGGGCGGCCGAGTAAAAAGGCGCGCGCCCGCTTACTTTTTAAGGCAAGGAAAGAGAGAAGGACCTCTAAAATCACAAGCGCCGCAATCGGCACAAGGCCGGAAAGAAGGGGAATCCCCGTTTCCTGCATCGGCACGGCGGCAAGGTCGGAAAGCATCAGCGTCACCACAAGCTCAAACGGCTGCAGCTCTCCGATCTGCCGCTTGCCCATAATGCGCATGGCGAGGATTACAGCAAAATATAAGATGATAGTCCTTGCAAAGGAAATAATCATATGATCGCCTCCCTCCGGAAGAAATTTCCGTAAATTCTTGCTTTTCGCGCCCTTTTTGGTGTATACTGAAAAAAGAAAGTTTCTCCTAGTATGCACAAAAAGCGGCAGGCTATGCCACTGATTTTTCGGGAAGGGAGGCGGAAAAATGCTGCAGCCGAATGACGGCGTGGAAAAAATTGCGGGCGTAGGCCCGAAGAAAAAAGAACAGCTTGCAGAAATCGGCATTCACACGGTGCGCGATGTGCTTTTGCATGCACCGCTTCGGTATGAGGACCGCCGCAAGAGACGGTGCATATCCGAAATTTTGGATGGCGACACGGTTTCGTGCCTTGTGGCCGCCACGGGCAGAACGGTGGTGCGGCGCGAAGGCGGCCGCGCGCTCTATCTGCAGACGTTTACCGACGGCACGGGCGACCTTACCGCCATCTGGCAAAATTCGCCGCATATTGCAAAAACGTTCCGCCACGGCGCGCGGTATGTGCTTTACGGCCGTGCCTTTGTGCGCGGGCGCGCCAAAAGAATGTTTTCGCCCCTTTTTGCGCCCGAGAGCGAGGCAGGCGAAAAAATCGGCGGCATTGTGCCGATTTATCCGCTCGGCGCGTCCCTTTCGCAGAATTTTATGCGGAAAACAGTTGCCGCGGCACTTTCTGCAGTCGGGGCGATGCCCGATATTCTCCCGCCCGAGGTTTTGAAAACGGCGAGAATGCCCGCCCTTTCCGAGGCACTTTGTGCCCTTCACACGCCCGCGACTTTGGCGGAGGCGGAGACGGCACAAAACCGCCTGAAATTTGAAGAATTATTTTTGCTTTTTACGGGGATGCATAGAGAGAGAGCGGCGCTTACAAAACGGGTGGGGCAAAGGCTTTCCGCCGATATGGCGCCCTTTTTCGCCGCGCTTCCGTTCGCGCTGACAGAGGGGCAGAAAAATGCCGTTTCCGATATCTGCCGCGATATGGCATCGGGGCGCGTTATGAACCGCCTTATTGAGGGTGACGTCGGCAGCGGGAAAACGGCCGTGGCCGCCGCGGCGCTCTATATTGCCGCGAAAGCGGGCACGAAGGGCATCCTGATGGCGCCCACGGAAATTCTGGCCCGCCAGCACGCGGCATCGCTCCGCGGGCTTTTGCCGGATATCCCCGTGCATCTTTTAACGGGGCGGCTTACGGCGAAGGAAAAAAGAGAAACGCTCGAAAAAATCAAAAATGCGGCAGGCGGCGTGATTGTGGCCACGCAGGCTATCTTAAATCCCGCGCTTGCTCTTTCGGATATTTCCCTTGTTATTGTGGATGAGCAGCACCGCTTCGGCGTGCGCCAGCGCGGCTTTCTGGCAAATCTTGCCTCAATTCCGCACGTGCTCGTTATGAGCGCAACGCCGATTCCCAGAACACTTTCGCTCACGTTTTACGGAGATCTCGATATCTCCGTTCTCCCTGCCCGCCCCTCGGGGCGCGAGGCGGTGGATACCTTCGTGGTGCCCACTTCGTACCGCGAGAGACTGTATGCTTTTATCAAAAAAGAGCTCGGAAAAGGAAACCGCGCCTATATCATCTGCCCGCGTGCAGAGGAAGGGGACGGCGTGCTTTCCGACGCGGAAAGCTACGCGGCACAAATTGCCACGTATTTTGAAAAGGACGAGGTTTTGTGCCTCCACGGCAGGATGAAAAACAAAGAAGAAACGATGGAAAAATTCGCCGGCGGCCGTCCCGCCGTTTTGGTTGCCACCACGGTGGTGGAGGTCGGCGTAGATGTGCCTTCCGCCACGGTCATTGTGATTGAAAACGCCGAGCGCTTCGGGCTTGCACAGCTCCATCAGCTTCGCGGGCGCGTGGGGCGCGGCACCGAAAAATCGTACTGCGTGCTCGTTTCCGAAACAGAATCGGAGAAGGGCAGTGCGCGCCTTTCGATTATGAAAAATGAAAATGACGGCTTCCGTATCGCCGAGGAGGACCTTCGTCTTCGCGGCGCGGGCGAATTTTTCGGCACGCGCCAGCACGGGAATCTGCAGCTTCTGTATGCGGATTTGTGGGAGGACAGCCGCCTGTTCCCCGTGGCCTCCGCGGCCGCGGCGGCACTTTTAAACAGAGACCCCGCGCTTCGGAATCACCCGCGCATCCTCGAGGCGGTGGAAAATCTCTACACGCGCTTTGCCATGAACTAAGAAAGGAAGAACGATGCGAAGAAAAGCGTATAAAAAAATATTCAGCCGCAGCCTTATTGTGGCCATCTGCATCCTTTTGCAGCTTTTGTGCGTCATTTTTTTCGTGCAAAGCGGCGTGCGAAGGTATGCCTTTTTAGCGCCCGCACTCGGAACGTTTAGTGCGCTTGCGGCGCTCTATATCATAAACCGCACCGACACGGCCGGCTATAAGCTGACGTGGACGGTACTGATTCTCGTTTTCCCCGTTTTCGGTGGGCTTTTCTACGCGGTGTACCGCCTGCAGGCGTCCAGTGACCGTCTCCTTCGCCCGTCGCAGAAAACGCGGGGGAAATATCTTATGGTGGAGGACGCTTTTTCGGAAGCGGTGCGCGAGATGCCGACGCTGGAGGCATCCATGGCCTCTCTGCAGAAATTTTCCGGTTTCCCCGTCTACGGCCGCACGAAAACAACGTATCTTCCGAGCGGCGAGGAAAAGCTCCGCGCGCTTCTCTCGGATTTACGCGGCGCGCAGAAATATATTTTTCTCGAATATTTCATTATTAAAAACGGAAAAATGTGGCAGGACATTTTGTCGGTCCTTCTCTCGCGCGCGGCGCGCGGCGTAGAGGTGCGCCTTATTTTTGATGACCTCGGCTCCCTCGGCACCTTCTCCAAAAAAGAAAGGGCAGAGCTTGCGGCGCGCGGGATAAAGTGCGAGGCCTTCAATACTTTCCGCCCGTTTTTGTCCGTAGTGCAAAATAACCGCGACCATAGAAAGATCGCGGTTATCGATGGCAAGATTGCCTACACGGGCGGCGTAAATCTTGCGGATGAATATATAAATCATATTGAGAGATTCGGCACCTGGCGCGATGCCGCCCTTCGGATGGAGGGCGCGGCCGCGTGGAGTATGACGGTGATGTTCCTTGAAATGTGGGGCGCAATTCTGCGGAGCGAGGAGGATTTCGAAAGATATTTTCCGTACAAAACAGCGCCGCTCGCCATTCCCTCGGACGGGTTCGTCCAGCCGTATGCCGACAGTCCCCTGGACGCCGACCACGTGGGCGAGCGTGCCTATATGCAGATGATTACGGGCGCTACGCGCTATCTCTATATCAGCACGCCCTACCTCATTTTGGATGACAGAATGATTTCCGCCCTGCGCACGGCCGTACAAAGCGGCGTGGATGTGCGGATTCTGACGCCCGAGCGCTGGGACAAGCGTCTTGTGCATCTTTCCACACGCTCGTACTACCGCGAGCTTTTATCGGCAGGCGTTCGTATTTACGAATACACGGGCGGCTTCAATCACGCCAAAACCTTCGTTTCGGACGATGCGGTGGCCACCGTCGGTACCGTGAACCTCGACTACCGAAGCCTCTATCTCCATTTTGAGTGCGGCGTGAAGCTGTACGGCACCGCCTCGGTCAAGGAGATCCGGAAGGACTTTTTGTACACCATTTCCAAAAGCCGTGAAATCACGGAAAAGGATATACGGACGGGCGCGTTCACGCGCCTTGTGCAAAGTATATTGCGCCTTTTTGCGCCGCTTATGTAAGGAGAATACGATGAAAAAAAGAAAAGCCGCTCTTCTTGCGGCTACGGTCACATGCTGTCTCGGTCTGTTCCTCGCCGCCGTCGGCGGCTTTCTGGGCACGGAAAACCCCTATAATTCCTATACGCTTGAGGCCCTGCGCTGGCTCGGAGGGCACCTCGACCTCGGCCGGAATTACGCGCACCTCGAAATTGCCGAATACGGCGGTCGCTTTTTCGTAAGCTTCCCGCCGTTTCCCGCAATCGTCCTTCTGCCGTTTGCCCTTGTTTTCGGCACGGGCACGCCCGATGCGCTCCTTTCCATCCTCTTTGCGGCGGTGGGCGCCTATGCGGCTGTAAGAATCGCCGAAAGCTACGGCAAAGATAAAAACGAAGCCTTTTTCTGGGGCCTTTTTGTCACCGTCGGCGGAAATCTCCTGTCGCTTATGTGCACGGGCTGGGTCTGGTTCATCGCGCAGACGATGGCCTTTTCCCTTCTCCTTTTGGCAATCCTCGCCGCAAAAAGAGGCAAAACGGCCGCCTCTCTTTTCTTTGCGGCGTGTGCCTTTGGGTGCCGCCCGTTTTCCGTTCTCCTCGTGCCCGTCCTTTTTTATCTTCTCCACAAAAGAGGGCAACGCTTTTCAAAGAAAACGCTTCTTCGCTTTCTTCCCGCGGCCGCGCTCATTCTTTTGTATGCGGCGCTCAATTTCCTGCGCTTTGGAAATCCCTTCGAGTTCGGGCACACCTATCTCCCTGAGTTTCAGGCCGAGCCGCAGTTCGCCTTTTCCTATATTTTCGAAAACGCCAAAACGCTTTTTCGCCTCCCCGCATTTTCGGGCGGAAGGCTTACCTTCCCCGAATTTAACGGCTTTGCCTTCTATCTCGCCTCGCCCCTTTTTATAAGCTACGGCCTTTCCTTCTGCACCCATAAAAAGAAGGCGAAGGACCACGCCATTTTCGTGCTTTTCGTTCTCTGGCTCACGCTTTTCTGCGCCCACCGCACCATGGGCGGCTGGCACTTCGGCCACCGCTACACGGCGGATATACTCCCCCTCGCCTTCCTCGGCACGATGGAGCTTCGCACCCGCGCTCGCGGCACGGCCGTTCTTTTCTGCATATTAGGAATGGCGCTTCACATATATGGGTTTGTCACACAGTATGTGTGACAGCGATATACCTTTGGCGCGATATATCCCTTCGGGATGCGAATAGGAATTTATAGCATATCGCAAAAGGAGAAACTATAAACGAAAAATAAAAGGGAATGTAAAAAAAGTCCAGATCGCAAAAAGGCAATAAAAGTACGGTAGATAGAGTGCGAATCTTTCGTAGAAATCTTATCTAAAGCCGAAAAATCTCATTTTGTTCGATTTTTCCTTCTTTTTAAGCCTTTTTGCTACACAAAAACTCCACCGCTCGCAGACGTCGCAAGTTTCACTTTTCGCCCGTTTGCTTTCGCAAAGCGTCCGTTTTCACTCACTTGCTCCTTTCCCCCTTAACGTCTTACGACGTTCGGGGTCCCCAGA
>JAZSIR010000012.1:0-66299 GCA_045533905.1 Clostridia bacterium
AGTAAGTTAATAACCCAAGAAGATTATGATTTGCATATATGGATATAACCTTTTGTAAACTAATTAATTTAGGATTTTTGCCCTAACCTAACACGAACTACCAAGCTAAAACATTGTCATCTATATTATACAGTCATTATAGTAAAGAATGTCGAATATTGTAGAAAGAGGTAAAATAAATGAAACAAACAGAAATTTTAATAAAGTCAACTGTAGATTATTCTATGCAACCATCATTGTTTTATAAATCGGAAACATGTGAAAAAAGACCGTTATTGGTGGGATTACATACATGGAGCCACGACAGATTTAATCAAATAAATAATATGCTACCATATGCAGAAAAATATGATTTTAATTTGTTGTTGCCGGAATTTAGAGGAAACAATTTAAAAACAAATCCTAATAGTACACAGGCATGCGGTTCTGAATTTGCAAAACAAGATATAAAAGATGCTATTGATTACATAATAGCGAACGAAAATATTGATAAAGATAATATATTCTTATTAGGTCTTAGCGGCGGTGGGCATATGTCTTTGTTAATGGCAGGGTTTTGCCCTGAATATTTTAAAGCTATTGGGGCATATGTGCCGATTACAGACCTTGAAAAATGGACAAATCAAAACGCAAATTATCGTGATCATGTTTTGGCTTGTTGCAGTAACGATGATAAAGAAATGAAAAAAAGATCGCCTTTTAACTACATAGAAAATATTGCAAAAGCAAATCTTAAAATTTTCCATGGTAAATTTGACTCTGTCGTTCCGGTGTCGCAAAGTATAGAATTATATGAGAGTATAATGTTGAAGTATCCGGATGCTCGCGTATTTCTTGATATTTTTGATGGCGGTCATGAAATTGATATGGAAACGGCTATGTATTGGATTATGTCGCAATACCGAGGCTCAAATAAAACAACGGTCACTGGCTGATATATTTTCGATTCTAATTTGACATAAACCATGAGAATGACAAACATTAATAAAAGATAAATTTAGCAATAATATAAAGAGGAGATATAATATGTTTAAAAATCATTGGAAAGACAAATTGTGGTATGCATATGGAACATCTATGACAAGCGTACAACAAGGAGAGTATGTACCTGTTGTTGAAAAACTTTCAGGACTAAAGGTTGTAAACAAAGGAATTCCTGGTGGTTCTTTGACTCCAGACGGGTATGGAAAAGGGAATACCAAAACAGCAATTATGAATTTAGAGGACGGTAAAGAGAAAGCTGACCTTATTACGATAGATGTATTGCCGAATGAGGGGAAAAATGTTGGTGAAATTTATGATACGGATGATGAAACGTTTTGTGGCTGTCTCAACCAATGCCTGAGATATTTACAAGAAAACACAAAGGCACAAATTGTATTAATAATAATGATTGGGGGAAATGAGAATCCGCCTGAAAAAGAAACTGAGACGAGAAAAATCACTCAATTTGAATTTGCACAGAAAATAGAACTTGTTGCAAAACTCAATTCCGTTCCTGTTATAAATGTCTTCTGCGAATCAGGGTTTGGTTATGCAAGAGTGAAAAACAGGGAATATCAACTTGACAATATCCATCTAAACAAATTAGGAGGATTAAATATGGGTAATTTTGTTTGGAGTAAACTTAAAGATATTCCCTTATGGGAAACAGAATTATAGTTTTTTTACTCGTGTCAAGTCCTTACAATTTAAAAGATTAGTTTGCCGATTTTGATATTTACATATATTATAATATTTACAATAAAGCCTTGCAGAGCAAGTCTTTGCGGCTTTGCCGCTAATGTGCTTCGCACATTTTGCAATATTGACGGCTTCGTAAAAATGCCCTTGCAAGCAAGCATTTTTACTTATGGTAACGGGAGCGAGAAAATCCAGTATTCTCGCGGGTTCTAATGAATTTTGTTTAGAAAAAATGCAGTGAAAAATTAAGGGGAAAATACTAGGTCTTATTATTCACTGTTCTCCAGTCTTGACACGAGATTATAAAAGAATGTCAAATGTTGTCGAAAGCGAGGAAGATGAATGAAAAAAACATATATAACATCGATGCCAAACCATATTGGTGCATTTTTAAAAGCGAGCAAGTGCTTTTCGGCATTAGGAATTAACATTACTCGTGTAAGTTACAATAAAGCTGTAGATTCGCATACGTTGTTTATAGATGCAGAAGGAACAGAGGAACAACTGAAAAAAGCAGATAGTGAACTTGAGAAGATTGGTTATCTTCAAAATAACAACTCAAAAACAAGCATTGTTTTATTGGAGTTTTGTCTGAAGGATGTTCCAGGTAGTGTTACGGATGTTTTGACTCTTATTAACAAATTTAACTTTAATATATCATATATAAGCTCACAAGAGAATGGGACAAATTATCAGTATTTTAAGATGGGATTGTATGTTGATGATTCGCAAAAAATATCTGAATTTTTGAAGGAAGTTGAAAAAATATGCAAAGTTCGAATGATAGAGTATAACAGCTCAGAGAAGGTTTATGATAACAGTATTTTTTACAATACATATGTTATGGGCCTGGCTCAGATTATGGGTTTAACTACCGATATAAGCAAAGAGCTTTTAGTACATGTAAATCTTGCTATGCAGACATTGGACGAACAGGGGTTGTCCCCATATCGCACCTTTGACAGCATCAGCAAATTTGCAGAATTGCTTGGGGCTTCAAAAGGAAGGAATTTTTCACCACGCATAACTAAACACAAAATCACCGAAAAAACCGAGATAATATTGATAGAACCTCCTTGCGGAAGTAATACAATCATTATAAACAGCGACAGAAAATATTTGTTTATAGACAGCGGTTATGCTTGCTATAAAGAAGAAATGTTAAGCGTATTTAAAGAAATTATACCTGAATTCAATGAGATTAAAAAAACAATACTTATAACGCATGCCGATGTTGACCATTGTGGACTGTTGCCTGTATTTGATGAGGTTATTGCCAGTCATAAAACTGCAATGTGCTTAAACAAAGAATATAATGAGAAAAACGGGTACAGGGAGGAAAATCCCCTGCACAAACCTTATATTAATATTTGCAAATTACTTACTTCGTATAAAACGGTAAATCCCAACAAGGTTACAGCATTGTGGGATGATGTGGAAAAGCCTGCAGAACCTCTTACTCAAATTGGTTTTTTTGATTTTGGAGAACTGCATTTTGAGGTGTATGAGGGTCAGGGCGGACATCTTCCTGGAGAAATAGTTCTTATTGACTATCGAAATCATATTGCAATTACCGGGGATATTTATATTAACATCCATGGATTAACTCAAGAACAGGCAGAATACAACCAATATGCACCTATACTTATGACATCTGTTGATACTAATCCTGAGCTTTGTGCAGAAGAACGAAAGGCAATCATGCAAAGACTTGGCGTTGGCAAATGGCAAATTTATGGGGCACATGGATTTAAAAAGGATTATTCAGTTAATGTATAATTTTGCTGCTCAACTTAACACGAACTATTGCCAGAAACATTGGCATCTAGATTATACAGTCTTTATAAATTTGGCGGAAGGAGTAAATAAAATGAAAAAGGTATTTTATATAAGAAAAACAGTATGCATATTTTTGATGCTGGTGATTCTTGCTACGGCTTTGCCTGTACTTTCTTATGGTTCTACCGAAACGCAAGGCAGTTGTGGAGATAACCTTACCTGGAAACTTGAATACAGGGTGTTAACCATAAGTGGCAAGGGGCAATGAAGGAATATTCCTTTGAGGACCCTTCTCCTTGGGAAGGAAGATACGACATAGGCCAGGTTATTATCGAGGAAGGTGTTACAAGTATATCTTATTGTGCATTTTCTATGTGTTCATATATGACAAGTGTTTCTTTGCCCAAAAGCATGAAAAACATACACGAATACGCTTTTGCAGGCTGTGATGGGTTAAGAGAATTTTCGGTTCATATAGAAAATCCTTATTATAAAACAGTTGATAATGTGCTTTTTACAAAGGATATGTCAAAACTTATTTTGTATGTAGGAACAGCCTCCGAATATACAATACCACAGGGAACAAAAATTCTGGCAAGTGGCTCGTTTGATAGTTACAGATTTAGTACATTACGCATACCGGCATCGGTTACTACTATTGAACACGGTGCTTTTTACGGAAATAACTCTGTAAAGGATATTTACTTTGGGGGCACGAAAAAGAGTTGGGACAAAATATATGTTGAGTGGAACCCCGACCTTGATGTAACCTATAATGAAAAACTATATATGCATTTTGATAATGACCCTGATATGAACAAGGTAACATCAGTTGAGTTCACTCAAAGGGTTTATTATGTTATCAGGGGAGAAGAAGTAAATTTGGATGTAAATATATATCCGTCTAATGCTCCCTGTAAAGATGTTTTCTTTACATCCAGAAACGGTGCGTGCGTTTTAAACAGGAAAGGTAAGCTTGTTGCTATTGAAGTGGGCGAGGCAGAAATTGAGGTTGAAACATACGACAGCCATAAAACAGCAACCTGTAAGGTTATAGTTCAACATGAACCCGATTACGACCTTTCAGAAACTATTATTTTACCCGAACAAGAGGGTAAGGTTAATAAGAAAACAATTAACCATAATGGTGATTACACGCAAATGAATTATCGCAGCGGAAAGCCAAATTACTCTCATCTAATGAAAACCGACATTTTTGATGTAACAAAAGATTCACTTTCGATTATAGATGGTACAAACGGATATTTAAGTATTGAAAAATACGATCATAATTACAATCTTTTGAGCAAGAAAACAATACAATTCGAACTACCTTTATACGGAGGTTTTTACAGCGCCGAAAAATACAATTTTGTGGTTTTTGGACAGGACAACCCAAACGATGACGATAACGTAGAGGTAATAAGGATTGTAAAATACGACAAGGATTTTAACCGATTATCGTCTTGTTCTGTTAAAGCATGCGCGACTGCATATCCATTTAGATCAGGCTCGCTAAGAATGGATTTTGACGGAAAAACACTAGCAGTACACACAGCTAGGAAACACTACAAAAGTACAGGCGAAATTACTCCTGTAAACCACCAAGGCCAGCTTAGCCTTTTAATGGATGTTGACACAATGAAGATAAAAAATATTTTAACTACATTTCAGGAAAATCATGTTTCGCACTCGTT
Source organism: Clostridia bacterium (assembly GCA_045533905.1). Taxonomy (GTDB): domain Bacteria; phylum Bacillota; class Clostridia; order UMGS1883; family UMGS1540; genus SIG447. The sequence continues at coordinate 5,160 of JAZSIR010000012.1, forward strand.
TAATCAGTTTGTGCAATATGATGGCGAAGATTTGTATTTTTTAGATCATGGCGACGCATATCCAAGATCGATAATTATGTTTCAAAGAAGAAAAGGCGCTTACACATCAAGGGAGCTTTATGGCTTAAGAGGTGAGATTGGAGATAATTATACGGGCGTATTTTTAGGTGGATTTTCTGTTGATAAAAATAATATACTTGTTGCCTTTAACAGCATAAATTATGCCGAAAAAGAAAAAATTGAATATGTAAAGGGCGAAACAAGGGATATTTTATTACTTAGTGCCGAAAAAAATGGCACCAAGATAACAACAAGAAGATTTACCGACTATTTAAGAGAAAACAAAGTAGCTTCGTTTCCATATCTTGTAAAGGTTAAAGATGGAATGTATCTTCTTATGTGGGAAGAATTTTTATACAAGTACAGCGAACTTTGGGAAAGCAATGTAGGCTATACACAGGGCATTAAATATGTGCTTGTAAATGAATACGGCAAAAATCTTTCAAAGGTATTTTACGACAAAGATGCACATTTATCGGAACAATGTCAGCCTGTAACAAATGGCAATAAAGTTTTTTGGTTTACAAACGGTGAAAATAACCAGAGTACATTTTACTCGTTATCTTTAGAAAATATATTGCCAAAGGCAAATGTAACTACAAAAAAGGAAGACGGTAAAATTACAGTTAGCCTTGAATATGCTCCTACAAATTCAATAGTAATTTTAGCACTATATAAAGAAAAGGCTTTAGTTTCTATTAAAAAGCAAGACTATGTGGGAGAAAATGTTGTTTTTGACATATCCGAAAATTATGATAATGCAGCCGTTTATGTATGGGAAAGTATTAACACTCTAAGGCCTGTTACAAAGAAGAGCGAAGTAAAATAATTTAATTTTGCTCTTAAGAACAAAATTTAGCGAAATAATCCTGCATCTAAACCGTATATCCCTTATATACAAGAGCATAGCAAGGAGGCGCTTCTATGAAGAAAAGAATTACGGCTATTATTGTGACGATGATGCTTTTGATATCCCCGCTGGAGTCTCTTGCATACGGCTGGATGTGGGGTGTCGGCTTTTTGCCGAGCTTTCCCGTCTCTGTGAACGAGCAGGAATATAATTATAACGAATACGAAACATTTCCGCTGCTCGTAAACGGCGGGGTGACATATTTCCCGCTCACATACAATAACGCCATGCTCTTAAACCTCATTCCCGAATATCGCGAAAATCCCTTAAGTATCGCATACACAAGAGGGAATCCCGATGCGCCAAAGGAAATTTTTAAGAAGCTTCTTATAAAAAAGGTGGAAAATCCCGAGGAAGCGCAGACGATATATAGAGACACAAATCTCTATCAAACGCACCACCCAAAGGCCGAAAGAAATGAAAACACGTGTAACTTTGGTACGACTATCACAAAGGAGTACTGCGAACTGTTTGATATAGAACTCACCATTGACGGGCAAAACATGGTCGAGCTTTCCGAATATCCGATTTTGTATTATCGAAACATATACTATATCCCGCTTTCGTGGCAGTTTGTGACAGAGGTTCTCGGCGGCACTGTCAGCTTTGATAGTGAAAAGGGCCTCCAGGTACGCGTGAATAATTATTTTACCACTTTAAACGAAACAGAAAAAATCACGTATACCGAAAACACCTTTGTGAGAAGTCATAGCGAAAACGCCACGTATTATATTAAAGATGACCTCACGGTTTCGCTGACAACGGGGTATTATGAACTCACCGGCGCAAGTGAACAAAATCTAAAAATCAAAAAAGGCGATAACCTCTTGGTGCCGCAAGGCTGCTTTGGCGTATTGCAGGGAGAACCCGAGTTTACGCTCTCGCCGCAGTTTACCATTGACGGCACAAAAATCAAAACGTTTGTGTCCACTTCATATCGAGGACAAAATCCCGTGCCATGCATCGTGGATATAGAAACGGGAGACGTAACCGAACAATAAAAAAGAACTGATCTTTTAAGGCACCGGAAGGAACGGAAAAGGTCGGTTTTTTGCTGGGCAGAGACGACGGCTTTTCTTGACAAAATGATATACATATGATATACTATACTATTATTTGGATATATAGATTGGGGCAGTAGAATGATTATAGCAGACGGTTGGAAAGATTATGCACTTTTAGAAGCTGCAGATGGGGAAAAGGTAGAGCGCTGGGGCGATTTTGTTCTGCGCCGGCCGGACCCGCAGGCTATTTGGAAACTGGAGAAACCGCTTACCAAAAAGGTAGATGCATTTTATCACCGCAGCCGTGAGGGCGGCGGTCATTGGGAGTTTTTCAAAAAGCTTCCCGAAAGATGGACTGTTTCGGTGGACGGGCTTTCCTTTTATGTGCGTCCCACCGGCTTTAAGCATACCGGTCTTTTTCCGGAGCAGGAGGCAAACTGGCGGTTTATTAAGGCGAATTCTCCTGAAAAAAGCCGCGTTCTGAATTTGTTTGCCTATACGGGCGGTGCCACGCTCGCGGCGCTCGCCGGGGGCGCGGATGTTGTGCACGTAGATGCCTCTAAAGGCATGGTGGCCTGGGCGAAAGAAAACGTCGAGCTTTCCGGCCTTTCGGATCGCTTTGTCCGCTTTATGGTAGACGACTGCGAGAAGTTTGTGCAGCGTGAAATCCGCCGCGGCAACCGCTATGACGGCATCATTATGGATCCGCCTTCTTACGGGCGCGGCCCGGGCGGTGAAATGTGGAAATTGGAAAATAAAATTTTTGACCTTGTTTCCCTTTGCACACAAATTCTTTCCGATTCGCCCCGCTACTTTATTATAAATTCTTATACCACAGGGCTTGCGCCGACGGTACTTAAAAATATGCTTATGCTGACCGTTTGCAAAAAATACGGCGGCACGGCAATGGCTGACGAACTCGGCCTTCCTATTGGAAATAGTGGCCTTGTGCTTCCGTGCGGTTCTACTGCAAGATGGGAGTGCTGATATGATTCGACTCGAAAAGGCTTCGTATGTATATCCTGAAAGTGGGCATCCTGCCATCTGCGACGTGGATTTAGAAATTAAAAAAGGTGAATTCGTGGCGGTGCTCGGGCATAACGGCTCGGGTAAATCCACGCTTGCAAAGCTCCTAAACGGCATTTTGCTTCCCACAGAGGGGAAAGTCACCATCTCGGGTATAGACACGCGGGAAGAAGGCAAACTTCTGGAAATCCGCCGTGCCGTGGGGATGGTCTTTCAGAATCCTGACAATCAAATTGTTGCTACCGTGGTGGAAGAGGATGTGGCCTTCGGCCCGGAAAACCTGGGTCTTCCTCCGGAAGAAATCCGCGCACGTGTAGACGCCGCGCTTCGAAGTGTGGATATGTACGAATACAGAAAACATGCACCGCACCTTCTTTCAGGTGGGCAGAAACAAAGAGTTGCGATTGCCGGTATTATCGCGATGCGCCCTTCGTGCATTGTGCTGGATGAGCCGACTGCAATGCTTGACCCAAAAGGGCGGGAAGAGGTTATGGAAACACTACTTCGCCTTTGCCGTGAAGAGGGTATAACGATTGTTCTGATTACACATTTTATGGAAGAGGCGGCACGGGCCGACCGTGTAATCGTAACAGAAGGCGGCCGCGTGATTATGGACGGTGCGCCCCGTGAAGCGCTCATAGAAAGCGAACGCCTTAAAAAGGCGCGGCTGGATACACCGGCGGTGACCGAGCTTCTGCGAAGGCTCCAGAAATGCGGTGTAGAAATCAAAACCGACAGTATTGATGTGGAAAGCTGTGTGGAGAATATCTGCGCGGCATATGGAAAGGGAAATCGCAATTGATTTTAGCAGAACACGTATCCTATACGTATACACCGGGTGGCCCTTTTGCAAAGACGGCTGTTTCCGATGTAAACTTCACAATTGAAGATGGGATGTTTTGCGGCCTTATCGGGCATACAGGTTCGGGGAAAACCACGCTTGTACAAATGCTTGCAGGGCTTGTTACGCCGACGGGCGGGCAGATTCTGGTGGACGGCACAGATGTGCACGACAAGAAACAGCGCCGCGCGCTCCGCGGTAAGGTAGGGCTCGTTTTTCAGTATCCGGAGTATCAGCTTTTTGGGGAGACAGTTCTGGAAGATGTGATGTTCGGGCCCCGGAATCTTGGACTTTCTGAGGAAGAGGCGGCCGCGTGTGCAAAAACTGCACTTAAAGATGTCGGCGTTTCGGAAGAGCTTTTTGGAAAATCTCCGTTTGAACTTTCCGGCGGGCAGAAACGCCGCGTTGCCATTGCGGGCGTTTTGGCGCTTCGCCCAAAAATCCTGATATTGGATGAACCTACCGCAGGTCTCGATCCCTTTGGGAGAGATGAGATACTCGGATGCATTTCTGCACTCTGGAAGCGGGAAAAGTGTACGGTGATTCTGGTTTCCCACAGTATGGAAGATATGGCGCGGTATGCGGAAAAAATATTTGTAATGCACGGCGGGAAGCTGGCGCTTTCCGGAACGCCTGCAGAAATCTTTTCCAAAGGAGAAATTCTGCGGGAGATGGGTCTGGATGTGCCGGAAATCACACGCGTAATAGAAGGCCTTCGTGCCCGTGGCCTTTCTCTGTCGCCTGAAATTTATACACTGGAAGCGGCGGAAGCGGCAATTTTGGAGCTTTTGGGGGATAAAAATGCTTAGAAATATTACCTTGGGGCAATTTTTCCCGGGAAATTCCCCCTTGCACCATATGGACCCCCGGGTGAAAATTATATGGACGCTATTTTACGTAGTGCTCCTGTTTTTCGTAAAAAACTATACGGGCTTTCTTCTGTATGGCGTATTTACGGCATTCATTATCGCTGTTTCTGAAATCCGCCCGCGGTTTGTATTTTCCGGGCTTCGTCCCATTCTGTTTCTTTTGTTGTTCACGGCGGCACTCAATATTTTTATGGGCGGCGGCGAAACGGTGTTATTCCGCCTTGGATTTTTAACGGCCACAAAGGAAGGTGTGTATGCGGCGGGGATTATGATGCTTCGCCTTATCTTTCTTATTATCGGCTCTTCCATGTTGACCTTTACGACTTCGCCGATTGTACTGACAGACGGGATAGAGCACCTTCTGCGCCCGTTTTCGAAAATCGGCCTGCCTGCACACGAGATCGCGATGATGATGACGATTGCCATCCGCTTTATTCCTACCATCTTGGAGGAAACCGATAAGATTATGAAAGCGCAAACGGCGCGCGGCGCAGATTTTGAAAGCGGCAATCTCCTGCAAAGAGCAAAAGCGATGATTCCGCTTTTGATTCCGCTTTTCATAAGCGCTTTTCGCCGTGCGGATGAGCTTGCGGTTGCGATGGAATGCCGCGGGTATCACGGCGGAGAAGGCCGTACAAGAATGCACGTTCTTAAAGTTTCGTCCGTAGATATCAAATCAATTCCCTACGCAATTTTGCTCGTTTTGGGCGTTATAGCATCGAGGATGTATGTATGAGAAATATAGTAATCCGCCTGATGTTTGACGGCGCGGCCTATCACGGCTTTCAGCGTCAGCATAACGGCGTCACGGTTCAGGAAAAGCTGGAGGATGCAGTTTTTGCTATCACAGGCGCCCGCACGCCTGTAATCGGCTGCAGCCGCACGGATGCGGGCGTACACGCCCGAAGCTATGTGGCCATGTTTGAAAGCGAAACAAATATTGAGATGGAAAAACTCCCGAAAGCGCTCAACAGCGCCCTCCCGGAAGATATTCGGGTTCTCGGGGCCCGCACGGCGCCCGAAGGCTTTCATCCGATCTTTTCCGCTATTGAGAAAACGTATGAATATACCATCGTAAACCGCCGCGTTTCTGATGTTTTCAGGCGCGCATATACCTGGTTTTATCCCAGCCTGTTAAATGTATCTCATATGCAGGAGGCGGCGCGTCATTTTCTGGGGGAACACGATTTTTGTGCTTTTATGGCCGCAGGCGGTAGTGCAAAAACGAGTGTTCGGCACATCCGGGAGCTTACAGTTTCGGAGGAAGACGGCATCATTCGGATCCGCATAACCGCAAACGGATTTTTATATAATATGGTCAGAATCATCACGGGTACGCTTGTGTATGTAGGGAACGGGAAGCTCACACCTTCTGACATTCCGGAAATTATTGCAAGCGGTGACCGCCGCCGCGCGGGAATTACGGCGCCGCCCGAAGGGCTCGCGCTTGTTTCCACGGTATACCCGAATTTTACTTTTGAGGAGAAGGAGAATGCATAAGCTTACAAAACGAGGCGTCTTTTATGTTTCGGTTTTTCTTTTGTTTGCCATTTTGCTCACATGGTATCTTTTGGGTGGAAAACCGCATATTTACGGCCTTTTTCGTGACGGTGCCTACGGTACAGCCGCAGAGCTGGACTCTTCTTTTACATACGCTATGCAAAAGTATAACGGCGGCGTCGCTCTTTTTGGGAAGGACGGTGTTTTAGGCATCTCCAACTCCGGCCAGAAGGCGTGGGAAGTCGATTTTCCGTGCACCGATCCGTTGCTTTCTGCAAGTGGACGGTATATTCTGGCAGCAGAACGTGGTGGGCAGTCGGTAAAGCTCATACGGGGGCGCAAGGTCATTTATGATATGAAAACGGACGGGGAAATCATTACTGTGTCCGTCAATAAAAAAGGAACCTTCGCAGTTGTCACGAAGGAACGCGGCTACAAGGGACGTCTGCAAGTGTTCTCGCCGCGCGGGAAAGAACTGTATGCCTGGCATTCAGCAGAGCAGAATATTTTAGCGGCGGCGGTTTCGGAGGATAATAAAAAGATTGCTGTTTCTGTTGTAAATATGCAGGAACCCGGTCGCCTTTCTGCAGTATATCAATTTGATATGAAAGAAACGGCGCCCCGCATCCTCGATGTAGGGAGTGAAAATGCAGTTTCGAATCTTCTTTATAACGGCACATTGCTTTTGGCGCTTGGGGATGAAGGCCTTTACGGCTACGATGCCAAAGGCACACAGAAATTCAAAATCGACTATGAGGGCAGAGAACTGCAGAAATTCAGCTTCTACAGCGGCGGCATTCTGGCACTGGGGCTCGGTGGCGGCGCGGAAAGCGGTTCTCTTCTGAAATTTTACGATATGCGCGGCACAGAAAAGGGTGCCTGCCCGATAGATGGCGAAATTTTTGGGCTGGATACTTTTGGCCGCTATGCCGCCGTAAGTACGCGTGACGGTGTTTTAGTCGCACGCCAGAACGGGGACATAGTTGATAAAAAAGAAATGGGTGCAGGCGCGCAGAACGCGTTCCTTTGCGGAAGCCGCAACCGGGTATTCCTCAGGATTGGCACAAGTGCGCGTATGCACATTCTGTAAGGAGAACGGCTATGATTTTAGATGCTGTTGCGATTATAATTCTCCTGTTTTCAGCCTGGCGCGGCCGGAAAATCGGCCTGTTCCGAACAGTGGCACGCTTTTTGTCGTTCGCACTTGCTACTCTTGCTACAATAGTTTGGGGTGATGCTGTACGTCTCTGGGTTTCCGAAACGCCCCTGTACGCCGTGACACTGGAGAAGGTGACGGCTTATGTGGAGGGGACGCTCGGAAAGGGCGAAACAGCTATCCTTTCACCGTTTTTGTTTGGCGAAGCCGGTGCGACCTTTGCAAAAAGTGCGGCTGGAAATATTGTGGACACGTTGGTTTCCGTGTTGTGCTTTGTCGCTTTTTTGCTCTTCGTTCGGCTTGCGATTACTGTAATTGACAAGGCGATTTTCCGCCTGCCGCTTCTGCAACCTTTGAACAAGGGGCTCGGGATGGTTCTTTCCTTCGCATTTACTTTGGCGGTTTTTTATCTTCTGGTCGGTGGCCTCGGCAGTCTGTCTGCCTTTGAGGAAAGCGGCTTTCTGGCAGGACAAATGGAGTCCTCACTTTTGGTGAGACATATGTATGAAAATAACTGGATGTTAAATTTGATTACAAGAAAGGGATGAGCTTTATGAAAGTAGCAATCGACGGACCTGCCGGTGCAGGTAAAAGCACCATTGCCCGCGCGGCGGCAAAAACACTCGGATATATCTACATCGATACGGGCGCTATGTACCGTGCAGTAGGTCTTTTTGCTGTGCGAAACGGTATTTCCGAAGGGAAGGACCGCGAAGGCGTAATCCGCCTTTTGCCGGATATTGAAATTTCCATCTCGCACAGAGATGGGGAGCAGCGCATTTTCCTGTGCGGAGAAGATGTTTCGGAGGCGATTCGCACGCCGGAGATTTCTGTGGCCGCTTCGAATGTGGCAGTCATCCCCGAAGTGCGCCTGAAGCTTGTGGAGTTGCAGAGAGAGCTTGCGAAAAAAACGGATGTCATTATGGATGGCCGCGATATCGGCACCTATGTGCTTCCGGATGCAGAAGTGAAGATTTTTCTCACAGCAGACGTCCGCGCCCGTGCAGAACGCCGATATAAGGAGCTTCTGGAGAAGGGAATGCAGCCTTCTTTCGACGAAGTTCTTTCGGATATGCAGTATCGCGATGCAAACGACGCCGGACGAGCCTTTGCGCCCTTGAAACAGGCGGAGGATGCCGTGCGAATCGATACAACCCAAAATACGCTTTCTGAATCTATCGAGCGCGTAATTTCTGCTATTCGAGGTGTTTGAGATGTTATATAAATTCGTAAGAAAAATCGCGTGGCTTCTTGCAAAGTTTTTCTTCTTCCTTCGCATAGAGGGAGTGGAGAATATTCCGAAAGAAGGCGGCGTTGTGATTTGTGCAAACCACCGTTCTTTGTGGGATGCGGTACTCATTGCCGGCAGCATCCGCCGACCGATGGCGTATATTGCAAAGGCAGAACTTTTCAAAAACAAGCTTTTTGGCGCTGTTTTACGAAAACTGCATGCCTATCCCGTGAAAAGAGGCGGCGGTGATCTGGCGATTGCCAAAACGGCGCTTACACTCTTAAAAAACGGGGAAGCGCTTATGATTTTCCCGGAAGGGGAACGTATTCGCAAAGGGAAAAAGCCGGTACTAAAGCCCGGCGCATTTCGCCTTGCACTTATGGCAGGCGTGCCAATTGTTCCGATTGGTATCGGCGGCAACTTCCGCTGGTTCCGCAAAATGCACGTTCGTGCAGGTCACGCCATAGATGTGGCACAATATGAAGGAAATCGCTATACGGAAGAAGAATATGCCGCCTTTATAGGTGAGGTTATGGAAAAGGTATATGCACTTGCGGAAACGGAGCGTGCAAATGTTTAATGTGGCAAAAACCGCCGGCTTTTGCTTCGGCGTGGGACGGGCTGTAAAAATTGCAGAAGAAGCCGCAAAAGAAAAGGGGAAGATATATACACTCGGGCCGCTGATTCATAATCGCGGTGAGGTGGAACGTCTTTCGGCACTCGGCGTACAGGTGATTGACAGCGTGGAGGAAGCAAAGCGGGAAGATACTGTTATCATTCGGAGCCACGGTGTCTCTCTTTCAACCGAAACTGCACTTCGTGAAAAGTGTGCCGAGGTTATCGACGCTACCTGCCCTTTCGTAAAGCGTATTCATAAGATTGTGGAAGAGCAAAAAGAAGCCGGTTATCAGCTTGTAATTATAGGCGATGCACGCCATCCGGAAGTTTTGGGGATAAACGGGCGCTGCGGCGAAAGCGCGATTGTTATTTCCGACGAAGCGGAAGTGACAGAGAAAATCGGGCCTTCTGACCATCTCTGTGTCGTTTCTCAGACGACCTTCGAAAGAGAAAAATGGAAAAAAATTATAAATCTTATTAAAAACACTTGCAAAGACACCTGTTTTTTTGATACAATATGTAGTGCTACCAATGAGCGGCAACGCGAAGCTGGAGAAATAGCCGCTGTGTCCGATACAATGATTGTCATCGGCGACAAGAAAAGTTCGAACACGGTCAAGCTTCGGGATATCTGCAGTGCGCTTTGTCCGCGTGTATATCACGTGGAAGACAAGGCGGATTATCTGCAGGTGGCGCCCACACTTTCCGGCAACATTGGAGTGACAGCCGGCGCATCCGCACCGGACTGGATAATTAAGGAGGTTTTGTACACAATGGAAGAGAACATTCAAAAGGACGTCAGTTTTGAGGAGGAGCTCAAAAAATCGCTGGTAACCCTGTCGACGGGCGACATCGTAAAGGGTAAAGTTATTGGCATTACCCCGACCGAAGTATATGTTGACCTCGGCTACAAATCCGACGGCGTAATTAGCGCCAGCGAACTTGCCGCAACGCCTGACGCACGGCCTGAAGATGTTGTCAAGGTAGGAGACGAGGTGGAAGTGTATGTTTATCGCGTAAGCGATGTGGAAGGAACCGTCGGTCTTTCCATCAAGAAACTGGCTTCTATCAAAGGTTGGAAGGTAGTTAATGAAGCTTTTGAAAACGGCGTCGACCTGCAGGGCAAGATCACCGAGGTTGTAAATGGCGGTGTAATCGCAGTGTCGAACGGTGTTCGTATTTTTGTACCGGCATCGCAGGCAAATGACAGATACTTAAGTGACCTTAGCGTTTTGATTGGCCGTGAAGTTCCGGTCAGAATCATCGATATCAATAAGGCACGCCGCAAGATTGTAGGTTCTATCAAGGCTATTTTGGTAGAACAGAAGGAAAAAGCAATGCAGGAATTCTGGGCCAAGATTGATGCAGGCCAGAAGGAATTTGTGGGCGTTGTAAAAACACTCACAAGCTTTGGCGCATTTGTTGACATCGGCGGCATCGACGGTCTCGTTCACATCTCTGAACTTTCCTGGAATCACATCAAGAATCCGGCAGAAGTTGTAGCAGTTGGTGACGAGCTTACCGTTACAATTTTGGACGCAAACCGCGAAACCGGGAAGATTTCCCTCGGCTATAAGAAGGCGGAGGACAACCCCTGGACAATCGCCAAGGAAAAACTGCACGTTGACGATGTAGTGAAGGTAAAGGTTGTTCGCCTTGTACCATTTGGTGCATTTGCAGAAATCATCCCGGGTATTGACGGTCTCATTCACATTTCCCAGATTTCCAACAAGCGCATCGGCAAACCTGCTGATGTTCTGGCAGTTGGTGACGAAGTGGAAGCTATGATTACCGATATCAATTGGGAAACCAAGAAGGTAGCTCTCAGCATCCGCGCACTTCTTCCGGAAGAAGCAGCACCCGCAGCTGAAGAAGCAGTTTCTGAAGAAACAGAAGCATAATCAAAGCATAAAAAGGCAGACACAGTTTACTGTTGTCTGCCTTTTTTGTATTCTGCAGGCAATTTTCTAAAGGCGGAAAGAAAATGTCAGAATTTACAGAAAAAAGATTGCTTTTTTTTCGCTTTTTTGGTATAATAAAGTAGCTCTATTTCATACTTTATTTGAAAGACGGTGTAGCAGTTTGGAAAAACTACTGATAGAAGGCGGAAAAAGGCTTTGCGGCCGTGTACACATAAGCGGTGCAAAGAATGCTGCAATTGCCATTATCCCTGCAGTTCTCCTTGTAGAAGGCGTGTGCAGAATTGAAAATATTCCGCAGATAAAAGATGTGGAGGCCATTGTGCGCATTCTGGACTTTCTCGGTGCCCGCGTTTCCCGTCCGGCAGCCGATATCCTGGAAATTGATGCCACAGAGGTACATACATATAAGGCAGACTGTGAACTTGCGCGTTCCATGCGCGCTTCGTACTATCTGCTGGGGGCGCTTTTAGGGCGTTTTGGGGCTGCTGAAGTCAGTATGCCCGGTGGGTGTGACTTTGGTTCCCGCCCGATAGATTTGCATATTAAAGGCTTTGAAGCACTTGGAGCCACCGTGAAGGTGGATAGGGATGTGGTATATGCAAATGCCGAGCATCTCTTTGCCGATTCTGTATACCTCGATTTTCCGAGCGTAGGTGCAACGATAAATATTATGCTTGCCGCCACACGTGCTTCCGGCACTACGGTGATTGAAAACGCCGCTAAAGAGCCGCACGTGGTTGACCTTGCGAACTTCCTCAATCAGATGGGCGCGAAAATCAAGGGCGCAGGGACAGATGTCATCCGCATTGCAGGCGTGGACAAGCTGCACGGCGGAACCTACAGCATTATTCCGGATCAGATTGAGGCAGGCACCTACCTTATCGCTGCGGCTGCTGCCGGGGGTGATGTAACGGTGGAAAACCTCATTCCGAAGCATATGGAATCTCTTACTGCAAAGCTTGAGGAAGCAGGCGTTACCATTGAGGAAATGGATGATTCCATCCGTGTGATTTCGGACGGGGTATTTCATAAAATCAATGTAAAAACAATGCCGTATCCGGGCTTTCCCACGGATCTGCAGCCGCAGATCGTTTCATTCCTGACGCGTGCCGCAGGCACAAGCCTCGTGATTGAAAACGTGTGGGAATCGAGATTCCAGTATACAGAAGAACTTCGCCGTATGGGCGCCGACATTGTCATCGCGGATGAACGCGCTATTATCCACGGCGTACCGAAGCTTTTGGGAACTTCTGTAAAAGCTACGGACCTTCGTGCCGGCGCAGGTATGATTATCGCTGGCCTTATGGCAGAAGGATTTACGCGTGTTGAAAATGTTTGCCATATTGACAGAGGCTATGAAAACCTCGTGGACAAGCTCAAAAACATCGGCGCATCCATTGTGAGGATTGACGAATAGGGGAGAAATACAAATGCTGGTTTTGCAACCGCTTTTCAGCGGAAGCAGCGGCAATGCGGTGCTTGTAGGTGACCGAGAGCACACCGTTTTGGTGGATGCGGGCGTAAGCGGAAAGCGTATTTGCGAAGCTATTACGAACTACAGGAAAACCATAAGCTCGATTGACGCAATTTTTATCACCCACGATCATATAGACCATATTCTTTCTGCGGGAATTCTTTCCCGCAGATATCATATACCGATTTTTGCAAATGCACCTACCTGGGAAGCGATGCTCCCTTTAATCGGTGATATTCCTGCCGCCCAGCGCCGCATAATGGGCGTGGGGGAGACGGTTTCCATCGGAGAAATTTCCGCAGAATCCTTTTCCATCCCGCACGATGCGGCAGAGCCTGTGGGCTATACCTTTCAGAAGGCAGGACGGAAAATCACCATTGCAACCGATATCGGAAAAATGAGTGAAAAACTCTTTTTGTCCCTTTCCGGAAGCGATGAGATTTTGCTTGAATCAAACTATGATATTGTAATGCTCCTGAAGGGAAAGTACCCACCGGCGCTCAAACAGCGTATTTCAAGTGACCGCGGGCATCTTTCTAATAAGGAAGCGGCGGCCTGCTGTGCTCGCCTTGCAAGCCTCGGCACAAAAAATATCATTCTGGGGCATTTGAGTAAAGAAAATAATACACCCGCACTGGCGCTTGAAGTGGCAAAGCATTACATTGAAGCCTGCGGCCTTGTCGTCGGCAGGGATGTAAGGCTTTCCGTGGCACCGCGCGGATAATGAAACACAGGAGGAATACGATGCGCATTGCAGTATATCCCGGAAGCTTTGACCCGATCACAAACGGACATATCGATATCATTGAGAGAGCCGCCGACGTCTTTGATAAAGTATATGTGGCCATTCTCAATAACAGCAGTAAAAATCCGCTCTTCTCCGTGGAAGAGCGTAAAGAACTGATCCGGCGCGTAACGGCGCACATTCCGAATTGCGAAGTTGTTTCGTTTGAAGGGCTTTTGGTTGACTTTATGCGCGAGAAAAACGCCACGGTTATCATCAAAGGGCTTCGTGCCATAAGTGACTTTGAATATGAATTCCAGATGGCACTCATTAACCGCCAGCTTGCGCCGGAAGTCGAAACGCTCTTTATGATGACGCGTGCGCAGAACCAGTATTTAAGCTCCAGCATCGTTAAGGAGATTGCAAAGTATAGAGCATCGCTTGACGGTATGGTACCGGCCGAGATTCAAGAAGATATTTACAGAAAGATTACCGAGCGATAAGGAGAGGCAGGATGCTTTATATAGAAAGTCCGCATACAGACCCCACATGGAATCTGGCACTGGAAGAGCATCTCTTTTTTGGAAAAACCGAAGAAATTTTTATGCTCTGGCAAAACAGTCCTTCCATCATTATCGGTAAAAACCAAAACGCTATGGCGGAAGTGGATTATGCGTATGTAACAGACAAAGAACTGCCTGTGGTGCGCCGACTTTCGGGCGGTGGCGCCGTGTATCACGACCTTGGAAATCTGAATTTCACCTATATTGTAAATCGTGAGGGGTTTGGCGATTATATGGGGTTTACAAAGCTCCTGCGCGACTTTCTGGAAACGCTCGGCCTTTCTGCCACAATGTCCGGAAGAAACGATGTTTTGGTAGAAGGGCGAAAAATGTCGGGGAACGCGCAGTACGCCGAAAAGGGACGCTTGCTGCATCATGGCACCATTCTGATTTCTGCCGATATGTGGCACCTCTCCAAGGCACTTCGACCGGATCCTTTGAAAATTCAATCCAAAGGGATAAAATCTGTGCAAAACCGCGTTGTAAATCTGGCGGAACTTCTGGATATAGACGCCGATGCATTCCGCAAGAAGTTTGCGGCTTTTGCGATGGAAAAAGAAAAGATGACGCCGTACACACTTTCTGCAGAAGATAAATTGGCGGCGGCGAAACTGCAAAAGGAAAAGTATGGTACCTTTTCTTGGAACTTTGGATATTCGCCGAAATATACGTTTCATAAAAAAGAAAGATTTTCCGGCGGCACGGTGGAGGTGTATCTCGATATTCGGGACGGGGAGATACAAGATGCCAAAATTTATGGCGATTTTCTTGCCGACTCGACGCCACTTTCTGGAAAGCTTCGCGGAAAAATACATTCCGAGGCGGTGCTTCGCGAGGTGCTTTCGGGTGAAAGCCTCGGGCAAATTCGGGAAGAAGAACTCCTTTCTTGCTTTTTATAAAACTATGTGAAAAAAATAAAAAAATCGCAAAAAACTCTTGCTTTTTACTAAAAGCTATGCTATAATAGCTTTTGCTTGGTTGCGGAGGCATAGCTCAGCTGGTTAGAGTACTTGCTTGACATGCAAGGGGTCACTGGTTCAATTCCAGTTGTCTCCACCACATATGCGGATATGGCGGAATTGGCAGACGCGCATGGTTCAGGTCCATGTGAAAGCAATTTCATGGAGGTTCAAGTCCTCTTATCCGCACCAAAAAAAGACAGTAATCTTTTGATTGCTGTCTTTTTTTGATGACCTTACCAAACGAGGCACCAGAAAAGCAAAGAAATTATTTTCTGGAAGAAAAGGCTTGACTTACACTATTGCTTATGCTATAATTATAGAGTATAATGGGGGAAATTCGGGAAATGTAATAAAAGGATAGAAATGGAGGATAATCATGTCGATAAATTCACAGGCTATTATGCAACTTATTCAGAGCCTCATCTGGCTTCTTGCAGGCGTTGGCGTTTTTATTGTCGGAATGAATTTTATGGGAGATGCCCTAGAACGAAGTGCCGGCACCGGAATGAAACGGTTGCTTGAAAGAATAAGCAATAACAGATTTTCCGGCGTTGGTATTGGCGCCGGTGTGACAGCGATTATTCAGAGCTCGTCAGCGACTTCGGTAATGGTTATAGGTCTTGTTAATGCAGGGGTTATGACTCTTATGCAAGCAACTCCCATAGTCATGGGTGCAAACATCGGAACAACCATTACAGGCGTTCTGGTCGCTCTTAAAAATGATTATTTTGATATGGCAATGTACATTCTCGCTTTTGCTGGCGTAATGATGGGATTTGCTCAAAAAGAAAAGGTTAAGATTGCCGGCAGTCTTTGTTGCGGCTTAGGATTAATTTTTGTTGGTCTGAATATTATGAGCAGCGAACAGGCATTTGGAAATCCTCTTGTTGAAAATATGTTCACTGAAATTTTCAAAAGGATTAATTTTCCGCTTCTTCTGATATTGGTGGGTGTTATCTTTACTGCACTCATACAGAGTTCTTCTGCTTCTACCGGTGTTGTTATTACAATGGTTGGCACCGGCGTACTTCCGCTTGAACTTGCCCTGTTCATTGTTCTTGGTGCAAACATAGGCACATGTGTAACAGCACTTCTTGCATCTGTTGGTGCAAATGCTAACTCTAAAAGGGTTGCCCTCATTCACTTTACCTTTAATGTGATAGGAACGGTGTTTTTCGCTGCAATCATTTGGTTGTTCAAAGAACCGGTCGTTACATTATTAGTGTCTATTTTCCCGGGCAGCGACCCGATGTCGCTTCAAATGAGAGTTTCTCTTTTCCATGTTATATTTAATACAACTACCACTTGCATGTTGCTTCCGTTTGTAAAACAACTTGTGGAGTATTCGTGTTTGATAATCAAAGAAAAGCAAGATACCAAGGAGACGTTATCTCTTAAATATGTCGATGAAAGACTTCTTTCTACACCTTCCGTTGCATTGATGCAAGTTAAAAAAGAAATTGATTATATGATTTCTTTGGCAGAAGAAAACACTCGTCTAAGCTTTATAGCAATGGAAACAGGGTCTGCTGAGCATAATGACTTAATTTGTAAAAACGAAAGAATCATTGACTTTATAAATAGTAAGTTAACCGGATTTTTAATTAAGTTATCCGCGGCAGTTGATGAAAGAGACGAAAAAATAATTGGTTCGTATTTTCATGTTTTGAATGACCTCGAACGTATTGGCGACCATGCTGAGAATTTTAACGAAATTGGTATTGAAATGATGAATAGGAATATTGCATTCTCTGAACACGCGCTTGAGGTGATAACAACAATGCGTGAGACAGTAATGCAAATGTTTGCAATAGCAATGCGCACCTTTGAAACGCTCAGCAAAGAAAAGTTATCCGACCTGACACAATTAGAGAATCGTGTTGACGGTATGAAAAAAGAACTCATTGCCGGCCATTTTGCGAGACTTGCCGAAGGGAATTGCCGTATAGATGTAAGCCCCTATTTTTCATCTGTTATTATGGGTCTTGAAAGAGTTGCTGACCATCTTGTCAATGTTGGTTACAGTATTGTTAACCCTACCGGTTCGCAAAAAGAAGAGATTTGAAATTTGCTGTGCCGCGTTTGTGTAAATGCTTTAAATTTGGCACAAATGAAAAAATCTTTGTATAACGAAAACCACGCAATAGTCGCGTGGCTCCATAAAGGTTTACCCGTGAAACAATCCTCCCGGGGGAAAAAACAAAGGCGATAAAAACATATATTGCAGAACAATTAACAAGAGATAAAAAAACAGACCAGATTGCAATGTTTGACCCGCGGGACCAATGGTAACAAGCAACAGATACGTGGCCGGCAGGCCAATAAAAAGCGCACCTGTGCGCAGTCGGTAAAGAGTAGGGATTTGCCCGAAAATGAAATATCCCCCCGTTTGACGGGGGGATATTTATTATATAGCGCACCGCATAAATGGGAAAAGCATATACTTTTACAGAGGTGGTGCGATGCAGAAAAAAAGAAGGCGGAAGCCGCGTCACAATCGGTTTGCGCTCTTTCTGTCCGCTATGCTTTTTATAAGCATTTTGTGTTTTATAGTCTATGAAATGAAAATCCGCCCTGTCATCTGCCGCGTGGCCGCCGCACAGGCACAAAGCGTTGCGGTCAGCGTGATAAACGACGAAATCAACAGCGTAATCGCGCTTGAAGGCGTAGAATACACAAACTTTGCCACGCTTGAAAAAGATGAGGCAGGGCGCATTTCGGCCATCACAACCGATATGGCCGGCATCAGCCGGCTGAAGGCTACGTTCGCCCAATATGTGCAGGGAAAACTGCGTGAAATTGATAAAATGACATTGCGCATTCCACTCGGCACGCTTTTCTCAAACGGGTTCATTTCAGGTTACGGTCCCAGAGTGCCCATTCGCATAACATCTGTCGGCCGAGCGCTTGTGGATATTGAGGATAGCTTTGAAACGGCGGGCATAAACCAGACGCGGCACGAGATTCATCTTCTTGTTACCGCGCGCCTGAGCGTAATTTTGCCGGGTGGCACGGAAACTGTGGAAATACATACGAAAATTCCGATTGCACAATCGGTTGTTGTGGGCGAGGTGCCGCAGAGCGTCACAAGCGTCACGGGTGTCAACGGCGAACCGCAGGACAATGTTCTGAACCTTCTGGGTGAATAAAAAAACCGACCTATATAGGTCGGTTTTTTATTCACCCTTTAGGGTTTCGCACGAGTGCATTCAGCTTTTCGGAAAGCGCAGAGAGCTTTGTTTTCTTAATATAGAATGTACTTTCTCCGTTTTCAAATACAGCATAGTTAAAATCGTCGTACGGATAGTAGGCGATTGTCACGGCGCTTCCGTCTGTC
This sequence comes from Clostridia bacterium, assembly GCA_045533905.1. GTDB lineage: Bacteria > Bacillota > Clostridia > UMGS1883 > UMGS1540 > SIG447. Next base: position 23,357 of record JAZSIR010000012.1, read on the forward strand.
AGCGTATAGACAATAGTTCCCGAAGGGGAGGCACTTGCGGTGTAGGCGGAATCAATCATTCCGTCTACGGAAAGCGCAGAGAGCTCCACATATATTGCCTTGAAAGGATCTTCAGCGGCTTCCTTGTTATTTATAAAGAAATGCATATTTTCGCCTTCGTGCTTGACATCCAGCTTGCAGGAGACAGCAGGAAGGTGGATGTCAATAGAAGAAACAGTGTCAATCGCGATAAGATTCGTCATCTTCTCCAGAATATCAAAGGGAGTGACAGTCATAAAGGAAAGTGGTGCCTTTCCCATATAATATACGGTCGAGGAATCTTCCGGCATAATGTAAGTGCCTGCGGCCGTTTGGCCTACAGAAAAACGAATGGTTTCCGATTCTGTTGTAATTTCCACTCGGTCTCCCGAAAAGCCAAACGCCGAAAGTGTTTCAGGGTGATCGGCGGCAATATCGGTAGCCACTAACGAGGAAAGAGGCGTGAGTAATTTTTCCTGTACAAGCGAATTCTCCGCATCCCGATGGAGCGGAGACTCCATCTTCCAGGTAGAAACGGCGCCGGGATAGGCCCCTTCAGGCGGTGCAACATAGACGATGCGAAGAGGCTTATTTTCCTTCGTAATCGTAATGGAACGAATATCTGTGGTATTGAGTGCCGTGATCGTCATAAAACGGAAAGAAGAAAGGGGACTTAAAAAGAGGCTGCCTGCCGAAACAGACACAGTATATACTGCACCGGTGTCGCCGACAGATGCATAGTATCCGTCTCCTGCAGGGGTGGGGTTACCTATCTTGAAGGAAACATTCTCGCCGGAATCCAAAAACAGAGTAACCGTAGAAATGGGATCTTCTAATCCGTAATCATCCATATCTTCCGCACTTTCTGTAATCAGAGCATTTGCGGAGAAGGTGGCACTGCTGAAGGCGAGGGAATCCACTCGCGCTTCATCCACAGAAACGGAAGGCTTGCCTTTGATAAACCAATGCGCATCATCCCGCAGAAAGGCATACGTATCCGCGCGGTTTTCAATGCTGATTTCCGTGATGTGCGCGGGATCAACGGAAAGAAGCTGAATGGTCGGAACGGGTGTGGCCGTCGGTGCGGGAGAAGCGGGATCATACGTATTGATAAAGAGGTAGAACCCGATTAAAAGAGCAAAAACGAGCACAAATGCCGGAATTGTTTTACCTTTTCTCACAGATGCCGCCTCCTTCTGAAGATGATAACGCCCAGCACAAAGCAGAAAAGCGGCGGCAGGATGCAGACGGCAATGATGTAGAACACCGTAAGCCCGTCGCTTATAAGAAGCGAGCGCGTGAGGAGACTCTTTGGCGAAATAGAGAGCGCAGAAATGTCTTCAAAGGTTACATACTGTGCCGTTCTGAAAAGAAGCGAGCGGTTTGCAAGAGAGCCTTCTGCTGTAAAGAAGGAATCATAGAGCTGGTATGAACCGGAGACAACAAGGCGCGATTCCACAGAGCCGTCCATTGTCTTTTTGGAAAGGGCAACGGAGAGAGGGAGAACGCCTTCGCGGATGTTTTCTGTTACATTTCTGTCAGAACCGTGCACGGAAAAGGCCGATTTTGTGGTCTGTGCCAGAATTTGCGGCGTTACATATTCAGCCTCTTCCACGGATAAGCTTCTGGCGTACATAAACACCGTACGCTGATTTCCGAGGCGGATATCCTCCGTAATCGGATGCTCTAAAAGATCGGGGACGAACATATAACTGTAATTTAGCGTACGGGAAGAATCACCTTCACAAACGAGGTCGTGATACATCGTAACACCCCAGAACGCTTTGAGGTATTCTTCAAGACGGGGGAGCGCTTTCCGCCTTGCATCAAATGCAATATGCGCGCCCTTGCCCTTCGCGAGAAAAGCATCCAGACGAAGAAGCTCTTCTTTCGTGAAATCTTCTGCAGGGGCCATAATATATACAGCATCCACAGTATCCGGAATATCGTCTGTTTTAAGGTCAATCTGATAGGTGGCTATATTTTCGCTTTGGAGTTCTTTGAGAACGCCGGAATAGTCAATCTCATTATGCCCGACCGTAAAGCATACATTTTTTGTGACGTCCGTAGCCACATAGGCCACAGCGCGTGTGATAAGCTGCTCAAGGCCAAAAAAGGCTCCATCCAGTGTCTGGCCGGACTGTGTAGTATATCCGGAATACATTTCAGAAGGGGAGATGGCACGGAACCGCGTGCCTCTTTCTAAAACGATTGTATTTTGCTGAATAGCAATCCCTTTGTCCGTAAAGCGGCGTGCCGCAATCGGGTCGGCATTCGGGTCACATTGCACGATGGAAAGCTTGTCGCTTCCCGTGCGGTACATATCAAGCGTGCGAACAATTTTTTCCTGTTCATGACCGGGCGAAGCAAAATAGTAAAGCGTGACTTCTTCTTTGAGGGAAGATAAAACGGCTTTCGTTTCGTCTGTCAGGGCGTAAAGCTTGTTTTCTGTCAAATCCCACCGGAGCGGAAGCTTATCCGCGGCAAGACCGATAATGATATTAAAAAAGATGATTGCCGCAAGAGTAAGCGCAAAAACTGCGGCGGTAGAAAGGGTGCGCTTTGTTTTGTCCTTCATAAAAATCCCCCTTTCTAATTCCAACGGCGCGTGTCCACTACACGTACGGTAGCGAGCAAAAATACGGCCGTAAAGCTTATGTAGTAGATAATAGCCGGCAGGCTTAAAATACCGAGGTCAAACTCGGCATACCATTTTGTAATACTGAGGCAGTTTAAGACCGCAATCAGAATCGGGCTGTGGATAGCGGTTCTCGACATTTCAAGGCCATACAAAAGAAGCAGTACGGCAAACGTTGCAATCGCAGCAGATGCCTGATTCTGCGTAAGGGACGAAACAAAGAGACCCACAGAAATAAACGAGCAACCAAGTAGTGCAAACCCGAGATAATTACAAAAAAGAGTCGGGTACGAAGGCTCACCGTGAATGCCAATGATAAAAAGGTATAAAAGCGTAAGCGCCAGTGTCAGAAGAAAAATGGCTGCTGCCGCCGCAAATTTGCCAAGGACAATATCCCAGACCGAAATGGGAGAGGTGAGGAGAAGCTGATCGGTGCGGCTGTTTCGCTCTTCACTCAAAAGACGCATAGTCAGAACGGGAATGAGAAACAGAAACATAATCAGCATGCCGGAGAGTACATAGCCGAGATTCGGAGATTTTGCAAGAAGGTTGGAAACGGCAAAGAGATACCCCGAAACGGCCAGGAACATACCGATGTAGATGTAGCCTACGGGCGTCTGAAAATACGCGCGCAGTTCGCGATTGAAAATTGCTTTCATCGTTTGCCCTCCTCTCGTGCACCGGCAACTGTTTTGAGAAATACTTCCTCAAGCGTCGGCGTTGCTTTTTTGAAAAGCAAAAGCGGAATATTTTTCTCGGAAAGCGCCAGAGAAAGCATGGGACGGATGTCCGATTCACACTCTACTGTAAAGAGAGAAGAAGTGTCTGTCTCTTCCAGAAGATCTGCGCTTTTTACGCCGCGTACCGAAAGAAGCGCCGCACGGGCAGCTTCCGGTTCGCTGCCGAGCTCGGCAGTATAGCGGTGTTCGCCCTCGCCGCCCATTTCTTCGCGGGAGCCGCTGGCAATGAGTTTACCGCCGTTTATAATCAGCATACGTGTGCAGATGGCGCTGGCTTCCGAAAGGATGTGTGTGCTGATAATAGTCGTTTTGCGGAGCGAAAGAATAACATTCCGGAATTCTATAATTTGTGTCGGGTCAAGGCCAATGGTAGGCTCGTCCAAAATCAGTACGGGCGGGTCGCCGACGAGTGCAGCGGCAAGCCCTGCGCGCTGGCGGTAGCCCTTTGAAAGATTCCTGAGAAGACGACCGCCTACATGGGAAAGCGAGGTGAGCACCTTGATTTCATCAAGATGCTTCTTTTTTGGCTGGATTGCGCCTTTGAGGTTGTAGACAAAATCCAGATATTCGTCAAGCGTCATATCGAGATATAAGGGCGGAAGCTCGGGCAGATAGCCGATACGCTTTTTTGCTTCCATCGGGTTTTCCAGAATATCGTAGCCGTCGATTTTGATTGTGCCGCTTGTCGAGGATATATACCCTGTGAGCATATTCATTGTTGTCGATTTTCCGGCACCGTTCGGACCGAGAAAACCGATGATTTCACCGGGCGCAATCGAAAAGCTGATATCATCTACAACACGTTTTGTACCATACTGTTTCGAAAGATGTGAAACTTCTATCATAACTTGGTGCCTCCTGTGTGCGGGCGCCGCCCGCAGGTGATTACTCCGTTTTGGTAATGGCGATGCAAAGCTCTTCAAGCTGTTTGGTGTCAACGGGCGAAGGTGCCGCCGTCATAAGCTCGGAGGCATTTTGTACCTTCGGGAAGGCAATAACATCGCGGATAGAACTGCAGCCGCAAAGGAGCATTACGAGACGGTCAAGACCGTAGGCAAGGCCGCCGTGCGGCGGTGTGCCAAAGCGGAAGGCTTCTAAGAGGTGACCGAAGCGTTCTTCGGCTTCTTCCTGCGACATACCGATAGCGCGGAACATTTTGGCCTGCAGGTCGCTGCGGTGAATACGGATGCTGCCGCCGCCGACTTCCACACCGTTTAATACAATGTCATATGCCTTTGCAAGTACCTTATCCGGCTGGGTTTCGAGAAGAGCCTCGTCTTCGTCACGCGGGCAGGTGAAGGGATGGTGCATTGCAGTATAGCGGTTTTCTTCCTCGTTGTACTCGAGAAGCGGGAAGTCTGTAACCCAGAGGAAGTTCCACTTGTTTTCGTCAATGATCTCAAGCTTTTTGGCGATGTGCACGCGGAGATTGCCGAGTGCATCAAAGACGACTGCGTTCTTGTCGGCAACGATTAAAACAAGGTCGCCGTTTTCAGCCTCTGCCGCCTTTAAGATGGCTTCCATTTCCGCATCCGCAAAGAATTTGGCAATGGGGCTCTTGATGGTTTCGCCAAGGCTGATCCAGGCAAGACCCTTTGCACGGTAGGTTTTTACATATTCGCCAAGCGCATCGATTTCGCGGCGGGAAAGAGAGGCACCACCTTTTACGGTGATGGCGCGTACACTGCCGCCGGCTTCAATTGCAGAAGTGAAGACGGAAAAACTGCATCCGCGCACTACATCGGTAAGGTCACAAAGCTCCATACCAAAACGGGTATCCGGCTTATCGGAACCGAAACGGCGCATCGCTTCGCTGTACGGAAGACGCGGCAGGGGAAGCTGGATATCCACACCGCGGATTTCTTTCATAAGACGGGCAATGTAGCCTTCGTTTACGGCGATAACATCGTCTACATCCACGAAGGACATTTCAAGGTCAATCTGTGTAAATTCCGGCTGACGGTCGGCACGAAGGTCCTCGTCGCGGAAACACTTTACAATCTGGAAATAGCGGTCCATACCGGAAACCATCAGAAGCTGCTTGTACTGCTGGGGCGACTGCGGAAGCGCATAGAAACTGCCGGGGTGCACACGGCTCGGCACGAGATAGTCTCTTGCACCTTCGGGCGTGCTCTTTGTAAGCATCGGCGTTTCAATTTCCCAGAAACCGTTTTCTGCAAAATACTGTCTCGTTAAAAAGGCAACCTTATGGCGCACTTCAAGCGGATGCATAACGCTCCCTCGGCGAAGGTCCAGATAGCGGTACTTAAGGCGCATTTCGTCATTTACCTTTGTCTGTTCGGAAACAACGAAGGGAGGGGTATCTGCTTTCGAAAGAATGTTGATTGCAGAAACTTCAATTTCGATTTCGCCTGTTTTCATATTCGGGTTTGTCATACCCTCCGCGCGCGGGGAAACTTTACCCACTGCTTCAATTACATATTCCTGATGGAGCTGTTGCCCAACGGCATAGATTTCGGGGCTGTCCGCGTTCATAACGAGCTGCAGAATGCCGCTGCGGTCACGAAGATCCACAAAAACCAGATGGCCAAGGTCGCGCACCTTGCCGACCCAACCCATAACGGTTACGGTTTCGCCGATGTTTGCGGCAGAAAGTTCAGTACATCTGTGTGTTCTTTTGAATTCCATAGTATTTCCTCCTTAGAGCATTGCGATAAGCGCATCTATATCCGTAAGGCTCACCGCTGTTTTTTCGCCTGTTTCCATATTCTTAAGTTCAGCCTCGCCGTTTTTCACTTCGTCCTCGCCGAGAACGATGGAAAAAGCAGCACCGAGTCTGTCTGCATTTTTCATCTGGGCTTTGAGGCTTCGCCCTGCCACATCGCAAACGGCGCAGATGCCTTTTTCGCGAAGGGACTGTGTAAGAGCCAGTGCCTTGCCTGTCTGCCCGATAGAGGCTACGAAAATGCGGGGCACATCTGCTGCAGCTATCTCAATGCCCTGGGCTTTCATAACGAGAAGGATTCGCTCAATGCCTGTTGCAAAACCGATGCCGGGGCCCTTCGCACCACCGAGTTCTTCCAAAAGCCCGTCATAACGGCCACCACCGCAAACAGTACCCTGTGCGCCGATTTGTGTCGAAACAAATTCGAAAACGGTGCGCGTATAGTAGTCAAGTCCACGTACGATGGTGGGATCAATTGCAAAGGGAATGTTCATTTCCTTTAAATACCCCTGCACGGCTTCAAAATGCGCGCGGCAATCGTCGCAAATATACTCGAGAATGTGCGGCGCATCTTTTGCCACTTCCTTGCAAATGGGGCTCTTGCAGTCGAGAATGCGCATAGGATTTTTGCCAAGACGCGTATTACAGGTTTCACAAAGCGTTTCGCTATGTGCGGAAAGGTAAGCCGTGAGCGCTTCGTTATATTTCTTTCGGCATTCAGGGCAACCGATACTGTTGAGGTTTACGGAAAGACCGGAAATGCCGAGGTTTTTGAAAATGGTAGAGCCGAGTGCAATAATTTCTGCATCGAGCGCCGGGTCTTCACTGCCAAAGGCTTCAATACCAAACTGATGAAACTCGCGAAGTCTGCCTGCCTGCGGCTTTTCATATCGGTAGCAGGAAACCGAATAGTAAAGTTTCACCGGCTGGGGAAGGGCCTGCATAGAATGTTCAATATAGGCGCGTGCGGCGGAAGCGGTGCCTTCGGGGCGGAGGGTGATGCTGCGATCGCCCTTATCCGTGAAGGTGTACATTTCCTTTTGCACAACGTCTGTAGTATCGCCAACGCCGCGCTGGAAAAGCTCGGTATGTTCAAACACGGGCGTGCGGATTTCTTCATATCCGAAATTGCGTGCGGTTTCGGCTGCTGTTTTTTCCACAAAACGCCAGATTGGAGCGTCTTTGGGGAGGATATCAGCCGTGCCGCGGGGTGCTTTGATAGCCATAAAAATCCCTTTCTTTCTCGCAGTAGATACACGAGGGCATACTGCTTTGATAATACCATATATTTTACCCGAAAATATATGGTTCTGTCAAGTGTTACAGAATAAAATTTACATATTATACATCTTTTTTTATGCGGAATTTTTGTCATATTCGGGACAATTCGTCCATATACTGTATAAACATTTCGCTAAGGAGGCAAAAGCATGCACATATACGAGGATATTGCAAAGCGGACAGATGGCGATATTTACATCGGCGTTGTCGGGCCCGTGCGAACGGGGAAATCCACTTTTATCAAGAAGTTTATGGATCTTTTGGTGCTCCCGAATATTGAGGGCGACGGCAGGCGGCAAAGGGCGCAGGATGAGCTGCCGCAAAGCGCGGCCGGCCGTACGATTATGACCACAGAGCCGAAGTTTATTCCAAACGAGGCGGTAGAGGTCCGGATGGATGGCGGCGTCACCATGAAAATGCGAATGATTGACTGTGTTGGATATCTCGTAGACGGCGCTTTGGGCAGTACGGAAGACGGAGAAATGCGGATGGTCAAAACGCCGTGGTTCTCTGAAGAAATCCCCTTTGACCGCGCGGCGGAAATCGGAACACAGAAGGTCATCCGCGAGCATTCCACCATCGGTCTTGTCATCACTACAGACGGCACAATCACGGAAATCGAAAGAGAATGCTACATTCCCGCAGAAGAAAGAGTTATACGGGAACTTTCTGCACTCGGAAAACCGTTTGTCGTAATCTTGAACAGCACCCAGCCGCACAGTCCGGCCTGCCTTACTCTTCGGGAAGAGATGGAAGAAAAATACGGCGTTCCCGTACTGCCGTTTGACTGTGCCGCACTTGACAGGGATGATATCAATCATATTATAGAAGAAATTCTGTATGCTTTTCCGCTTACGGAAATCGGGATAGATTTGCCGGGCTTTATGCGCGGTCTTGATGATACCGATGAAATCAAAAAGAACCTTCTGGCAGCCATTTCCGAAAGTATGAAGGGTGCTTCTTGTGTGCGCCATATTGAGGGCATGCTGCAAAAGATTACAGAGTCACCTTATGCAAAAAATGCTTATGTAGAGGAAATTGATCTCGCAAGTGGACGCGTTCGTGCCGGGATCACTGCACCGGATGGGCTTTTTTATAAGGTACTCGGCCGCGAAACGGGGCTTGAAATTCCGGATGAAGAACAGCTTATGAAGGTGATGCGCGAGCTTTCAGCGGCGAAAAAGAAATATGACAAACTTGCCTATGCGCTGCACGAAGTGGAGGAGAGAGGCTACGGCATCGTAACACCGGATACGGAGGACCTACACCTTGAGGAACCGGAAATCGTGCGACACGGCGGTAAGTTCGGGATTCGCCTTCGCGCGAGCGCTCCGTCCATACATATGATCCGCGCAGATGTGGAAACAGAGGTAAGTCCCATCGTAGGCACGGAAAAACAGTCAGAAGAGCTGGTGGAATATCTCCTCAGCGAGTTTGAGGTTGACCCGAAAAAGATATGGGAATCGAATCTTTTCGGCAAATCTCTCCATGCACTTGTGAATGAAGGCCTGCATAATAAGCTTTCGCGAATGCCGGGGGAAGCGCAGGCAAAACTGCAGGAGACGCTGGAACGCATCATAAACGAAGGCAGCGGGGGACTTATTTGCATCATTTTATAACAGAAAATCAAAAGGCTTGCAAAAATTGCAAGCCTTTTTGGTGCTAATATTTTTTCGTCATCAGCGCGTGCTCGGTTTCCTTTATGGATTGTACAGCTTTTTCGGAACGGTTCAAAACAATGTAATGATACAGAACATTTATGATGGCGAGCTGTACAAGACGGGAACTGAGACCTAAAATCGTATATTCCGTTTCATCTGCAGAGGTGAAGAGGGGGATATCCGTGACCTTCAGAATAGGAGATTTGCCACTGTTTGTAATGGCAATGGTAGTAGCGCCCTGCGCTTTGGCAAGGCGAAGTGCATCCACGATGTCTTTGGAGGAGCCGGAATGCGAAATGCCGATCGCTACATCATTTTTTTCAAGATGCGAAGCGGCAATCACCTGCATGTGGTTGTCGGAATATGCCACGGCATTAAGACCTGCACGAAGAAATTTGTGGCTGGCATCCGTCGCAACAGATGCAGAGTTGCCAAGCCCAAAAAGTACAATTTTATTTGCAGACAGTATCTTCTCGCATGCAGCCGCGAGGGAAGCGGAGTCAAGCGATTTTTTTGTTTTCTCAAAAGAAAGGTAGATATCCTCGCAAATCTTTTGATACATTTCAAAAGGCGTATCTTCCGCGGAAATACCGGTGCTGATAGGGGAACCGCCGCCTTCTGCTGCAAGCGAAATTTTCAGTTCCTGATAGCCGGAAAGGCCAAGCCTTTTGGAAAAGCGCACAATGGTAGCTTCGGAGCATTTGCATTTTTCCGCGAGGTCTACGATAGAAAGGGAAATGATTTTCCCCGGATTTTCAAAAATCCAATCTGCGATTTGTTTTTCGGCTTTTCCCATTTCGCCGTACAGCATTTTTATGTTCAGAGAAACTTTATCCATACGATCCACCTGTAAAATTATTTTCATTTTTAGTTTAACATATAAAAAATAATTTGTCAAATATAAAAATTTTTTTCAAAAACTATTGAAAAGAGAAAATGGGCGTGCTATAATTAATGAGTACTAAAATGCACCAATATGAAAAATTTTTCAAGGAGTGGTATGATGCTGGACTACAAGGTGAAAATCGGCCTCGTTCCCGATGTGCGTGATCTTTTTGACTTTGCAACGCGCAAGGGGATTTTCGAGCCGGCAAAAGGTGTGGAAAATAAAAATCGCGCAGTTTCCTTTATTAAGGAAAACTTCGAAGATGAAATCACATCTTTTTGCGATCTGGAATGGCTGAATGAACTGGGCGTACTGTATAAGAATGCAGATTGCGACAAGGTATGCGAATATCTGAGAGCAGAAAAGGTGGACGCTATCTTCATTATTAACTGCAACTTCGGCAATGAAGAGGTTTGCGGCCAGCTTGCAAAGAAAATGCAGCTTCCTGTTCTCTTATGGGGACCGCAGGATATGGTCTTTGACGAAAACGGGCAGAGATATACCGACGCGCAGTGCGGCCTTTTTGCTATCAGTAAAGAGCTTCGCCGTTATGGGGTGCCGTTCTCTTATATTGAAAATTGCCCCGTAGAAAGCGAAACATTCGCAGAAGGCTTCAAAAAATTCTTGTCTGTTGTAACCATGCTGAAAAACTTCCAGAAGCTTCGCGTGGTGCAGGTGGGAACAAGACTCAACCCTTTCAAAAGCGTTATGTATAACGAACTTGAGCTTATGCAAAAGTTCGGCATCAATATGAATACGGTCAATATGTCCGTAGTAGAAGAAAAATTCCGCAAAACATACGAAGAAAAGCAGGATGTTTTAAAGGAAGAAGTGGCGAAACTTAAAGAGGTGTATGACACCGCAGGGCTTGACGATACGCTTCTTGCCAAAATGATGAACTTCGTGCATGTATATAAGGAAATCTTCGAAGAACTCGATGCAGATGTCCTCGCCAGCGAATGCTGGACTTCGATGCCCCTTGCATTCGGCGCAAATCCGTGCCTTGCTATGAGCATCCTGTACGATATGGGCTATATCGTTACCTGCGAATCGGACATTCACGGCGCTATCACAAATGCGCTTCTCCAGTGCGCTTCCCGCGGAAAAGACAAGCCGATTTTCGGTGAATTCACCGTACGCCATCCGGAGAATAAGAATGCAGAGCTTCTCTGGCATTGCGGCCCGTTCCCGATTTCCACGAAGGATGAAAACGTGAAGGCAAAGCTCTTTAATACAAAGCCGAGCTTTAAAACGAAGGATGGCGAATACACCATCGCACGCTTCCAGGGTGATAACGGGAATTACACACTCCTTGGCGGCGAGTTTAAAACGACCGATGGACCGCTTTCTTTCGGCAACTATATGTGGGCCGAATTTCGCGATTGGGCTAAGATAGAAAGAAAGATGATTGAAGGGCCGTATATCCACCATATGAGTGAAGTATACGGAAAGTATGCGGATACGCTCCGCGAATTCTGTAAGTTTGTACCGGGTCTTACCTTTGACCCGATTGAAGAATAATAAAGAAAGAAGGATGAACATGACAGACTTTTTGTTTGATGTAATTGCAACCGAGCTTGAGGATGCAGTTGGAAGAGAAAATTGCTCTACCAGAACCATTGATAAGATTTCCCATAGCGTTGACTATTTCTGGCTTTCCAGAATGTGGGCAGACCGTGGCCTCCGTATGCCGGAAGGTGACTTTATTGTAGCACCGAAGGATGCAAAGGAAGTTTCGGCTGTTTTGAAAATCGCAAACTACTACAAAATCCCCGTAACCACTTGGGGCGCAGGCGGCGGCACACAGGGTGGTGCTATCCCCGTTTGCGGCGGCATTGTGCTCGACACAAAGCGCATGAATAAGATTTATGATGTAAATGAACAGGGCATGTACATAGAATGCGGCACAGGTGCTATTTATAAGCATATCGAGTGGGCGGCAAACGAAAAAGGGTATGCTACTATGCACTATCCGTCTTCGCTTACCTGCTCTACCGTTGGCGGCTTCCTCGCACACCGCGGTATCGGCGTTTCGTCCACAAAGTACGGCAAGATTGATGACATGGTACTCCAGATGGAAGTTGTTCTCCCGAACGGCGACATTATCGAAACCTCGCCGGCACCGAAGCATGCGGCAGGCCCCGATTTAAACCAGATTTTCATCGGTTCTGAAGGTACACTCGGTGTTATGACGAAGGCGCAGATGCGCATTTACGAACAGCCGGAATCGCGCCAGTTCAGAGGATTTTTGTTCCATAACATGACAGATGCATTCAACGCAAGCCGCGAACTTTTGCAGAAGTTTAAGCCTTCCGTTATGCGTCTTTATGACGAAGCAGAAACTGCATCCCTTATCAAGAAGATCGTTGGCGTTGAGAAAAAGGGCGCATTTATGAATATTGCCATTGAAGGCGTAAAGGAAATGGCAGACCTTGAAATGAAAATCCTTCTCGAAACCTTTGGCAAATACGGCGCAGAAGACCTCGGCTCCGAATACGGCGAAAAATGGTGGAAGGAAAAGATTACCTTCTTCTATCCCGGCCATATGATGGATATTCCGCAGTGCTTCGGTACTATGGATACCATCGCACCGTACGATAAGATTGAAAAGATTTACTGGGCCATGAAGGAAGCTATCGAAACGAACTTCCCGCAGGCCAAGTTCATTGCCCACTTCTCGCACTGGTATGAATGGGGCGCCATGATTTATGACCGCTTTATCGTAGACGGCAAGGACGTACCGAAGGATCCGCACGAAGCTTTCCGTCTCCACCAGGCCATCTGGAACTGTGGTGTAAGAACGGCACTTGCAAACGGCGGTGTTGTAAATGACCACCACGGCGTTGGTATCAAGCTCGGCCGCCTCATGAAGGAACAGTACGGCCCGGCTATGCAGGTATTTGAAGGAATTAAGAAGAGCCTTGACCCGAACGGCATTATGAATCCGTTCAAGCTCGGTTTATAATAGGAGGGAAACGAAATGCAATTCACACAAAAAGCAAAAGAACATATTGATTCCTGCCGTTTCTGCTGGATGTGCCACCATGTATGCCCGATTGGCAATGCCACGGGTCTTGAAAGAAACACCGCAAGAGCAAGAGCCCTTGGTCTTTCCATGGTTGCACGCGAAGCAATTGAATATTCTGATGATATCGTTTCTAACGTATATGAATGCTCCCTTTGCGGCGCATGTATGACAGATTGCGTCACAGGCTGGGATCCGGTTATGTTTACAAAAGAAGCAAGACTCGGTGCCGCGCTTGACGGCAAGCTCCCCGAATACATAACCCGCATGCTCCAAAACCTCTCGGAAAAAGGCAATGTATACGGCGCAGAAAAGAATACAAACATCCCTGTTTTTGAAGATGGCGAAACGCTCTTTTTCCTTGGCGAAGATGCAAGAGCAAAAGGCTGTGCAAAGTACGCTGTGGAACTTCTTAAAAAAGCAGGCGTTTCCTTCGCTGTTTTAGCGGATGAGCCCAGTAGCGGCTATTCGATGGACTTTCTCGTAGGTGCCGCCGCAGAAACCAAGACGATGATGGAAAACTGCGCCAAGGTTTTAAATGGCTATAAGAAAGTAATTTGCTATGATCCGGCAGATGCGAAGGTTATGAAGCGTGAATACAAGGAATGGGGCATTGCTCTCGATGCGGAAGTAGTTACATTCACTTCCTTCCTCCAAGAGCTTATCGCTTCCGGTGCATTAAAGCTGCAGAAGAAAGCAGGAAAGTTCATGCCGCAGGAAAGCCCGATTTTAGCACGTGACCTTGAAGAAACACAGCCGATTCGCGATATTCTCTCGGCATGCGGCGAAGTTTCCGAAATGCTTCTCTCCGGCAAATACACCCAGCTTGCAGGTAACCTCATTATGAACGAATACATGCCGGAAGTTATGGAAAAGGTTGCAAAGAACAGATGGGAAAACGCTAAGAATATGGGCGTTGAAACTCTGGTTACTACAAGCACGGCAGAATACATTCTCCTTGAAAAGACAAAGCCGGAAGGCGCAAATCTTTTGAAGCTTGAGGAGGCCGTATATCAATGCTTGTAAATCTCAAAACGGTTTTAGATCTTGCAGAGAAAGGCAATTTTGCCATTCCCGCGTTTAATGTTTACAACATGGAAACAGTCATGGGCGTTTTGGATGCGGCGGAGGAAATGCGCGCGTCTGTTATTATGCAGGTGTATCCGCGCCTTATGAAGGAGAAGGCAGGCTATTTTGTGGCGCCGGTTGTTCTTGCGGCCGCTGCAAAGGCCACAGTTCCGGTATGCTTTCACCTTGACCATGGCCCGTCGGAACTTGAAACCACGCGCTCTCTTCGCTATGGCGCAACCGGCATAATGCTTGACGGATCGACGCTTCCGTTTGAAGAAAACATCCGCCTCACACGCCGCGTGGTAGAAACCTGCGCGCATGTGGATGTGCAGGTAGAGGGGGAGCTTGGTCATGTGGGCATGACGAATGACAATGAAATGGACGAATTCACAACACCGGAGGATGCAAAGCGTTTTATTGAAGAGACGGGCGTTTCCTGCCTCGCAGTGGCCGTAGGTACGGCACACGGCAGATACAAAAAACCCCCGAAGCTTGATATTGAACGTATTGAAGCTATCCGTAAGGCTACGGGCGGCGCGGCTCTCGTTCTGCACGGCGGTAGCGGCGTGCCGGATGAGGAAATTAAGAAGGCAGTTTCGGCAGGTGTTCGCAAAATGAACTTTGCAACGGATGTTTGCTATGCATTTTTAGATACTTGCCTTTCGGAACTCCAAAAGCCGGACCGCGCAGTTGCGATTGACAATTTCATGAAGAAACCGATTGAAGCAGTAAAAGAATTCTGCATTTCAAGAATTAAACTTGTAGGTGCAGACGGAAAGGCATAAAGTATGAGTAAAATAGTAGGTATTGGCGCAAATGTTTGTGATACACTGATTACGCTTCCGTACTATCCGCCTGAAGACACAAAATTACGCGCTTCGTCTGTGATGCAAAGCGGCGGCGGCCCTTGCGCCACCGGCCTTTGCGCTGCCTCGGTACTTGGCGCAGACTGTGCCTATATCGGCAAACTTACCGATGACAGCGCCGGAGAATTCTTGCAAAAAGATTTGGCAAAATACGGCGTTTCTGACCGCTTGGTTGTTCTGGAACCCGGATACACTTCTTTTTCCTCTTTCATTTGGCTTTCAGATGCAGAGGCAACGAGAACGTGTGTGTTTCATAAAGGCGATATTCCGGTATGGTCCTTAAACGAAGCACAAAAAGAGGCTATTCGAGATGCCAAAGTCCTGATGATAGACGGAAACGATATGCAGGCGGCGCTTGAAGGCGTGAAAATCGCACGAGAAAGCGGCACAAAAGTACTTTATGATGCCGGCGGCCTCTATGAAGGCGTAGAAAATCTTTTGCCGTATGCGGACATTTTAATCCCTTCTGAGGAATTTGCTCTCGGGCACACGGGTGCAAAAACGGCAGAGGATGCGGCAGTACTTCTTTTCGAAAAATACGCCCCCGAGATTGTGGCGATCACAAGAGGGAAAGAGGGCGGCGTCCTCTATGACGGAAAAGAAGTGCAAAAATATGAAGCATTTCTTGTGGATGCCGTAGATTCTAACGGCTCCGGCGATGTGTTTCATGGCGCATTTGCATATGCCGTTACAAAAAATATGACATATCCGAAGGCGTGCATCTTCTCAAGCGCAGTTTCCGCACTGAAATGCACCAAAATCGGCGCAAGGGCATCTGTGCCTGCGCTTTCCGATGTTATTAAATTTTTGAAGGAGCGTGGAAAAAATGAATTTGAAGAAATCCTGGAATAAGAGATACGGAAAGTCTGAAATCATTACGAAGGCAAACAGCACCTGCAAAAAGGTGGAAATGGATATGCTTCGCCTCTCGGATGGCGATAAAAAGGCATACAGAGAAGAAAATAAAGAATATGCACTCATTCTCCTTGGCGGTAAGTGCACCGTACGCGGCGAAGGCTTTGCTTTTGAAAACGAAGGCGTAAGAAAAGACGTATTTGATGGCGCTGCCACTTGCATTTATATTCCTGCAAACACGCCCTTCACGGTAGAAGGTGTAGGGGAAGTGCAGATTGCCGTTTGTAAAGCACCGTCCACAAAAGTATCGAAGCCCGCTATCGTTCGCCCTGAGGATGTTGTTATCAAGAACCTCGGCAAACCGGGATGGGAAAGAGAAGCACACTTTATTCTCGACGAGAGAGTAGATTCGCATATGTTCTACATTGGCGAAGCCTTTGTAAAAGGCGGCCAGTGGGCAAGCTATCCGCCGCACAAGCATGATGACGACAATATGCCCACAGAAGCAGAAACAGAAGAAATCTATTACTATGAATTTAAGAAGCCGCAGGGCTTCGGCATTCAGAAGGTATATACCATGGAAGGGGATATTGATGAGACCTACACCGTAAAGAGTGGCGATTTCATCGAAATTCCGAGAGGCTACCATCCGTTCCACACCGCCCCCGGATATGATAACTACTATCTCTGGATTATGGCAGGCGAGGACAGAGGTTTCTATATGACCACAGATGAGGATCACAAATGGCTGAACAAGTAACAATCAAGAATAAAAATATTTCTGTCACCATCGCCGCGCGCGGCGCAGAACTTCAAAACATTACGAAAAACGGCGTGGAATATCTTTGGGAGGGCGACCCGGCCGTTTGGGCCAGTCGCGCACCCATTCTGTTCCCGATTTGCGGCGGTCTGAAAGAAGATAGTTATATTCTGGACGGCGGGAAATACTCCATCAAAAAGCATGGGTATGCACGGTATGAAACCTTTGAGGTGGAAAGTGCAGAGGAGGAAAAAGTCGTATTTCTTCTGCGTTCTGACGAGAAAAGTATGGCACAGTTCCCGTTTGCCTATGAGTTTCGTGTAATCTATACACTTACGGAAAACGGCGTAGATATCGAATATGCCGTGAAAAACAACTCGGAAAAAGAAATGTATTTTTCCGTGGGCGCTCACGAAGGCTTTGCTTGCCCCGAAGGCATTGAAGAATACAGTATCATTTTCGAAAAGGAAGAGGAACTCGACAGTACAATTTTAGACGGCAACTTCCTGACGTATGAAACAATAAATGTGGGCAAAAACACGGTGGAACTGCCGCTGAAAACAGAATATTTCCTGACGGATGCGCTCGTCTTCTTAAACCTTCGCTCGCGGAGAGCTTCGCTACTCCACCGCGAGAGCGGCAGAAAGCTTACGGTTGACTTTGAGGGGTTTGATACATTTTTGCTTTGGACATTCCCGAATGCCAAGTATATTTGTCTCGAGCCTTGGGCGGGTATGCCCGATTTTGTAGACAGCGATATGGACATCACGCATAAAAAAGGTATTATTGCGCTTCCTTCCGGAAGCGAAACAGTCAGAAAACACAGCATCATTCTTTGATGCTGTGTTCATTATCTTTAGAAAGAGGAATAGGTATGCAGTATTTTCTCGGAATTGATTTTGGCGGCGGTGCATCCAAGGCCACGCTTTTAAGCGAAGCGGGCGAAATCTGTGCAACTGCTACTTACGAATATCCCACGCAGTACCCTTGCCCCGGGTATGCCGAGCAAAATCCGGAGGACTGGGTGGATGCCACTGTACAGAATGTGCGCACCGTTTTGCAAAAAAGCGGCGTGGCGCCGAAAGATATTGCGGCAGTGGCACTCGATGCCGCAACCCACACGGCTGTAATTATGGACGAGGACTTCCGCGTAATTCGCCCTGCCATTTATTGGACGGATACGAGAAGCACCGAAGAAGTGCAGTTTTTGAAAGAGGCGTATGGTACGTTCATTGAAGAGGCAGTTCTTCACAAGGCAGACACCATCTGGAGCCTGCCGGAGCTTTTGTGGATTAAGAATCACGAGCCGGAGAACTGGGCAAAGGTGCGAAAAATCCTCTTTGCCAAGGACTATGTGCGTCATTTTATGACGGGTGACTATGTAACGGATTACATTGAAGCCGAAGGCTCTATGCTCTTTGACGTACGCACGATGGCGTGGAGCGAAACACTTTGCGGTATTTTAGGTGTTTCGACAGAGATGATGCCGAAAATCGTAAAGCCGACGGATATCGTAGGAAAAATCACAAAAGAGGCGGCCGAAGTGACGGGTCTTTTAGAGGGCACCCCTGTTTTGTGCGGTACTACCGACACGGCTATGGAAGTTTTCGCGGCCGGCGCTGTTTCAAAAGGGCAGATGACGATAAAACTCGCAACAGCCGGCAGAATCTGCGTGATTACTGATAAACCATACCCCGATACAAATCTTATCAACTACTCGCATGTGGTGGATGGACTATTCTACCCCGGAACGGCCACAAAATCGTGTGCGGCATCGTATAGATGGTTTCGCGACACGTTCGGTGAAGAGTACAAGGAACTTGATGCGCAGGCAGAAAGTGTGCCGGTTGGTGCAGAAGGCCTCGTGTTCCATCCGTATTTAAACGGAGAACTTACCCCGTATGCAAACCCGAAGCTCTGTGCCGATTTTGTAGGCGTTCGTGCAAATCATACGAAAGCACACTTTGTGCGTGCGGTGCTCGAGGGCGTTGCCATGAGCATGCTCGATTGCAAGGAGGCGCTTGATGCCCTCTCTATCGAAAACGACGGCGTGGCCACCATTATCGGCGGCGGTGGCAAAAGCCCCCTGTGGCGCCAGATGATAGCCGACGCGCTCGGGATTAAGCTTTTGGAGATGAAGCATGCCGATTCTTCTTTCGGCAGCGCCATGCTCGCAGGGATTGCCATAGGTGCCTTCGAAAGCGCAGAAGCCGCGGTAAAGCTTTGCAACAGCGTGGTTTCTGAAACGGTTCCAAGCGCAGAAAACACAGAAAAATATAAAAAACTGTTTCAAAAATATAAAGCGGTTCAAAAAGCACTTGCGCCGATTTATAACGGAGAATGGTAAGCATGAAAGTTTTAGTATGTGTGAAAATTGTTCGCGGCGAAATCAATCCGTTCGATGCTTCGGCGCTCGAGTGTGCGCTTTCTCTTTCGAACGATGTCACGGTCGTTTCTATGGGGCCGGAAAGCACAAAAAATGCACTGCTTCCGCTAACGCGCCTCGGCGCTCGTGTGAAGCTTATAAGCGACGCGGTTTTTGCAGGCTCCGATACACTTGCCACATCGTATATTCTTTCAGAAGCCATACGGAAAATGCCGTTTGATTTAATCTTGTGCGGCAGACAAAGCGTGGACGGCGATACCGCGCAGGTTGGCCCCATGCTTTCCCAAATGCTCGGCGTGCCGCTGATCACAAACGCTATGGAAGTGAATGCAGAAAATGGCATGGTGGCGGCAAACACCAGATTTTCCGAAGAACGTGCACCGCTTCCGGCGGTGGTTACCCTTGAGAAAGGGTATGTGCTGCGCTTCCCAAGTCTCTTTTCCAAGATGGGAGAGATAGAAACGCTTACGAATGCAGACCTTGCGTGCGACGAAAAAAGGTGTGGACTGCAAGGCTCGCCCACGCGCGTTTTAAAAACGTATGAAAACGAGCGCGGAAGGCGAAACTGCAGATTTATTTCTGCTGATGACCTTTTTTCCGTCATCGAAGAAGCAAGAAAAAAAGAGATGACAGAGGAAACGGAAGAGGAAACAAGCGAAAAATTGCCCTTTGTTTGGGCAATAGGGGAGGCGGCTGCAGAAAAAGCTGGAGAGATTGCCGAAAAGGTGCGCCTCGTGCCGGAAATGGACCCGCGCGAAATTGCCAATATGGCTATTGCAGAAAAACCGGATGCAATTATATGGAATGCTGATTTTTGGGGCAGAAAAAATGCCCCGATTGCGGCGGCAATGCTTAAAACGGGGCTCTGTGCCGATTGCACAAAGCTTGCAGTGGAAGGAAACGAGCTCATTATGTACAGGCCTGCAGGCGGTGGAAACATTTATGCAAAAATCAAATGCCTTACGCGGCCTAAAATGGCCACAGTACGTACAAAGAGTCAAAGCGCCGAGGTGATTGTGGCAGGCGGCAAGGGCATTTTGGGGCAAGCGGAAAAACTCTGCGCGCTTGCAGAAAAGCTTTCTGCTGAAGTGGCGGCTTCACGCGGGCTTGTGGATACGGGGCAGATGCCGTATGATGCGCAGGTGGGGCTGACGGGGAAAATGGTTTCACCTAAAGTTTATGTGGCCATCGGCATTTCGGGCGCGGCACAGCACGTGTGTGCGATAGAAGGTGCTGAAACCGTCATCGCCATAAACCCGGACAAAGATGCGAAAATTTTTGATTATGCCGATTACGGCATCGTGGCAAATTTTGAAGAAATTGTATAGCAAAAAGCGGCAACCGAAAGGTTGCCGCTTTTGGTATTTCAAAAATTATGCTGCGATAAAGCCGGAGCAAAGAAGCATGGCTTCTTCTGTAGTCAGTTCTGCTTTAGGATCAAAGTTTCCGTCCTTTAAGGGCAGAATGTCGAGGGAATATATGTATGCCGCGCTTTCCTTGGCCCATTCAGAAACAGATGCCGCATCGGGCACTGCCGTGAAGGCTGTCTTTGCGGCTTCGAGCTCAGTGGCTAAAGCCGGATTTTGGCGAATGCGTGCGCGGGCAAGCATAGTAGCAGCCTCCTCGCGTGTGATAGCACGGCGCGGTGCAAACGAGGTTTCAGAAACACCATTTACAACGCCGATTCCGTAGAGAAGAAGAACATAAATATCTTCAGGAGCGGAACCGAGATCCGTGAAGACATTGTTTGCAGAAAGCTGCGGGAAAACGCCGCTGTTAATGTTTCGGAATGCTTCAAAGGTAAGCATTGCGAAAGCCGCACGGGAAATCGGTGCATCTTTTTCAAAGGTCATGCCGGAAGTCGCATACAGAGAAGAAAAACAAGGTGCGATTTCCGCTGCGGGAGCCGCTTCCACGGCAAGGGAAGGGATCAGTAAAAGTGCTGCGAGGGTAAGTGCCAAAAGTTTCGTTTTCATAAGTACCTCCGTTTATTTTAGATTTAATTCGCCTAAATTGGCGGCTTTTAAGTACGCGTTGATAAATCCGTCAATATCGCCGTCCATAACTGCGCCGATATTGCCCATTTCGAAGTTTGTGCGATGGTCTTTTGCCATGCTGTACGGGTGGAAAACGTAGGAGCGAATCTGGCTGCCCCAGGCGATTTCCTTCTGCACGCCCTTGATATCCTCGATTTTTTCTTTTTGCTCACGCTCTGCGATTTCAAGGAGCTTTGATTTCAGCATTTTCATAGCCGTGTCGCGGTTTTGGTGCTGCGAACGCTCGTTCTGGCAGGCAACTACAATGCCGGTCGGGATATGCGTGATGCGGATGGCAGAGTCGGTTTTGTTTACGTGCTGACCGCCTGCACCGCTGGAACGGTAGGTGTCTACGCGGATATCGTCAGGATTAATCTGAATGTCGATGTCATCATCAATTTCCGGCATAACTTCAAGTGAGGCAAACGAGGTATGGCGTCTTCCGGAAGCGTCGAAGGGGGAGATGCGAACGAGACGATGTACACCTTTTTCACATTTCAAATACCCGTATGCGTTTAAACCTTCAATCAAGATGGTGGCGCTTTTTACACCTGCTTCGTCCCCGGCGAGAAAGTCCAGAACGCTAACGTTGTAGCCGCGGCGTTCTGCAAAGCGCTGGTACATACGAAGAAGCATTTCAGCCCAGTCCTGCGCTTCTGTGCCGCCGGCGCCTGCATGCAGCGTGATGATGGCATTGTTTTTGTCATACGGGCCGCTTAAAAGTGCATCGAGACGCATGGTGTCAAGCTTTTCACGGAGCGCAGCATAGGAACTGCTGATTTCGTCGAGCAGGGAATCATCTCCTTCGCCGATTGCAAGTTCCACGAGGGTAAAAGCATCTTCCCAGTCGGATTTCAAGGCTTCAAACTTACCGATTTTTGTGCGAAGCCCTTTGATTTTCTGTAAAATCTTTTGCGAAGCCTCCATATCATCATAAAAGCCGGGCTGGGCGGACTGTGCCTCCAGTTCCTCCGCCTTTTCGCGGTCGCGCTCGATGCCGAGTGCTTCATAAAGGTCTGTAACCTCGTCTTCCATTGCGGCGAGATCCAGTCTGTACTGTTCATATTCTATCATGCAAAAGCCTCCTTTACTGTCCGCAACATTTTTTATATTTTTTGCCGCTACCGCACGGACAAGGATCATTACGTCCGATTTTTGTTTCTTTTCGAACGGTGCGAGAGCCGGGTTCCGCACTGCCGTGCGAGGGCGCGACAGGTGTGGCGGCTTCTTTCCGCTCAATTGGTTTCGTTAGATTTGCATGCAATACAAATTTAACGGTGTCTTCACGGATGTTTTGCACCATCTCTTCGAACATATCAAAGCCAATAGTTTTATATTCCACAATCGGGTCATGCTGTCCGTAGGTACGAAGGGAAACACCCTGGCGAAGCTGGTCCATATCGTCAATATGCGCCATCCAGCGTGTATCTACAGCACGGAGAAGAACCACGCGTTCCAGTTCCCGCATCATTTTTTCACCGATACTCTCTTCCTTTGCTTTGTACAGCGAGCGGGCAAGCGTCAGCAAGGCGTCATGTAACTCTTTCCGTTCCATCGTCTTTTTTTGTTCATCCGTAAAGGAAATGGGGGCAAAGATAGAACCGTAAAATTCTGTAAGCCCTGCCCAGTTCCATTCGTCCGGATCGACGGCATTGGAAATATATACATCCATCATATTGTCCACGATGGTTTCAAGCATATGCAGAATTGTATCGTGCACATCGCAACCGCTTAGCACATCCTGGCGCTGCGCATAAATCTTTTCACGCTGGGTGTTCATAACATCGTCGTACTGCAGCACCGTGCGGCGAATCTGGAAGTTATTGCCTTCCACTTTCCGCTGTGCGCTTTCGATAGCCTTCGAAAGCATATTGTGCTCAATCGGTTCATCATCGCGAAGGCCAAGCGCTTCTACAACGCCCATAATGCGGTCAGAACCGAATCTTCGCATAAGATCATCTTCCAGAGAAATATAGAAGCAGGAAGTGCCGGGGTCACCCTGGCGGCCGCTTCGGCCGCGGAGCTGATTGTCAATACGGCGCGATTCGTGGCGTTCCGTGCCAAGAATGTAAAGTCCGCCAAGCGAAACTACTTCTTCATGCTCTACATCTACAACTGCCTTGTGTTTATCGTAAAGCTCTTTGTAAATGCGGCGTGCTTCTAAAATTTCGGCATCGTCCGTTTCCGCAAAGCCTGTGGCTTCGTTTATAAGACGCTCCGGAATTTCCATCTTTGCCATATCGTTTTTGGCGAGATATTCAGCGTTACCGCCAAGCGTGATATCCGTGCCGCGCCCGGCCATATTCGTAGCGATTGTAACAGCGCCTTTTTTGCCGGCCTGCGCAATAATCTGCGCTTCGCGTGTGTGATACTTGGCATTGAGAACTTCGTGCCGGATGCCACGTCTTTTGAGCATACCGCTTATGATTTCAGAGTTTTCAATCGTAATGGTACCGACCAAAATCGGCTGGCCTGTTTTGTGCACCTTTTCAATCTCATTTACAACGGCTTCGAATTTTGCCTTTTCATTTTTGTAAACGCGGTCGGGAAGGTCCTCTCTTGCAAGCGTCCGGTTCGTGGGGATTTCAACAACATCAAGCTTATAGATGGCCTGGAATTCCGTTTCTTCCGTTTTGGCGGTACCGGTCATACCGGAAAGCTTTTTATAAAGACGGAAATAATTCTGGAAGGTGATGGTGGCAAGCGTTTTGTTTTCACGCTCAACTTTTACGCCTTCCTTCGCTTCAATGGCTTGATGGAGCCCGTCACTGTAGCGGCGGCCTACCATAATACGCCCGGTAAATTCGTCTACAATCAAAACCTCGCCGTTTTTCACCACATATTCCTTATCGCGGAACATCGTGCCGTGTGCACGAAGTGCCTGATTGATATGGTGCGAAATCGTCATATTATCGGGGTCGGCGAGATTTTCAAGCCCAAAAAACTGCTCTGCACGTTTTGTGCCGCGTGCAGTAAGCGTGGCGGTGCGTGCCTTTTCGTCTACAATGTAATCGGCGTTCGGGTCTTCTTCCAAAGACTTTGTATCCGTTTCCGTAATGCGCGTGCAATGGAGTCCGCGAACAAAGGCGTTGGCGCGCTGGTAAAGGTCGGTTGATTTATCACCGGCGCCACTTATAATAAGCGGGGTACGCGCTTCGTCAACTAAAATGGAGTCGACTTCGTCCACAATCGCGAAGGCGTGGCCGCGCTGTACCATCTGCTCTTTATAAAGCACCATATTATCACGAAGGTAATCAAAGCCCATTTCGTTGTTTGTGCCGTATGTGATATCCGCAGCGTAAGAAGCTTTCTTATCCGACACTTCCATCTGCGGTACCACGAGGCCGACGGAAAGACCTAAAAAGCGATAAATTTTTCCCATCCATTCGCTATCGCGCTTGGCGAGATAATCGTTTACCGTAACTACGTGCACGCCTTCTCCTGTAAGGGCATTAAGATAGGCGGGGAGAGTAGCCACAAGCGTTTTGCCTTCGCCGGTTCGCATTTCTGCAATACGCCCTTGATGGAGAATGATGCCGCCGATAATCTGCACGGGGAAGTGGCGCATCCCGAGCACGCGGTCCGCCGCTTCGCGCACGGTGGCAAATGCCTCCGGAAGAATGTCATCTGTGGTTTCACCACCGGAAAGTCGGCTTTTGAATTCGTTGGTTTTGCCGGCAAGTGCTTCATCGGAAAGCGCACGGTATTCCGTTTCCAGTGCGAGCACTTTATCTACAAGGGGCATAATGCGCTTGATTTCTCTCGCACTGTAGTCCCCGAAAAGTTTCTGCAAAAGACCCAAGAGTATCCATCCCTTTCAAAAAGTTTTCCAGATAATACTTTATTATAGCATAAAAGGCCGCATAATACAAGTTCTTTTTTGCTATAACAAAAAGAAATCCACGGGGGCGCGGATTTCTTTTGTACTTTAAAATTCCAGTTCTTTTTCCATAAGTGCTACATATTCTTCGGCGTTTTTGCGATTCGCCTCAATTTCAGCTTCCGTCATTTCGCGGCGGACCTTTCCGGGGCTGCCCATAACGAGGCTACCGTCAGGAATTTCCGTGCCGCCTGTAACGAGCGCGCCGGCGGCAATGATGCAGTTTTTTCCGATTTTTGCGCCGTCTAAAACGATGGCACCCATACCGATAAGGGAATTGTCGCCAATTGTGCAGCTGTGTAAAATGGCACCGTGGCCTACGGTTACGCCGCGCCCGATAGAAAGCGGCATGCCTTCCGAAACATGCAGAACGCTGCATTCCTGCACATTCGAGTCATCCCCGATGGTGATGGGGGCCATATCGCCGCGCAGTACGGCATTATACCAAATTGAAACGTGGTTTCCGAGCGTTACATCGCCGGTAACGACCGCGCCCTGTGCAATAAAAAGTGTACTCATTTTTTTGTTCCTTTCCGTGTGTGGTTTGCAAAGCGGAAAAGGGAAGAAATGTATGAATTTTTCCCTTTCTGCGAGGCTATAAATATTATTCCATTTTTTCCTGCATTTGTCAACAAAAACTTGACAAAAATGAAACTTTCCGCTATGATAAAAAGGAATGATTATGTTTAGGAGTCCCTATATGATATATCTAGATAACAGCGCAACTACAAAGCCTGCAAAAGAGGCTGTGGATGCTTTTTTACTCACCGCGGAAACAGAGTACGGAAATCCTTCTTCTGTCCACGAGATGGGAGCGAAAGCTTCCAAAATTCTGAAAGATGCCCGCGAGACTGTAGCAGAGGCTATGCACGTGGAGCCAAGCGAAATTGTTTTTACAAGCGGCGGCACGATGGCAGATAATCTTGCGGTTTTGGGTGGCGTAAGCGTAAAACGCGGCGGTAGGGTAGTTACCACGTCAATCGAACATCCGGCTGTTAAAAACGCCTGCGCTGCGCTTGAGGCGCAAGGAATACGGGTGACGTACGTAGCCCCCGGGAAAGACGGCGTGGTTGCGGCAGAAAGCATACGCGCAGCACTTACGGCAGATACAGTTTTGGTAAGCGTGATGCATGTCAATAACGAAACAGGTGCCATCCAGCCGATTGAAGAAATTAAAAAGAGTATGAGCACAGTGTGCCCGAAGGCGCTTTTGCATACAGATTGCGTGCAGTCTTTCGGTAAAATTCCGGTTTTGCCGCGCTTGATGGGGGCTGACCTTGTGAGCGTGAGTGCGCATAAAATTCGCGGTCTTCGCGGCGTGGGTGCTCTCTATGTGCGAAAAGGCGTAACACTTTACCCACTCATTTACGGCGGTGGGCAAGAAAGAAATATTGCACCCGGCACAGAAAATTTGCCCGGTATTGCGGCGATGGCGGCGGCTGTGAAGCTTCCGCACGATTACGAAAAAGTACAGAGACTTTCCGAAATGCTTCTTAGTGGAATCCTTGAAATCGGGAATGTGTATGTGAACAGTCCCACGGGGCGCCTTCCGCATATTCTTAATGTATCTTTTGCCAAGGTGCCGTCCGAGGTGGTTACGAATGCACTTTCCGGAAAAGGCATTTGTGTTTCCGGTGGTTCGGCCTGCGCGGGTGCACGTTCTGAAAAAAGCTATGTGCTTCGTAGTATGGGTGTACCGGCACCGGATAGCGGCGTACGCTTCAGCCTTTCGGATACGAATACGGAAGAGGAAATTATAGAAACCATAAAGGTGCTGAAAGAGGTTGTGCCGATGCTTTATGCGGCACTTGGAATGAGGGGTTAGAGATGAAAGAAATTATTTTGATTAAATATGGCGAAATTATATTAAAAGGTCTTAACCGTCATATTTTTGAGGACAAGCTTGTGCGAAACATCCGCAATGCTGTTGGAACAGATGCACGTGTTTATAAATCGCGCGCAACTGTTTATGCAGAACCTTCTGAAGGAGCAGATGTAGATGCGCTCGTGCAGAAAATCAAGCGCGTATTCGGCGTTGTATACGTCATTCGTACCGCTGTATGCGAGAAAGAACTCGAGTCCATTGGAAAAACGGTTCTTTCGTACGTCTCTCTCGGCGGGTACAAGACCTTTAAGGTAGAAACTAAACGCGCGGATAAAACGTACCCCTTAAAGTCGCCCGAAGTAAGCGCCGAAATCGGCGGTATGATTTTAGAGGCGCATCCGCATCTTACGGTAGATGTACGTGAGCCCGAAATCACGGTCAATGTAGAGATTCGTGAAGCAGGTGCCTATGTGTACGCGGAAAAGCAAAAAGGTCCCGGTGGTATGCCTACAGGTTCTGCCGGTAAAGTTATGCTTCTTCTGTCCGGCGGGATTGACAGCCCTGTTGCAGGCTATATGATGGCAAGGCGCGGCACCACGATGGATGCAGTTCACTTTTTCTCGCCGCCTTTTACAAGTGAAAAGGCAAAGGAGAAGGTGCTCGATTTAGCAAAAATTTTGGCACGGTACACGGGCGGTATGCGCGTGCATATTGTGCCGTTTACAGAACAACAATTACAGATGAAGGCAAAATGCCCTCAGGAGCATCTTACGATTTTAATGCGCCGCATGATGATGCGAATCGCCTGCGAAATTGCAGAAAACACAGGGGCCGGCGCGGTGGTTACGGGCGAGAGCCTCGGGCAGGTAGCAAGCCAGACGCTTGAAGCCATTGGTGTTACCGACGCGTGCGCCACGATGCCGTGTTTCCGTCCGCTTATCGGTATGGATAAAGACGAAATAATTTCTATAGCCAGAAAAATTGACAGTTATGAAACCTCTATTTTGCCGTATGAGGATTGCTGCACAATTTTTGTGCCAAAGCACCCGACAACAAAGCCGCGGCTTGAGAAAATTCTGGAGTCGGAAGCGCTTCTCGACACAGAAGGTCTGATTCGAAAAGCGCTAGAGGAAACGGTGCATATCGATGTGTAAAGAAAATGCGGTTTTTGATCTACTGATAGAGAAAGACATCAAAGTTGCTACGGCCGAATCCTGCACAGGCGGTATGCTTGGAGCGGCGTTTACCGATTACCCCGGTATATCTTCTGTGTTCCTAGAAGGGGTAATCACATACGCGAACGAGGCGAAAATCCGCCTCGGCGTTTTGCCGGATACCCTTCGAGCGCATGGCGCGGTAAGCCGCGAGACAGCGGCTGAGATGGCGGAGGCCGTCAGAAAACGGGCGGGGGCCGACATCGGCATCAGCACAACCGGTATTGCAGGTCCCGGAGGGGGTACGCCGGAAAAACCCGTGGGCCTTGTATTCGTTGGAATTTCCACTGCCGAAGAAACAAGAACATATGCATTGAGACTTTCCGGTGACCGTGATGCTGTGCGAAGAAAAACTGTTTCTCTGTGTTTCCATCTTTTGAGAAGGAGTATGCAAAATGATTAAACTTTGGGAAAAAGAGATACCATATTTTAATGCGGAATATAACCAGGAAGAGCCGTGCCTTACGCCGTTTCTTTTGGATGACGGCAAGGTACATCCGTGCATAATTGTACTTGCGGGCGGCGGCTATGACCACCGTGCAGAGCATGAGGGGGCGCCTATTGCAAAGTGGCTTAATACTGTGGGGATAAATGCCTTTGTGCTTGCATATCGTTTTGCCCCATACACACGAAAAGCTATTTTGGGCGATGCCCTTCGCGCAGTACGCCTCGTACGAAGCCGTGCGGAGGAATTTAATATTGATCCCGAAAAAGTCGGCGTTATCGGTTTTTCTGCAGGCGGGCACCTTGCCGCAATGACGGCGCTGCGCCATGCCGATGCAGAACTTTCTGCAGATGACCCCGTGGATGCATTTTCCTCGCGCCCGGATGTGGCAGTTCTCTGCTATCCGGTGATTTCCTTTCAGAAGTTTCCGCATTTGGGGAGTGCCAAAAACTTCCTTGGCGCGGAAAGAAAGCTTTTGCAGATGTATTCTGCCGAACAGCTTGTAACGGAAGATGCGCCGCCTATGTTTTTGTGGCATGCGGCAGATGACCCTATCGTGCCCGTGGAAAACAGTATTATGATGGCCCTTGCGCTTCGGGAAAAGAAAATCCCGTTTGCACTTCATATCTATCCGCGCGGCGGACACGGAAAGAATTTAGCGATTGGTATCCCGGAAACTTGCCGTTGGCCGGAAACCTGCGCCGCATGGATCTCTAACCAATTTGGCATAGAAGGAGAAACATTTTGAACGAAAAGATAAAGCTTTGGGAAAAAGAAACCCCATATTTTAAAAGCGAATACGGGCAGGAGGAGCCGGATATCACGCCGTACCTTCTGGAAGACGGTAAGGTACATCCATGCGTAATTGTTTTTCCCGGCGGGGGATATACCGAGCGTGCGTATCACGAAGGGGAGCCGATTGCAAAATGGCTCAATTCCATTGGCCTACATGCTTTTGTGCTTGCGTATCGCGTTGTGCCGTATACGTACCCCGCTATTTTGGGAGACGCGCTTCGTGCGGTTCGCGTGGTGCGAAGCCGCGCTGAAGAATTTAAAATTTGCCCCGATAAAATCGGTGTTCTTGGTTTTTCTTCCGGTGGACACCTTGCCGCGATGACGGCACTTCGCCATGATTTGGCAGAGCTTTCGCCTATCGACCCAGTAGATGCCGTATCGAGCCGTCCCGATGCCGCAATTCTTTGCTATCCCGTGCTTTCTTTTGAGCAGTACATACACGAGGGAAGCCGTATGCGGTTTTTAGGTGACGAGCAAAACTGGGAAAGCTACCATGCTTTTTCTGCAGAAGCAATTGTAACGCCGGATGCCCCGCCCATGTTTCTTTGGCATACAGGGGAGGACAGCGGCGTACTGCCCGAAAATAGCATCAACATGGCAATGGCGCTTCGCAAAAACCGCGTGCCCTTTGCTCTTCATCTCTATCCGGAAGGCGAACACGGATTAGGACTTGCAGAAAATGTTCCGCGCACTTCGATGTGGACAGACGATTGCCGCGCCTGGCTTTCTGAAACTTTCGAAATGGAGGCAGAAGGATGAATAATCCCCCGATTGAACAGCACATTACCGACACGCTTGAACAAAACTATATGCCCTACGCGATGAGCGTAATCATTTCGCGTGCCATTCCTGAAATTGATGGCTTTAAGCCGTCACATCGCAAGCTCCTTTATACGATGTACAAAATGGGGCTCATAAACGGAAATCGCACGAAATCCGCGAATGTTGTCGGGCAGACGATGAAGCTCAACCCTCACGGCGATGCGGCCATTTACGAAACGATGGTACGTATGACCTCGGGTAACGAGGCACTTCTTCATCCGTTTGTGGATTCGAAGGGTAACTTCGGTAAACAGTTCAGCCGTGATATGGCCTATGCGGCCGCGCGCTACACAGAGGTAAAGCTCGATGCCATATGTAATGAGCTTTTTGGAGAAATTGATAAGAACACGGTAGATTTTATGGATAACTATGACGGTACCATGAAAGAACCTGTGCTTTTGCCCGTAACATTTCCAACGATTCTGGTAAATCCCAATCAGGGCATTGCCGTCGGTATGGCAAGCAATATCTGTAGCTTTAACCTTCGCGAACTCTGTGAAGCAACTGTGCAGATTATCAAAAACGAAAAGAGTGACATTCGCTCCATTATGCCGGCACCGGACTTTTCTACGGGCGCGTATCTTCTCCTGGATGAAGCGGAGATTGATAAAATTTACGAGACTGGGCGCGGGAGCGTTCGTCTTCGCGCGAAGTATACCTTCGACAAGAAGAATAACTGCATTGAGATTTTTGAAATTCCGTATACAACTGCCACAGAAGTTATTATTGACCGTGTGGTAGAACTCATAAAAGCCAATAAAATCCGTGAAATCACCGACATTCGTGACGAAACCGACCTTGGCGGTTTAAAGCTTACGATTGACCTTAAACGCGGCACGGATCCGGATAAGCTTATGGCACGCCTTTATAAACTGACAACGCTTGAGGATACTTTCAGCTGTAACTTCAACATTCTGATTGACGGGCAGCCACGTGTTATGGGTGTTCGCGAAATTCTGGTAGAATGGACGCGCTTCCGTAAAAAATGCATCAGTCGTCGCATTGCGTTTGACATTCAAAATAAAAAAGACAAGCTGCATCTCCTCCTCGGGCTTAAGAAAATCCTTTTGGATATTGACAAAGCCGTTCGCATTGTCAGGGAAACGGAACTTGATGAAGAGGTCGTGCCGAATCTTATGGCAGGCTTTGGTATCGATAAAGTGCAGGCAGAATTCGTTGCGGAAATCAAACTTCGCAATCTGAACAAGCAGCACATCTTAAAGCGTACGGCCGAAACCGATGCACTCGCAGAGGAAATCGAGAAGCTTACCTACACGCTTGAACACGACAGCGAAATCAAAAAGCTTATTATTGCTTCACTTCGTGAAACGGCCAAAAAATTCGGTAAGGATAGAAAAACAGAAATTATCGAGGGAGAGGAAGTAGAAACAGTATCCGAAATCGAAGAGGTAGAGGATTACAATGTGAAAATCTTCTTCACGCGCGATAATTATCTTAAGAAGATTTCGCTCGTTTCTCTTCGTTCAGCTGCGGAACAGAAACTGAAAGAGGGCGATGAGATCATTTCTGTATTTGATGCATCAAACCGCTGGGATGTCCTTCTTTTCAGCAATCAGCAAAACGTGTACAAGCTTCGTCTTTCTGATGTAACGGACTGCAAGGCCAGCGCTCTCGGTGAATTTTTACCGAACCTTTTGGGCCTTGAGGGCGATGAAAGAATAGTGTACGCCGTACCTACGGATAAATACACAGGTTATATGCTTTTTGGCTTTGAAAATGGTAAGATCGCCAAAACAGAGATGCAAAGCTACGCCACAAAGCTAAACCGCAAGAAGCTGACAAGTGCATATAGCGGCGCCTCTTCGCTTATTGATATTTTATATATTCCTGAAGATACTCACGTTACACTCTGGAGTACCTCCGGGAAGGTGCTGACACTGCACACGGAAAACCTTGAACCGAAAAGCACACGTGCCACACAGGGCGTGCAGGTGATGCGCATGAAGAAGGGGCATACACTCTCGAGCATGGTGCTTGCAACGGAGGAAACGCTGCAGTATAAGAGTCGAAATATTCCGTCGGGCGGCTATTATCCCGCAGAGGAAAAAGCAGCGGAGGAAGATGTCGGTCAGCTTTCTCTTTTCTGAAGATAAAAATATGAGAACGCAATAGGCGTTCTCATATTTTATTTCACCCCATATATTTAGCTATGGGGGTGAAAGTTTGAAAAGGATTTTAATAGTAACCGTCGTATTTTGCCTTGCAATGCCGCGCGTTTTTGCAGAAGGACCTTCTGTTTCAGCCAAAAGTGCTGTTGTCTACGAATACGGGACCGGGAAGGTGGTGTTTTCTAAAAACGCGGATGAACGCCTTCCTATGGCCAGTACCACAAAAATTATGACGGCACTCGTAGCGCTTGAGGAAGGAAATCTTACGGATACGGTAACCGTCGGCCCGAATGCTGCAGGAGTGGAAGGGAGCTCGATGTACCTTAAGGCGGGTGAAATGCTCTCTCTTTCTGAACTTCTGTACGGCCTTATGCTCACTTCAGGAAACGATGCTGCGGTTGCAATTGCGGAGCATATTGCCGGAAGCGAAGAAGCCTTTGCAGAGAAAATGACAGCGCGCGCAAGGGCACTTGGGTGTAAGAATACGCAGTTTAGAAATGCAAACGGACTACCGGACGAGGAACACTATACAACGGCCACGGAACTTGCGCGCATTACTGGCAAGGCGCTTGAAAACGATGTTTTTCGCACGATTGTTTCTTCAAAAAGTGTAAAAGTGGGCGGACGAACCCTCACGAATCACAATAAATTCTTGTCTATGTATGAAGGCGCAATCGGCGTAAAAACGGGATTTACAAAAGCGGCGGGCAGAACGCTTGTCACCGCGGCAGAACGCGGGGGTATTCGGCTGATTGCCGTAACCTTGTGCGCGCCGGACGATTGGGATGACCATGCTGCCATGCTTGATTACGCCTTTGACAGAATGGAAAAACGGGAAATAACGAAACAGGGCGCGCCGGCAGGAGAAGTTTCTGTAGAAAACGGTATGGATACAACTGTTTCTGTAAACTTTTCTGGAGATTTCGATATTCCTGTTCTGAAAACAGAGAAGACGGAGCTTGTTCCGAAAATGCCATCGTCCGTGATGGCTCCCGTTATGAAGGGGGAGGAAATCGGTGTGGCAGAAATTCTCCTGGAAGGTATCAAGATGGGTGAGGTGCCGATTGTGGCGGCCGAAACGGTCGAGGAAAAACCGAAACCGTCTCTTTTTGCACATCTTCGCGCAGTTTTTACAGTATGGGCAAAATTGTATATATAAAATTTCTCTTGCAATATGCAAAAGAGAATGGTATACTGTGAAAAGATGCGCGAAAGGAAGAGAATTATGGCGTTTAATATTGTACTGGTAGAACCGGAAATTCCGCAGAATACAGGGAATATCGCACGAACCTGTGCGGCAACCGGAGCAAAATTACACATTGTGAAGCCGATGGGCTTTGAAATTGACGATAAAAAGCTGAAAAGAGCGGGGCTTGATTATTGGCACCTATTAGGCGTGCAGTATTATGAAAATCTTGCTGACTTTTTAGAAAAGCACGGTGATAAACGGCTTTTCCTTGCAAGCACAAAAGCACCGAGGCGACATTCGGATGTGGAATATAAGGATGGAGATTTTCTTGTCTTTGGCAAGGAGACACGTGGCCTTCCGGAAGATTTTATAAAGGAGAGACTGGATATGGCTGTGCGTATTCCGATGATTTCGGAAGCGCGCTCGCTGAATCTTTCAAACTCCGTAGCCATTATGGTGTACGAGGCACTCCGGCAGACTAATTATGAAAACTTGAAAACAGAAGGCATATTCAAAGAGGTGTAACCGTATCGGTTACACCTCTTTTGTACAAATATATTTACATGAGCGCGTGTGCGGCCATACTGTAGTACATATCGTCACCAACAATGATGTGGTCAATTACAGAAATGCCGAGAAGCTGAAACGCCTCTTGCAGGCGTCTTGTAAGACCGATATCCGTGTCCGACGGTTCAATCATCCCCATCGGATGGTTATGTACCAAAATGACGGAGAAGGCCTTCTGCTGGAGCGCATATTCCACAACCTTTCTCGTGTCAATCATAACGCGGTAGGTAGAACCTTCCGCAACCTGTTTCATAGAAAGCACGCGCCGCTGATTATCAAGACACATCACGTAGAAGCCCTCGCGCGTCTGGTCGCCTACAACGCGAAGCGCATAAAGACCGGCATCTGTTGCCGTGTCAAGCTCCGGAAGCTTTTCCTGCTTTCCGAATGCATATAAGTTAAAGCAATCCTTGATGAGGTGGAGAAGAAGCGCACTGTTTTTGCCCACACCATCCACGCTGCAAAGAGACTCTATGTCCGCATCCAGAACGCCGCTGAAGGAACGAAAGGTTTCCAGAAGACGGTGCGCCGTTTCATTTGTGTTCACACGGGGCTGTGAAAAGAAGAGTAGCAGCTCAAGCACCTCGTGGGGCGCCAGAGCATTGATTCCGTTTTGAAGATATTTCTCGCGCATTCGCTCACGATGGCCTTCGTGCATACCGATACCTCCCGGACATAGAAAAATGAAGAACAGAGAACAAAAATCCCAAATCCTTCATTTACCTATTTTATAAAAATGTTTGGTGACCCCAAAGGGAATCGAACCCTTGTTTTAGCCGTGAGAGGGCTACGTCCTAGGCCGCTAGACGATGGGGCCGCAACACGATATATTTTAGCACGGATTTTTTTGGATGTCAAGAGATTTTTGAAAAAATAATAATAGGGAAGGAGAAGGCCTCCGTCCCTATTTCACCTTGAAAATACTCCTTAAAATGCCGCCCCAGAAACGGGGCGCTTTCCATACGACAATTCTCAAAAAAAGCACCTCCCATACTAATCGCCGCAAAAGAAGCACCAGCCGACGATAATCAGCATAATCGCTTCAATAATGGCCAAAATCCACAGAGGCAGGGCGGCTGCAAGCAATGCACCCGTGGAAAAGGAAAAGATAATAATGCCGATTGCTCTGCGCTTACCACACATTGTATGTACACCTCCGTATACTGTATGGTATGCAAAGGCGCCTAAAAGGGTGCTAGTTGTTTTCAAAAATTGTGGAGGGGATATATATGGTCGCACTTTCCGGCTTCTTTCCGAGGAGAAGTGCGTCCAGCGCCGTGCGTGCGGCGCGGCAGCCCATTTCATAAGCGTTACTTACGGAAAGGAGGCGGATTCTTCCATTTTCGATGTACTCTGCATTTGCCTTTGGATTTTCATAGCCGATGCAGACAATATCATCCGAAAGCTTCAGCTTCTGGAGCGCAAGGCAAACATAATGCGTAACGCCCGTAGCACAGTAGAGACAGTCGAATTTCCCAAGGTATTGGGCTTTTATGGCGCGTGCAATCACCGAAGCGGAAGGCGCGGAAATATCTTCGAGTTCAATATTGCCGACAATTTCGGCACCGTTTTCAGAAATGGCGCGGATGAACCCGTTTGTGCGAAGCTGTGCGCCGAGGCCGTTATGTACGTGCAGTACCAAAATTCGCTTTTTCTGCGGAAAAACAGAAGAAAAGGTTAGACCAAGCTGGAAACCATCATCATAATGATTGCCGCATATGGTGGCGATTTGGGGCGTAGGGAGCCCGTCACTTACATATACAATCGGTTTTTCTGCCGCAAGTGCTGCGATTTTTGCCTGCACGGAAGGCGCGGAGGCGGGTGCCACAATGATAAGGTCAAGGTCTCTGACATAGTCAATGGCATGCACACCTTCGTGCCCGGAGCCGAGCGAAGAGAAAAAGGCAAAATGCGCATCTACAGAAGCGTTAAGTTCTTCTTTAATGCCACGGTATACAGAATCCCAGTAGTAAGAAGGTTTTGCGGGCAAAACAATACCGACAGACGGTTTTTCGCCTGCCGCAGCTCTTGGCAGCGCATCGGGTGGGGCGGCAGCAAACACCTTTTCGCGCGTTTTTGCATCCACACCGCGCTTGTGGTATAAGGCCTTGTAAACAGCCGAAGCACTGATATCACATTGTTTTGCTAATTTGTTCGTATCCATAACTATAGCATATCAAAAGAAAGCAAAGGATGTATATATTCGATTTTACCAAAAAATATCTCAATTTTTATGCAGTTTGTATATGTAAATACAGCCTGAAACCCGATATAATAAAAATAATCGGAGAGGTATAAAACTTTCTGCCGATATTCTGACAGAAAACAGAAAATTTTAAATAAGAAAGGAAGAAACACAATGGGTAAATCCACAGATTTCAGGTACAACACCGGTGCGGCAAAGGTGCCGTGGGCGGCAGTCGGCGAAAACTACAATGTAGAAGATCTTATGCAGATTGTCGAATTTTTAATGCAGGGCGAAGGCAAGGAATATGAAGATGCCGTAAAAGCAGTCCGTGCGCAGATTGAAAAGCTTGACAAGGTATCCACACCTCCCGGAAAGCTTTCTCTCGGTTCGAAGGTAGAAGCTGCCGAACAGGCTTGTGACGAATACCTTGGCATCAGCGGCAGTGCTTTCGTTGCAAACTGCACCGCAGGTTTTGAAATTGCTTATAAGTATGCCAATATCGGCCCCGGCGATGAAGTTATCGTTCCGGCTATCACATTTGTAGCTACAATGGCTTACCCGCTTGCAGTAGGTGCAAAGCTTGTATTTGCTGACGTTGACCCCGTTACCATTAACATGGATCCGGCTGACGTTGCCCGCAAAATCACTCCCAAAACAAAGATGATTGTTCCCGTACATATCGGTGGCTACCCGGTAGATATGGATCCGATTATGGAACTTGCAAGAAAGCACAACATCGTAGTTTTAGAAGATGCTGCACATGCTTTCGGTGCTCTTTATAAGGGCCGCAAGGTAGGTACTATCGGTGACTTTGCAGGCTTTAGCTTCCACGAAGTTAAGAACATCACCTCCTTCGGTGAAGGCGGTATCTTAACCACTACAATTCCGGGCTTTGCAAGCGAAATGAAGCGTGCACGCTTCCTCGGTCTTGATTTCAGCGCTCCGATTAAGAACTGGCTCTACAATATCACTCCCATTCCGGGCAAAGAAAAGCCGTTCGTTGCAGGCAACAGCTCCACAACTGAAATTCAGGGTCTCGGTCTTTCTTTGCAGCTTGCAAGAAATGAAAAGATCATTGAAGAAAGAAGAGCCGCTGCAGCATACCTTACCAAGCGTTTTGCAGAAAATGATGCAATCATTCCGCAGCAGCTTGGTGATGAAGGCACAAAGCCGACATTCCATCTCTATCTCCTCCAGATCGATCCGGAGAAGGCAGGAGGCA
Organism: Clostridia bacterium; assembly: GCA_045533905.1. Taxonomy (GTDB): domain Bacteria; phylum Bacillota; class Clostridia; order UMGS1883; family UMGS1540; genus SIG447. Next base: position 60,542 of record JAZSIR010000012.1, read on the forward strand.
ATATCCAGACTCTGAAGAAGAAGCTGGAAGAAAAGAGCATTACAAACATTCCGCACTTCGGTCCTCTGTACCGTTTCGCCATTGTACAGATGATGGGTTACGATTCTGACGAAATCGCAAAGACCTGTCCGGTATGTGAAGAAGTATTCTACAACCGCTTCACACACCTTCCGCTTTACGGTCTCTCTGAAGAACAGCTCACATACATGGCAGACACTGTGCTTGAATGTGTTGCTGAAATGCAGGCAGAAGCAGGCAAATAATAAGAACACTAAAAAACCGGAAAGGCAAGCCTTTCCGGTTTTTTGTATTCACGGGGTTATTGTGCGCGTAGAAAGCGCGTCCAACCGCGCAGCGCCAAAATGCAAAGTGCGAGACCGCCAAACGCGGCAAACATCCACCCAAAGAGTGCGGCGTTCCAGCCAAAAGTTTCCGAAATTGCACCAATGCCGTAAGTAGAGAGCGCGGTTCCCACATATGTAAAGGCATTTAGTGTGCCGGTGAGAGTGGAAGCTTTCCCGTACTTTGAGAAATGTGCGGGAATGGTAGTTATAAGCATAAGGTTTGCGCCGTACATCGCCGATGTAATGATAGTGCCAAAAAGAAGGCTTACGATGGGGCTGTTTCCCGAGAATAACCATATTCCAAGGCTTCCTAAAAAAGCGGCCATAAAAAAGGCGATAGAGGTTTTCACATCATTTCGAAAAACACGGTCGTTTAAGTATGCGGCAAAATACAGGGAAAGCATACTGAAAATGGGCATTACCACAGTAGAGAGGATGGAGACGGCACTATCCAAATGATATATGTCCATAATAAGTGTCGGCATCCAGGTGGTAACACTGTCTTTTAAAATCCCGTGCAGTAAAATAGCCCCCGCTAAAAAGAAAATGCCGGAAGTTGCCAGAAGTCGAAGTGAAAAGCCTTCCTTGGCTTCTTCGGTATGCACGATGGTTTCGGATTCGTACTCTCCGAAACACTCGCGATGCTTTTCGATGCTTCGCATCCCGAAAAACCAAAAAAATGCAACCAGTATTCCAAGTCCTGCTGAAAAGTAGAACACAAAGCGCCAATCGAATGCGGCAATACAAAGAGAAGAAAGAAGATATACGGCAATTGTTCCTGCACTGTTTGAGGTAGAAACGCGCACAAGCATTTTCGATAAATCCTCGCGGCGGTAGTACTCGGTAAAGATTCGAAGCATTGGGGGCCAGAGCATGGCCTGCGCCAGGCCGTTTGCACACCAGAAAATAAGCTTCGTTTCATACGCCGAAAAAACGGACATACAAAAATTACAAAGCGCCGTTGTGATGAGACCGTAAAACATCACAAGGCGAGGGGAAAAACGGTCGCCCAAAATACCGCTTACGATTTGCCCGAGGGCGTAGGTAACAGAGGCACCGGTTGCGATAAGACCGGCGTTTGATTTGCGAAGGCCTTCTCCTGCAATAATTTCAGCCATAACCGCACCATAACTGAGCCGCGATACGTATCCGACAAAATATACAAGCCAGGAGAGAAAAAGCAGAAAAAACATATACCGCTGATTTGTGAGTTTTTTCATCATAAGCTCCTTTGAAAACAATTTCTCCAACATTATACCATGAAGGAAAATAAAGAGCAAGGGAAAAGTTTACAAATCGTTTAAAGTCTTCATCTTGACATTTTTTTGAAAGAGAAATATAATATAGGATATAGAATTTTTGGAAAGGGAGGAGAAGTATGCTCAAAAAACTTGCCGGCTCTATACGGGAATTTAAATTGCCGACGATTTTGACGCTCCTTTTCATTGTGGGAGAAGCGGTGCTTGAAACGAGTATTCCGTTTATCACTGCAAATATGGTAAATCAAATTAAAGAGGGGGCTGCACTATCTGCCATATTGAGGACGGGAGGCATACTTGCCATTATGGCTTGTGTTTCGTTAGCATTTGGCGGTATTGCAGGCTATACTTGTGCCAAAGCCTCGGCCGGCTTTGCAAAGAATTTGCGGCATGACCTGTTTGACCGTATTCAAAACTATTCCTTTGAAAACATCGATAAGTTTTCATCCTCCTCGCTTGTCACACGTCTGACGACAGATGTTTCGCACGTACAGATGGCGTTTATGATGCTCATTCGCACGGCGGTGCGCAGTCCTCTTATGCTCACGTTTTCCGTCATTATGGCCTATATTATGGGCGGCAAACTTGCACTTTCTTTTGTGGTCATTATCCCTGTGCTCGGCGTGGGTCTCTTTTGGGTGGGTAAAAAGGCAATGCCGGCATTTCGCCGCGTTTTCAAGAAATACGACCGCCTCAATGAGTCTATCGAGGAAAACGTGCGCGGTATGCGTGTTGTAAAAGGTTTTGCCCGCGAAGAATATGAAAAAGAGAAATTCGGCGTAGCGGCCGAAAATATTCGGGATGACTTTACACGTGCAGAGCGCATTGTGGCGCTTAATACGCCGCTGATGAACTTCTGTATGTATTTTAATACGGTATTTGTTCTGTTTGTGGGCGCGATGCTTGTTATCAAAAGCGGCGGCACAGACATTGATATCGGTCAGATTTCCGCAATGCTTACGTATGGGATGCAGATTTTAATGTCTCTTATGATGCTTTCCATGATTTACGTAATGCTCACCATGTCCGCGGAGGCCGCAAAGCGTATCTGTGAGGTTTTGGACGAGGTGCCCGCACTCACAAACCCCGAAAATCCTGTGACGGCGGTTTCGGATGGTTCTGTGGATTTTGAAAATGTAAGCTTTAAGTATTCTGCAAAAGCCAGGCGTTTTGCACTTTCAGATATTAACCTTTACATTCGCTCGGGACAAACTGTTGGGATAATTGGCGGTACGGGGTCGAGCAAATCTTCCCTCGTACAGCTTTTGCCGCGCCTTTATGATGCAACGGAAGGCGTGGTGCGCGTAGGCGGGAGAGACGTGCGCGAATATGATTTAGATTCCTTGCGCGGTGCGGTGGCGACGGTGCTCCAGAAAAATCTCTTGTTTTCCGGCACCATTCGTGAGAATCTGCGTTGGGGCAATCCCGATGCTACCGACGAACAAATGACAGAAGCGTGCAAAATGGCGCAGGCGCACGAATTTATTACATCTTTCCCCGATGGGTACGATACAAAAATTGAGCAGGGCGGCACAAATGTTTCCGGCGGCCAAAAACAGCGGCTTTGCATCGCCAGAGCTCTCCTGAAAAATCCAAAAATTTTGATTTTAGATGATTCTACAAGTGCTGTGGATATGAAGACCGACGCTCTCCTTCGTCACGCGCTTAAAACATATGTGCCCGAGGTTACAAAAATCATTATCGCACAGCGTGTGGCTTCCGTAGAAGATGCCGATGTGATTATCGTTATGGAAAACGGCGGCATTGCGGCTTCGGGAACACACCAAGAACTTTTAGAAAGCTGCGAAATTTATCGTGAAATCTATAACCAGCAAACGAACGGGGGTGGGGAAGATGCCTAAAATGCATGGAGGACCGCATGTGCCACCTAAAAAAGGTACTTTTACGCGCGTTTTAAAGATGCTCCGCGAATATTATCCGGTTTTGGCGCCCGTTTCTGCGATTTGTATTTTGTTTTCTGCTGTGGTTGCGGCGGCACCGGACGTTTTTATTCAGAAGGTAATCGCTGTAATTGAAAAATGGTACGTAACACGCGATTGGGTATCTGCCTCACGCGAGCTTGTGCCGCTGATTGCTATTTTAATCACTTTGTATGTCCTTTCTATGCTTGCGGTAGCGCTCTATACCCAGCTTATGGCGTATATTACGCAAGGCTTTTTATCGAAACTGCGCTGCACGATGTTCGAAAAGATGCAGAATCTCCCGATTCGCTATTTTGACACCCATAAGCACGGGGATATTATGAGTCATTATACGAACGATATTGACACGCTCCGTCAGCTTATTTCGCAGTCTCTGCCCGCAATTTTGCGCGCCGGCTTTACCGTTATCAGCGTGCTTTCCATTATGGTATATTATAGTGTATGGATGACACTTTTGATTTTTGTGGGCGCGATTGCTATTTTGATTATCACAAAGAAGGTTGGCGGTGGTTCGGCAAAATATTTCATCCGGCAGCAGAAGTCCATCGGTCGTGCCGAGGGCTTTGTGCAGGAAATGATGAATGGGCAGAAAGTTATAAAGGTTTTCAGCCACGAGGACCAGAGCCGAAAGGACTTTGACGCTTTGAATGAAGCACTTTATGAGGACAGCAAAAGAGCGCATGCCTATGCCAATATGATGGGTCCGATAAATCAGAACATAGGGAATATTCTGTATGTTCTGGTTGCTGTGGCCGGCGGCATCTTCCTTCTGAGCGGTGCAAAAAATGTCAGTATCTCAGGGCTTGCATTCAGTATCAGCATTGTGGTGCCGTTTTTGAATATGACAAAGCAGTTCACAGGCAACGTAAACCAGCTTTCGCAGCAAATTAACTCTATCGTTATGGGTATTGCCGGTGCAGGTCGCCTGTTTGCGCTGATGGACGAAGCACCGGAAGAGGATGCCGGATATGTAACACTTGTCAATGCTGAAAAAACGGCGGACGACACACTCGTGGAAGCGGCCGCCCGAACCGGTATGTGGGCGTGGAAACATCCGCACACGGACGGCACTCTGACTCTCACACCGCTTCGCGGGGATGTGCGGCTCCAGCACGTCGATTTTGGCTATGTAGAAGAAAAACCTGTTTTGAAGGATGTGTCTGTATATGCAGAGCCGGGACAAAAGGTGGCTTTTGTAGGCGCGACGGGCGCGGGAAAAACAACGATTACCAACCTCATCAACCGGTTTTATGACATCGCGGACGGCAAAATTCGGTATGACGGCATCAATATTAATAAAATCAAGAAAGCAGACCTTCGCCGGTCACTCGGAATCGTTTTGCAGGAGACAAACCTCTTCACAGGCACAGTTATGGAGAATATCCGATACGGCCGCCTGGATGCTTCCGATGAGGAATGTCGTGCGGCAGCCAAACTCGCCGGAGCAGACGATTTTATTACGCGCCTTCCGGATGGGTATGATACAGAGCTTTCCAATAACGGTGCTAATTTATCACAGGGACAGCGACAGCTCATTGCCATTGCCCGTGCTGCTGTGGCAGACCCGCCTGTTATGATTCTGGATGAAGCGACATCCTCCATCGACACGCGCACGGAAGCTATCGTACAACGCGGTATGGATAAGCTGATGGAAGGGCGCACGGTATTTGTCATTGCACACCGACTTTCCACCATTATGGATGCAGATGTCATAATGGTTCTTGAAAACGGAGAAATTATTGAACGCGGGAATCACGAAGAACTCCTTCGTGAAAAGGGAACCTATTACCGTTTGTACACCGGCGCATTTGAATTGGAATAGGAAAAAGGCGGAGTATATCCGCCTTTTTTGGTGCGAAAAAAATTCAAAAAACGCTTGACAATACACGTCTTTTCAAGTATAATAGATTTGCTGCTTCAAAAGAGGCAGTTTATGCTGGTGTAGCTCAGTTGGTAGAGCAACGCATTCGTAATGCGTAGGTCGCGGGTTCGAGTCCCATTACCAGCTCCAAAACCCATCCGACTCTTGTCGGGTGGGTTTTTGCTATATAAAAAAGCCTGCCACAAAGTGAACAAGTCCAGTAAAAACGGACAATAGAAAAAAAGCACCTCCTATGGTAGAATAAAAATACCATAGGAGGTTTTGTTATGTCAGGAATTAAAGGAATGAAAAAGTATCCACAAGGAATTAGAGAAAAGATTGTATCTGAAT
>JAZSIR010000011.1:0-101955 GCA_045533905.1 Clostridia bacterium
TTACAACAATGAAAGAATACAACTTAAAACAAAACTGACACCGCTTGAAAAACGATGTCAGTATGTTGCTTAAAATTTAATATTGTTTACCATAGGGTGCTTTTTTGTGTTGTCTGCACAAATTGGTGCAGTTCATTTTGCAGTCGCTTTTTTCTGTTTACATTTCCAAGACAGGATAGCCTGCCGCTTCCACCGCTTCGCGAAGGGTGGCATCGGAAACCTCTTTCGAGAGTGTTACGGTGGCCGTGCCGTTTTCGTGGCTGCATACGGCTTTCGTAACGCCGTCAATTTCCTCGAGGCACTTTTGCACTCTCGCCTCGCAATGCGGGCACATCATACCTTCCACCTTCAGTATTTTTTCCATGTTTTCTGTCTCCTTTTCTTTATTTTGCAATTTCAAAAAGTTTAAGCGAAGGGCGTTGGACACGACCGAGAAGCTCGAAATGCTCATTGCCGCCGCACCAAGCATTGGCGAAAGAGTTATACCCCAGATGGGGTACAAAGCGCCTGCTGCGACCGGAATACCAATGATATTATAGATAAACGCCCAGAAAAGATTTTCTCGAATATTTCGAAGTACGCCGCGACCAAGGCGGATAGCACCTACTACGTCTAAAAGTGTGCTTTTTGTAAGCACGACATCTGCCGCCTCTATGGCAATATCTGTGCCGCGACCAATTGCTACACCAAGGTTTGCCGCGGTGAGCGCAGGGGCATCGTTTATGCCATCCCCCACCATCGCCACGTGCCCTTTTTCCGAAAGGGTGCGGATCGTCTCTTCTTTTTCTGCCGGCATAAGAGCTGCAAAAACTTCGTCTATGCCCACGCTTTCCGCCACGGCTTTTGCCGTCTTTTCCGTATCACCCGTGAGCATCACGGTACGAATGCCCATTTTTCGAAGTGCATCTATCGCGGCGGCACTATCTTCTCGCACCATATCGCGTACCGCTAAAATGCCGCAGATTTTCCCGTCTTTTGTGAGGAAAAGCGGTGTTTTACCGGCGTCGGTCAGCCGCTGTACATGTTCTTCTATCTTTACAATAGAATCCGTTTTCGAAACAAAGCGCAAGTTTCCCAAAAGAAGCGCACTTCCGTTTACGCGTGCGGATACGCCGCCGCCCGGCAGCACCTCGAAATTTTCTGTATCAAGAGGAGAAAGACCTCTTTCTTTGGCCGCTTCACAAATCGCGATCGCAACAGGGTGCTCGCTTTTATGCTCGAGTGCATATGCGAGCGTTAAAATTTCTGTCTCTTCTATATCTCCCACGGGGAGAATGTCGGTCAAAACAGGATGTCCCTTTGTAATTGTGCCTGTTTTATCAAAAGCAACCGTGCGAATGCGCCCTGCTTCCTCGAGCGCCGCTGCCGTTTTGAAAAGAATGCCGCTTTTCGCCCCCACGCCGCTCCCAACCATGATAGCCACGGGCGTGGCAAGTCCCAGCGCGCACGGGCAGCTGATGACCAAAACGGAAATGGCTTTTGTGAGAGCAAACCCGATATCTTTCCCAAAAAGAAGCCAAAGCGCCGCCGTACAAACGGCTATACCGAGCACGACCGGCACAAAAATGCCGGATACGCGGTCTGCCATTTTCGCAATGGGCGCACGCGTCATCGTCGCATCCGAAACCATCTGGATAATTTTAGAAAGCGTGGTATCTTCGCCTACGCCCGTAGCGCGGCAAAGAAGATACCCTGTGCGGCACACGGTGCCGGCGGAAACTGCCGCGCCCGCTTCCTTTTCCACAGGCATACTCTCGCCCGTAAGCGCCGATTCATCCACGCTGCCGTGCCCTTCTTCGATACGACCGTCCACCGGCACCGCGGCACCCGATTTTACAATGAACAAATCCCCTACACGAAGTGTCTCAACCGCCACCTCTTTCTCGTTCCCGTTTTCGAGGACAACGGCGGTGCGCGGTGCCATCTCCATAAGGCTTTTTATGGCGTTTGTCGTTTTGCCTTTGGCGCGCGCCTCGAGCATCTTGCCGACGGTAATGAGCACCAGAATCATCGCCGCCGATTCAAAGTATAACCCGTGCACAATCTCGTGCACATTTTCTGCCCTTGTCATCTGAAATACAAGAAAGGTACTATATAGGAAGGATACGCCACTACCGAGGGCGACGAGCGTATCCATATTCGGCGCCCTTTTTATAAGTCCGCGTACGCCGTTTATGAAGAATTTTTGATTTATGACAAGGACTGCCGCAGACAAAAGAAGCTCCAAAAGCGCAATTGCCAATGGATTTTCCGTAAAAAACGGCGGCAAGGGAAGCGCAAGCATCATATGCCCCATAGATACGTACATAAGAACAAGAAGAAATACGAGCGAAACCCACAGGCGACGAGCAATCATCGGCGTTTCGCGGTCAGAAAGCTCCTCTTTTTCTGCCGACGGCTTTTTTTCTTTTCCAAAAGGCACGGCACCGTACCCTGCCGCTTCCACAGCGCGGATCACCTCCGCCTCCCCTGCGTCCCCTTCTAAAACCATCGAATTTGTCAGAAGGTTTACGGCGCAAGAAGTAACGCCTTCTACGGCGGACACCGCTTTTTCCACTCTTGCGCTGCACGCCGCGCAGTGCATGCCTGTTACTTTATATTTTTGCATTGTTCTCCCTCCTACAGCATCTTCGATAAAAGATGCAAAAGTTCGTCTACTGTTTCCGACTTTCCTTCGCGAATATCCTCCGTTACACACGTTCGGATATGGCTTCCAAGTAGCTCACGCCCGAACGCGCGTATCGCCGCATCTGCAGCCGATACCTGTAAAAGAATATCCGGACAGTAGGCACTTTCCTCTACCATGCGGCGAATGCCGCGAAGCTGGCCTTCGATGCGAGAAAGGCGGTTTAAAAGTGCCTTATATTCTTCCTCGCTTCGTCGCTTGATTTTATGACAAGTACAGTTTTCCATATTACCCTCCTTATACCCTCTAGGGGTATTTTAAGTGTAACACAAAATGTATATGCTGTCAAGTTTTTTTATCTTCCAAAAAGCATTTACAAAAAGGTGGCGATATGATACACTTATTATAGAAGATAAAGGAGGCCACGAATATGAAACTTTTCGGACTGCAAAAGCTGACGCTTTTAGATTTTCCGGGGCACACCGCCTGCACTGTGTTTACAGGCGGATGCAATTTCCGTTGCCCGTTTTGCCATAATGCCCCGCTTGTCACGGAACTTTCGGAGGCATCCGTTATGGAAGAAGACGAGTTTTTCTCCTTTTTGGAAACGCGGCGGGGAATCCTCGACGGCGTATGCATCACCGGCGGCGAACCCCTTATGCAAAAGGATATCCCGGATTTCATCGAAAAAATCAAAAATATGGGTTTTTTGGTAAAGCTCGATACAAACGGCTCTTTTCCTGACCGTCTTGAAAGTCTTATCGAGCGCGGCCTTTTAGACTTTGTGGCGATGGATATTAAGAACAGCCTCGAAAAATACAGCCTCACCGTAGGGTGCGAAACTGACCTTTCCGCCATCGAAAAGAGCATTGACCTGCTTCTTTCCGGCAAAGTGGACTATGAGTTTCGCACAACAGTGGTAAAAGAGCTCCATACGGAGGAAGATATCGAGAAAATAGCCACAAGAATTTGTGGAGCAAAGCATTTTTACCTACAAAATTTTGTGGATTCGGGTAATTTAATCGGACATGGTCTTTCCGCCCACAGCGAAGAAAATATGATAAGAATGCGGTCTCGCGCCGCTGCCCTCCTTAAAAACGTGTCCGTTCGGGGTATTTAAGCACAATATATATAGTTTTTTCTTGACAAAACACCATATATATGGTATAATAACCACATATTCTACTAGAGAAGGAGAACAACGATATGTATGATGTAATCAAAAGAGACGGCAAAACCGTTGATTTTAAGCTTTCTAAAATCGGCGGCGCCATACAGCAGGCTTTTGACGCTTGCGAAAAGCAGTATAATTCCGACATCATTGACTTTTTGGCTCTAAAAGTTACGGCAGAATTCGAGCCGAAAATTACAAATAACCACATTACGGTTGAAGCCATTCAGGACAGTGTGGAATCCGTTCTTATCAAGGCCGGATATGACGAAGTTGCAAAGGCATACATTCTCTACCGTAAGCAGAGAGAAAAAATCCGTAACCTCAGCGCAACGCTTCTCGACTACAAGGACATTGTAAACAATTACCTCCACATCAACGACTGGCGCGTGAAGGAAAACTCCACCGTTACGTATTCCGTTGGTGGTCTCATTTTAAGTAACTCCGGCGCCATCACCGCAAACTACTGGCTGAGCGAAGTGTATGACGATGAAATCGGCGAAGCACACAGAAATGCCGACATTCATATTCATGACCTTTCCATGCTGACGGGGTACTGCGCAGGCTGGTCCTTAAAGCAGCTGATTCAGGAAGGCCTCGGCGGCGTTTCCGGCAAGATTACCTCGGCTCCCGCAAAGCATCTTGCAACGCTCTGCAACCAGATGGTAAACTTCCTCGGTATTATGCAAAACGAATGGGCAGGCGCACAGGCGTTCTCCTCGTTTGACACATACCTCGCCCCGTTTGTAAAGGCGGACAACCTCCCCTATGACCAGGTGAAGAAGTGCATCGAATCCTTCGTGTACGGTGTAAACACACCGAGCCGCTGGGGTACACAGGCACCCTTCTCCAACATCACGCTCGACTGGGTAGTACCGAACGACCTTGCAGAACTCAACTGCATCATCGGCGGCAAGGAAGCGGACTTTAAGTACAAGGATTGCCAGAAGGAAATGGATATGGTAAACCGTGCATTCATCGAAATTATGATTGACGGTGACGCCAACGGCCGCGGCTTCCAGTACCCGATTCCCACCTACTCCATCACACGCGACTTTGACTGGTCCGATACAGAAAACAACCGTCTTCTCTTTGAGATGACTTCGAAATATGGTACGCCCTATTTCTCCAACTACATCAACAGCGATATGGAACCGAGCGATGTTCGCAGTATGTGCTGCAGACTTCGTCTTGACCTTCGCGAGCTCCGCAAAAAGAGCGGCGGCTTCTTCGGCAGCGGCGAAAGCACCGGCAGCGTAGGCGTTGTTACGATTAATATGCCGCGCATCGCTTACCTTTCCCAGAACGAGCAGGATTTCTACCAGAAGCTCGACCGTCTTATGGACGTGGCGGCCCGCTCCCTCAAGGTAAAGCGTACCGTTATCACAAAGCTTCTTGACGCCGGTCTCTACCCCTACACAAAGCGTTACCTCGGCACCTTCAACAACCACTTCTCCACCATCGGTCTTGTCGGTATGAACGAAGCCTGCCTCAACGCTAAGTGGGTAGGCAATGACCTCACACAGAAAGATGCGCAGGAATTCACAAAGGAAGTTCTGAATCATATGCGTGAGCGTCTCTCCGATTATCAGGAGCAGTACGGTGACCTTTATAACCTTGAAGCAACGCCGGCAGAATCCACGGCCTTCCGTCTTGCAAAGCACGACGTGAAGAAGTACCCGGGCATTCGCACCGCTTCTGACGGTACAGACGGCACTCCCTACTACACAAACAGCTCTCACCTTCCGGTAGGCTATACGGATGATATCTTCTCCGCCCTCGATATTCAGGACGAACTGCAGACGCTGTACACCTCCGGTACTGTTTTCCACGCCTTCCTCGGCGAAAAGCTGCCGGATTGGAAAGCGGCTGCAACACTTGTTCGAAAGATCGCAGAAAACTACAGTCTCCCGTACTACACACTCTCGCCCACCTATTCCGTATGTAAGAACCACGGCTACATTCCGGGCGAACAGTTCACCTGTCCCCAGTGTGGCGAGAATACGGAAGTATACAGCCGTATTACCGGTTACTACCGCCCGGTACAGAACTGGAACGACGGCAAGAGCCAGGAATACAAGGACAGACTTGTATATGACGTATCCGGCGCTGCAGAAAGAGATCTGTCAAAGAAGGCAGAAGCCGCTCCCGAAGCTTCTTCCGCCTGCACCGCATCGGACGGCACATATCTCTTCACCACCGCCACCTGTCCGAACTGCAAAGTAGCTGCCGCAACACTCGAAAAGGCAGGCGTTGCCTTTGAAAAGCTTTTAGCAGACGAAAATGCAGAGCTTGCCACGGCGCTTGGCATAAAGCAAGCACCCACGCTCGCAATCGTTCGCGGCGGCGAAGTGGAAAAATACACAGGCGTTTCGGACATCAAAAAGTATCTGAAAGCATAAGGAGCCTAAAATGGTTGACATTATCATTGTTGGCGGTGGTCCTGCAGGACTCACCGCGGCAGTTTACGCAAGGCGCGCAGGCAAAAGCGTCCTTGTAATCGAAAAAGAAACCTTCGGCGGGCAGATTACCTTCTCGCCGAAGGTGGAAAATATTCCCGGCTTTGAAAGCATCTCCGGCAGCGCCTTTGCTGAAAAGCTCACCGAGCAGGCTATGAATCAGGGCGCGGAAATGGAATGCGCGACAGTGCTTCGCATTGAGGATGGCCCCGTGAAAAAGGTAGTTACGGATGAGGGCGATTTTGAGGCCCGCGCCGTAATTCTTGCCACCGGCGCACGGCACCGCCTCCTCGGCATCCCGAATGAGGCTGACTATATTGGTGACGGTATTTCCTTCTGCGCCGTTTGTGACGGTGCCTTCTACAAAGGGCAGACCGTAGCCGTCGTTGGCGGCGGAAACTCGGCAATGCAGGAAGCACTTCTCCTTTCCGAGCTTTGCGAAAAAGTATACGTTCTGCAAAACCTCGAAGGCTTCACAGGCGAGAAAGCACTTGCCGACCAGCTCTTTGAAAAAGAGAATGTAGAAATTCACTTTGAGACCATCGTAGAAGAAATTATCGGTGACGGCACCTTCCGCGGTGTGCGCACAAAGAACACCCAAACAGGTGAAACCGCTGAAATTTCCGCAGACGGTATGTTCATTGCCATCGGTCTCGTACCGCAGAACGAACCGTTTTCCGATGTGCTCGTCTTAAACAGCTACGGCTATGCGGAAACGGATGCCGCGCAAAAAGGCGCGAAAGCCGGTATTTTTGTAGCAGGTGACTGCTGCAGCAAGAAAATCCGCCAGGTGGCTACAGCCGCTTCGGACGGCGCCATCGCGGCACTCTCCGCCTGCGACTATATTGACGCACTTTAAAGATATAACAAAAGGGACTCTCAAATTTGAGAGTCCCTTTTTATATGCTTTTTATTACAAGTGGTGGAAAAGGCTTATAAATCATAGTGTGATTTTTCACCTTATTCCCTTTTTACATATTGGATTTGAAGACGTCTGCAACTTCCGTGATGGTAATGAAGGCGTGCTCATCGATGCTGTGTACAAGCTCGCGCATCTTGGAAATCTGGAAACGGTCCAATATAAAACAGATGTCCGTCTTTTCCGTTTTGGAATAGCCGCCGCGCGTGGAAAGCTCCGTTGCGCTATTTTTTAGCGAACACAGCCGCCATACCTTCAATCCCATTAATCGTGCCGGCAAACCAAATGGCAAGGTTGCCGACCTCTCTCTACTTATTTTTTCCAAGTATAGGGGCTAAACAAAAGAAGCATCGGGAAAATCTCGAGCCTTCCTAGGAGCATACAGAAACTCATTACAAGCTTTGAAAGTGCAGAGAAGGAAGCATAGTTCCCCATAGGGCCCACCATTCCGAGACCGGGGCCGATATTGTTGATTGTGGCTGCGATGGCCGTGAAATTCGTCGTAAAATCAAAGTTATCCAGCGTGATAATCAGCAGAGATGCCGCGAAAATACATACATATGCCGACATATATACGTTTACGCCGCGCACAGTTTCATGTTCCACCGTGCGCCCGTTCATCTTGAGCTTTAATGTGATTCTGGGATGCGCATAGGTGCGGATTTCTTTCACGATGCTTTTCAGCAAGATAATGATACGGGAAACCTTAATGCCGCCGCCTGTACTCCCTGCGCATGCTCCTATAAACATGAGCGCTACCAAAATCGTTTTAGAAAGCTCCGGCCACAGATTAAAATCACACGTAGAATACCCCGTAGTTGTGATAATAGACCCTACCGTAAACGCCGCATGGCGGAACGTTTCTTCCGCGTTTTCGAAAAGACTGCGACAATTCAAAAAGATGGTGAATACAGCGATAAAAATAATGCCGAGGTACGTTCGAAGCTCACTGGACTTTAAAAAGGCACGCTTTTCTTTGAAAAACAAAATATAATACAGAGAGAAATCCACGCCGAACAAAATCATAAATATGGTGATGATATACTGCGTATAGGGACTGTAGGAAGCGATGCTGGAATTCAGAATTCCAAAGCCGCCCGTGCCGGCCGTGCCAAACGAAAGGGTCATGGCGGTAAAAAGGTCATTCCCGTCGAGGAGCAAAAGACCCATCTCCAAAAGCGTAAATACAATATAGAGCATATATAAAAGCTTTGCCGTAGACTTTACCTTCGGCACCAATTTCCCCACGGAGGGACCGGGGCTCTCTGCTTTTAAAAGATACAGGTTCCCACTTCCTGAAAGCGGCAAAATAGCCATCAAAAAGACCAGAACGCCCATGCCGCCAAGCCAGTGGCTGAAGCTTCTCCACATAAGAAGGGATTTCGGCAGACGCTCTACATTCGTAAGAATAGAGGCACCTGTCGTTGTAAAGCCGGAAACAATTTCAAAAATCGCATCGGCAAAATTCGGGATTGCTCCCGAAATCAGAAACGGAAAGGCGCCGAACAAACTGAGCACGATCCAGCTCATTGCCACAGTCACAAAACCTTCTCTGGCATACATCGTCTTTGTTTCAGGCGTTCGGGCAGAAATAATGAACCCCGCAGCGCCGCAAAAAGCCATACAAAGTAAGAATGTAAATATTTCGGCTGTTTCCCTGTACGAAACGGCGCAAAGTAGCGGCACGAGCATCGAAGCCGCCTCTATTTTCAGCACCCAGCCGAGGATATGTAAAATCATTCTGTAATTCATTGTTTTATCCTCTACTTCAGTATATCACTGACATCCCTAAAGCCTTCCTTTAAAGTAACTACCACGACGGAATCGCCCTCTAAAATCATATCCTGCCCACGCGGGATAATAAGCTTTCCGTTTCGGGTAATGCAGGCAATCAGAATATTCTCCTTCAGGTTTAAGTCTTCCAGTTTGACATTGGAAATCGGCGAGTTTTCGCGGATTCTGAATTCCAGCGCCTCTGCCTTACCGCCTAAAATGTAGTGAAGCGTTTCGATGTTACTGCCCATGGAGTTTTCGAGGGCTCTTACAAAACGCACGATATATTCTGTGGTGATGGTTTTCGGATAAATGATTGTGCCGAGCTGCAGATCTCCTATAACCTTGCCATACTCAATTCTGTTAATTTTGGTAACAATTTTTGCATCCGTTTTGCTCTTGGCATACAGAGAGAGCAGAACATTTTCCTCGTCAATATTGGTGAGAGACACAAAGGAATCGAAGCGGTCAAGTCCCTCTTCCATCAAAAGTTTATTATCTGTCCCGTCTCCATGCGTGATCGTTGCCTTCGGCAGCAGCTGGAAAAGTTCCTCGCAACGCGCAGCGTCTCTTTCGATAATTTTCACATGAATGCCGCGTTCAAGAAGCTGACTTGCGAGATAATACGCCGTATCCCCGCCGCCGACCACGAGCGCATCGCGCACGCGGTTTGTATGAATGCCAATCGTTTTAAAGAACGTACCGGCCTCTCCAATCGGCGCTACAATACTTAAATAGTCACCCGCTTTAATCTCAAACGTACCGGAAGGAATAAAGGCTTCTTCCCCGCGTTCTACGCCGCAAACGAGGATATAACTTTTGAGCTTTGCGGCAATATCCATAACGCGCATATCCGCAAGCGGACTTCCTTCTTCCACCAAAAACTTTAAGATTTCCACACGGCCTTTTGCAAACGTATCAATTTGTATGGCGGACGGAAAACGAAGGGCACGTGCAATTTCGTTTGCCGCCGTGTGTTCGGGATTTATAACCATGGCAAGCCCAAGGTCATCTTTGATACGGTGAATGGATTTAAAATACTCCGGCTTTCTGACGCGTGCAATCGTCTGGCAATTGCCGAATTTCTTCGCCATGAGGCAAATCATGAGATTCAGCTCATCTGAACCTGCCACCGCGATTACAACGTCGGCTGCGGCAATGCCGGCTTCGGAGAGGACATCGGCATCAACGCCGCTGCCTACAACACCCATAACATCATATTCATTTACCATTTCCGATACAACATGCGCATCGGTATCAATGAGCGTAATGTCATGTTCCTGTTCTTTGGAAAGCTGCTCAATAAGTTTATGGCCTACCTTGCCGCACCCCACAATAATAATATTCATAAAAAGACCTCTGTTTCTATCTTTCTGCCTGCAAAGTATATGGGAAACGCATCTTTCGTTTGCCTTCAGATGCTTTCATTATAATCGAAATCTACCCGAAATGTCAATATTTTCACGCCACAAATCGAAAAAGACAAGACACATACGTGTCTTGTCTTTTTTTCGTATTCTTATTTTATGCGCGGAAGGCTTGCAGCAGCTACGGACTGACCGACACGTCTTGCCTTTTCGTCCGGAATATGCAAGGTAATCTTCTTCGAAAGCGCGGGGAATTCGGCAGCCAGCACTTCGTTTGCCTTTGAGAGAAGAATCGCGCCGCCCTCGCCGCTTGTAACACGGCCCATAATGAGAACATGCTTAATATCATAGAACATCGCGTAGTAAGCAATTGTGTAGCCGAAATAGGTACCCATTGTTTCATAGATATCAGCCGCACGGCTGTCGCCCTTTTCCATAAGGCCCTGTACAACCTTCAGCTTTTCAGCCGGAGAAAGGCTCTCTTCGAGTGCAATGCCTGCCGCCGGTGCAAGCTTAATGACAGCATCCTGCGAGAAGTATTTAACGCCGCAGCCATAGTCGCCGCTCCATTCGTCTACCATCGCATCGCGGTTGTAATCCACCGGTACGAAAGCGAGTTCGTTGAGCCAGCCGGTGATATTGCCGTCAGCATCCACATAGCCGGCGGCTTCACTTGTACCCATAGCAATGCCTAAAACGTTATTGTCTTCAAGGCTCATAGCGCCTGCAAGTGCCGTAACGTCACCGTCATTGGCAACTTCGAGCGGCACATTGCCGATTTCGCGGGCCACATCGATATACATATTCTTTACATGCTTCTGAAAATCTTCGTCCGAAACCTTGATAAAGAGAGAAGCGGACATAATTTTATTATCTACATATACACCTGCAGAAGAAACACCGATAGCATCTACGCGCGGCATATGGGAAGCAGCCGTTTTCATAGCGCTGAGGATTCCGTCATAGTGGTACTTCGGGTCATCCTGGAGCTTGGGGAACCATACAACTTCTTCCGAGTATACGGTTTCGCCGTTTACAACTGCGGAAACCTTTCTGTCGCTTCCGCCGGCGTCAAAACCGATGCGGCAGCCATCAAGATGTCTGCCAACCGGGAAAGAAGTGTCATTCTCCTTCGGGGCATCCTCGAGTTTTTCTACATACACAACTTCAAACGGCTTTTCATAGATGCGGGGCATGAATTTGAAATCAAATTCTCTCGCTCCGCCCTCTCTGTAAGCATCTGCAAGGCGTATGTAAATTTCCTTGGAGCCTGCAATATATACCTTGTAGCCACCCTTAAGCCAGAGAAGGGTCTTTACAATTCTTTCTACGATACCGTAGTTTTCTTCGTCGTGCCCCGTGCCATCTTTGTAAACGGACATCTTATGCACAGACATAAGACCGCCGTTTCTTTCAAGACAAATCGCAATTTCTTGATTTTCTGCCTTGGCAACGCTTTGATTGAATTCTTCAATCACCTTTACCATAGGCATAAATTTCGGATCCAGCTTCGCTATCATTTTCTCATTCTCCTTTATATCGAATTTCGCCGCCGAGTATCGTCATCGAAACGGCAAAGGTTTCATCTGCAAGTATAATGTCTGCACGCTTTCCTTCTTCGAGCGAGCCGATTTCATCCGCTACGCCGAGTGCCTTTGCAGGGTTTAAGGATGCACATGCTACTGCTTTATAAAGCGGCAGGTTTGTGTTTTTATAGAAGTTATATACCGCTTCGCAGAGCTTTAGAACGCTTCCGGCAATTGTGCCGTCGGGCATAAGGCACTGAATGCCTTCTTTATGAAGCGGCTGCCCGCCGAGTGTGTAATCGCCGTCCGGCATGCCGCCGGCGCGGATGCAGTCCGTAATTAAACAAAGCTTATCGCCTTTGAGCTTTGCAATGATGCCGAAAATGCCGCGGTCTACATGGAAAGTGTCTGCAATAAGCTCGGCACTTACTTCTTCCGAGGAAAGCGAGGCGCCTGCAACGCCGGGGCTTCTGTGCGAAAGAATCGACATGGCGTTGAAAAGGTGCGTTGTGTGGCGCACGCCTTTTTCGATGCCGAGGAGTGCTTCTTCGTACTTTGCATTTGTGTGGCCCATCGAAACTAAAACATCCGTATCGCGCGTCACTTCTTCTATACATTCGAGCGCACCCTCTACTTCGGGTGCTACGGTAAATACCTTTACAATGTCTTTATGCTTTTTGATAAACGCCGCATCCGGCTTTAAAATATGTTCTTCTGCCTGTGCGCCTTTTTTTGCGGCATTGATAAACGGGCCTTCACTGTTTACGCCCAAAATTCTCGCGCCGTAATATTCGTCGCTTTCTTTTACTTCGCGAATCGAGTCGAACGCCTTCTCAATTTCGGCTTTGGAGACCGTCATCGTCGTCGGGCACCATGCCGTAACGCCATTTTCGATAATGCCTTCCGCCATTTTGCGGATGCCTTCGGCATCGCCGTCAGACGCGTCTGCCCCGAGATAGCCGTGGATATGCATATCCACAAGACCGGGTGCTACATATTTCCCCGCAGCATCGATCACCTCGTATGCAGAGAGATCAATTTCGGCCTGCGGAACGATTTTCTGGATTTTGTCATCAAAAATGATGGCCATATTTTCGCGGATTGCATCGCACAAAACGAGCTTTCCGTTTATGATACATTTCATACCTTTCCCCCTTCCAAAATTCTGTATCTATGATACCACAATCCCCCAAAAAATGCAATATTTTTTTGGGGGAAAATATACAGATTTTTCTATTTTTTGTGGAGCCTTCTGCAGTACTGCGTGCAGAGCTTATCCGTGCATTCCGAACACCGAAGTGCCATATTGCTGTTTTCCCAGAAACGCTCGGGATAGGTGAACACGCACACCTCCCATACGAGCCATATGAGGAGGGCAAACAGAAAGAGCGACAGCGTGAAAAACCCGCATACAAACACAAACGGCGAGAACATCATAAGATGGTCCCAATTGAAAATGCGGCAAGTGGTGCAGCATTTGTTTTTCATAATCAGACGGAAAGGGCACCAGATGAGAACACAGATAAGGTCACACACATAAAAGAAAACGGCGATGAGAAAAAGATGTGCCTTTTCCAGTATCCCCGCAAAATACAAAGCGCCGATGATGGCTGTGAGGGAAACCCAGACCACCATTACCTTATAGGCCGCAGCCGTGGTGTCTTTCACATATTTTTTCAGACTTTCTGCGCTTATCTTTTCTTTAATCGGACGAAAAAGCGAGGAAAACTGCTTTTGTGACCCGATGGAAATGTGTGCGCGCACAGGGATAAGCTGAAACAGCATATCGAGCATCCAGAGCCCCCAGAAAATATGCAGCGGCGAAAATTCCGAAAAGAAGCGGCACCCTGAAAGCACGGAAAAAGCCGCCTTGTCATATGCATAAAGTGCCAGCGCGAACAAAAGCAGCAGGATGCGCGCCCAAAGCTTTGCAAAATATATTTTTCTGGTTTTGGATATTCTCTCTCTTTTCATAGGCCCACCTTTCATTTTATGCCATCGTTTTAAGCATTTCGGCGGTAACCGCGTACCGAAGCGGCTCGTCTGCAAGATACCGCTGCGCCTCCTCCAGCATATATTCTCCCATTCGGAAACATTCATTTCCCAAAGAGCCGGCAATGTGCGGCGTTAAAAATATATTGTCCATTGTAAGGAGCGGAGAATCTTCCTTCGGCGGCTCCTCCCGCGTTACATCGAGAACTGCCGCACGGGTAGGCACTTCGGAAAGCGCCCGGACAAGATCCTCCTCCACCACCTGCGCGCCGCGGCCGGTATTTACAAATACCGCGTTTTCCTGCATCTTGGAGAAAAGCGCATAGTCTAAAATCCCCTCTGTTTCGGGAAGGTTGGCCATATGGTTGGAAATCGTCCGGCAGGTTTCAAATATAGTTTCAAGAGATGCAAGGCAAACACCGAGCGCGGCCGCCTTCTCAGCGGAGCAAAACGGATCATACGCCAAAACGCGGATGCGGTGCTCCCGAAGCTGTGTGGCAACACCCGCGCCAATGGCGCCGAGGCCGAGAAGGCCGACCGGGGTATCAAAGTTCCCGGGGAACTTCCCTGCGCCTTCATTTGTCCGAGATTTCTTATAGGTATGGAGGCTTCCGAAAAAGCCCTTATTGGCAAGAAGAATTTCAGCTACCGAAAACTCAATTACAGGCACGCTGTTTGCCTGCCACGCGCTGACAACCGAAACGCCGCAGCTTAAAAACGGCCGTGCAAACGCCTGCACGCTCCCCGCACCGTAAAATATGACTTTCAGGCGCGGAAAAAGTGTGCGGATTTCTTCCTCTGTCATTTTCGGCATACCCCAAGTGGAGAAAAGACATTCCACATCCGGAATTTCCTTTGCCGTCTCCGGAGAATATACGCCTTCATAAAAATCAAACATTTCAAAAAGCGTACGGATCGTTTCTTCCGAGTAAACGGCATACATATTTTTTTCGCGGGTTCCAAAAAAGGCGGCTTTCATTTCTGTATCTCCTTTGCAAGTTCAAAAAGCGTTTTTGCTTCCTCTGCAAGCATTGTAACATCGTCATCCGGCACAAATTCCAGAAGTATTGGAATCGTGCGGCCGGAAAGCGCACGTAAAAATGCACGTATGTACTCCGCCCCTTCGGAAAGCGGGCGGCGTATTTCGTGGTTTTCCCAGTAAAAAAGATGTACAATCGAAACAAAATCCAAAACCTGCCGCAAATCTTCTACATTCTCCGAAAGTGTGCGCCCGTAAAACGGTTGCCAGTAGAGGCGGCAATTTTCCATATTCACTTCTTTTATAAGTCGCACAGCACTTTCCGCCGTATCGGTGAGCGTTCGCGGATGGTACTCAAAGCATACTGTCTTCCCCGCTTCCTTCGCTGCGCGGCAAACGGCGCGTGCCTCCCGGATGAGCGCGGCGCGTTCTTCTTCTGTTACATCCTGCGCGCCTTTTTTGCCCGCCCATATCCGCAAAATGGGCGCGCCAAGTGCCTTCGCCGCCGCAAGATACGGCGCAAAGTCCTGCCCTTCTCCGAGCGTATAATATGTGCCGTAGGAAGAGACGGAAAGCCCTGCCGCGCGCGTCTCCATCGCGACCTTTTCGGCTGTCTTGGGATCCTTTTCCGAAGTGTGCACATCGCTCCCCCATTCGATAGTGGTGAGCCCTGCCGCTTTTGCGGCCTCTATAATTTCTATGGGCGAAAGCTTTCTAAATGTGACCGAAACTAAACCAAATTCTTGCATTGTCTATTTCTCCATTTGACAAATTGCCTTTATGCACCGCAAGGTATACGTGGCATCTTTATTGCAACCACATTATACCACACCCCATCCCCTTTTGCAATTCTTTTCCTTGAAAACAAAAGACAACCCCGAGAGAGGTTGTCTTTTATACTACCGGAATTAGTCGTCAATTGTATTGTCCGTTGCTTTTTCGAAAATTGCTTCCACTTCCCTCGAAGGTGCTTTATCGATGAGGGTAACCAAAATGGCTGCCGCGGCACCAAGAATAAAGCCGGGGATAATTTCGTAAATTCCCGTTATGGCGGTCAGCGTAAGTCCGCCGGAAACCGGGAGCCACAGCCACAGCATATCTACTGCCGCGCCGACCAAAATACCTGCTACTGCGCCTTTATATGTAAATCTCTTCCAAAACAGAGATAACAACACCGCAGGACCGAATGCCGCGCCGAAGATACCCCATGCGTTGGATACGAGATCCATAATGGCCTGTGCCGCTTTTCCTTTACTGCTTGCAATAAAGAAGGCAATAACTGCAATCACCAAAACAACGAGACGGCTTACCCAAAGCATTTCCTTGTTGCTTGCATTTTTTCGGATAATCGGCTTATACAAGTCGCTTGCAAAGGAAGATGCCGCAACCAGAAGCTGCGAGTCTGCGGTAGACATACTTGCCGCAATAATAGCCGCAAGCAAAATGCCTGCAATAAATGCCGGGAATACATCACGCGCCAGTTCCACAAATATCAAGGACTGCTTGCCTTCTGCCAGAAGAACAGCCGAAAGGTCAGTACCGTTCGAATATACGAACATTCTGCCGAGGTATGCAATTACAATAGTGGCCGCCAAAGACAGCACTACCCAGATAATGGCTACCGTTGCAGATTTTTTCACCATAGAAGGCTTTTCAATTGCCATAAAACGAACGATGATGTGCGGCATACCAAAGTAGCCAAGACCCCATCCGAGACCGGACAGGATATCCTTCCAGCTTGCATTGAAGAAGTTTGCAACGAACTGGAACTGTTCACCATTAGGCCCTGCATAAACGGTTGTCAGCGCCGCAGGCTCCAATTCTCTTGTAAAGCCTACAACAATAGGAACGACGAGCAGCGCACCCAGCATCAAAAGACCCTGGAAAAAGTCCGTCCAACATACGGCATTAAAGCCGCCAAGGAAGGTGTACACAACAACAATCGCTGCAAAAATCAGCATTGCAGTTGTTCTGGAGAGTGCCGGAACAAGTGTTGTGAACACATCAGCACCTGCAACGAATGCGGATGCAACGTAGATGGTGAAGCACACTAAAAATACAGCCGCACAGATGATGCTTACCGTATGGCTCTTGGATGCAAAACGATTAGACAGATACTGCGGAAGCGTAATCGCATCGCCGGAAGCTTTGGAGAACTTGCGAAGTCTTTTCGCAACCAAAATCCAGTTTGCTGCCGTACCGATTGCAAGACCGATACCAATCCACGCCTGACCGAAGCCAAAAGCTAAGATGCTACCGGGAAGACCCATAAGAAGCCATGCGCTCATGTCGGATGCCTGTGCGCTCATTGCCGTTACCCAGGGGCCCATAGATCTGCCGCCTAAAAAATAATCCTTTTCTGTAACAGCTTTCGATTTAACGAAGAAGAAAAGGCCGATGGCAATCATTGCCACAAAATACAGTACAAATGCAAAAATATCCATTTCTTTCATTACTCCTTTTGCCCTCAAATTTACTGTTCTGTGCCATTATACCACACTTTTTTATAGAACGCAATACAGAACGAAGTACAGAATTCATTCTGTACTTCGTTCTTATATTTTTTATATTTTTCGCATTTTTTCGCTGTTTTTATGCCGTACTTTTTTCGATACAAAAAGTAGTAATAAAATTAATTCTTAAATTTTTCTAAAAATTTCGGGAACATATCTGCCGCGTACTTGGTGAGAGAATAGTCGCCATTAGAGAGGCACCAGTCATACAAAAAGGCACGCTCGAGCATAGCATACACACGAACGAGCTCGTTGACGGAACGGTCCTTCGTGATCTCTCCCCTTTGTTGCCCTTCCGAAAAAATGCTGCGAAGGAGCTTATAATAAATGCGGTTATGGTCGAGAAGATGCTTTTCTGCCTTTGTAGTAAGCTGCGACGAATAGAGCTTTGCAAGAAGGTCGAGCGAGATGCTGTTTTCGATCATCAGAAACAGCTCGCGGTTCAAGTACATCAGCTTATCAAAGCTATGCATATGGGGGTTTATCTTCTCCCGAAGCTCCTCATACTTTTCGTCAAACATATAGGAAAGGGAACTGAGAAGTGCATCCTTCCCCGCAAAATAATGATAGAAGGAGCCCTTGGAGGTGCCCGACTCGTCTATAATCTCTTCAATGGTGGTATCATCATAGCCCTGCTCGTAGAAAAGCCTCCACGCCGCAACGATGATTTTACCCTTTGTGTTTCTGCCTGTTTTTTTGGCCATCACTTTCTTCTCCGTTCCTTTTGGTTATATCCCAATAGGCTTGTCCGTATAGAGTTCCTCCAGGTATTGCGGCACTTCGGAAAGGCCGAGTGCCTCGCCGAGACTCGCGAGCACCTGCTTTGTAAAAGCACGCGTCCCTTCCGGCGTATAATAGTGCACTGCATCGGAATGGACCGATTCGGGAAGCGTTTTCGAGAGTGCATACAGATCGTTTATGACAAGCCCGTATTTTTCTGCGATGCGCACCGCCGCCTTGTTATACACTTCAATCTCTTCGTTATAGCGTTTGAAATTCTCATCCATTCTTTCCGAAATCACCTTCGTGGAGGTGGCGAAAATCACCCGGGCATCGGGGCAAAGCTTCCGGATGCGGATGCAGATTCTTTCGATATAATAGGCATAGACATCAAGAGGCGTGTGCGGCTCTTCCCCAAAGAGACGGAGGCAGTCCCAAAGTCCCGCGTTCCAGTGAATTACATCCACGCGCCCGTCGGCCGCTTCCTTAAGATATTCGTGAAAATGCCGAAGAAGATACGAGGCAAAGCGCGTGTTTTCACCGGGAAAAACGACTTCTGCCACGCCCGCAAGGCTCCTTCTGACGGCCTTGTCATAGCCCATCCGGATAGAGTCCCCCAAAAGTAACACCGTTTTCATTTTGCTCCCTCACTTCTTGGCATCGGCCATCAAAAGCGCGCAAGGCACAATGATGGCCACTAAAATAGCAAGCCAGGTGGAAAAATTCATATGCTCCCCCTTATGCCTTCTTTGCCATTTCTTTTCTGTACTTTTCGCTTTCCCAGTTATTGATAAAGCCGGTAGCTGCGGCATCCATCGTATGGATTTTGAGGCCGGCGGTCGAGATGCTGTCCACCACATAAGCAAATGCGGCGAAGGTTTCGAGCATTGCGGCAGCTTCTTTTTTGGCGGCGCGGAGAATAACCCGGTCGCCTTCGAAAGCGATTTTGCCGTCCTTCATCCCGGCATTCAGGTACACGAGCTGGTCGGGATACAGCGCATTTTCTTCCATCGTCTTTTCGCTGTATTTTTCAAAATAGGCTTTCACAAAAGGTGCGGTGCATACAAAGGTGTCCCCCGCTTCTTTCACAGAAAGGTCCGCATAAAACGCGCCGAGACCGAGGTATTTCTTCACGGCTTCGTTCACCCAGATATGCAGTCTTGTACATTCTTCGGCATCGTCATCCGTTGTGACAAGGCCGTGATTTTCAAGGAAGATCACGCGCGGAAATACGCCCTTTTCCTTTTCATAGGCTTCTATTGCATCCGCAATCACAAGCGTCAGCGAAAAACCGGGGTTAATATACGGAATCCATACAAAATCCACATCGCCCATAATTTTGGCTGCAAGTTCTCTGCCGCCTTCGGCGCAGGTAATTACATTCGTATATACCGGATGTGTATGCATTACGTATTTCTTCATAATAGAATGGAAGCCCGTTTCCACGGACGGGCGAAGCGCCGGCCCATCCCCCGGGAATACACAGGAAAGTGTGAAGGGTGTGGATTCTTTTTCCTTCTTCTCCATTTCCTCCGGAAGCACGTCCGTGTGGTACTCCCTGATTTTGATATAATCTACATCTACATAGCCGGTGGTTTCCGTAATGTCGCCAATCGTAAAGCCGGAAGCCTTAATGGCCATTTTATTGCCGTCGTGCTTGCAGGAGGCATTGCCGCCGCCGCCCTGCACATAGTCTACCATTCCGCCGATTTCCTTACACATTGCCGCAAAGTTTTTCATCGTTTTTCCTCCGTTTTCTGTTTTATTGACCGTTTGATTTTTATCCTCTTTGAAATTAAAGTATACACATTTGAAAGGGCAGTGTCAATCCCTATTCCTAATATTTTTTGGGGTTCTTTTTCAGAAGGAGCGCATCTGTTACAGCCCCAGAATGTAAAAGCCGTTATAGTCCATCGCCTCTTCAAGCCAGGAAAGAAGCATTTCGTCCGGCTCGGGACTCGCCGCAAGAAGCCTCCCTATAATTTCTTCTACCACAGAAGGCGCATAATAGTTAATGCCGTACACATCCACGGGACCGCTTTCAAGGTTATTATAAACACCGCCATCGAACACGCGGCCATACTCTATGAAAAACGTACTTTCATCGGCTATATAGAGAGAATCGTCCCTCCAATGGTCAATGTTGTCTACCGACACAATCTCCTCTATTTTTGTGCCGTGCGGCATGGTGCAAAACTGCATTTCTATAAAAGCGGAGCCTCCCGCCATTCGGCGTTCCTCCTGTGAATCAAAATGATAGAACATTTCGCATTTCTCCTTTTCCGGCGCTTGACAGCTTTTGCCCCAAACGCATTGTATGCTGGTTTTGTCAACATACGCCTTCTTTGTATTTATTATAAATTCAGTGAACGATTTAGATGCCGCAAAATCATTTTACCAGGAGTAAAATTGCTTGCAAGGGCATTTTTGCGACGCCGTCAATTGACACAGCGGTCAAAGACCGCAAAAAGCCGAAAGGCTTTAGGGATTTTATAAAATAAAATCCCGTATGTGTCAATTATATCACTTTTCATACAAAATGGCAAGTGCAGAACGCAAAAAGAGCACCGCACGGTGCTCTTTTTTATACTGCTTCTTGCTCTTTTGCCATCTTGAGTAGATGGGCGTATCGTATCTCGTGCGATTTTATCGCGTAAATGTACATATCGGTAAGCGCGTCGGAATTTGCAAACATCAAATTTCGCCGGCACGCGGCAAGCTCTTTCTGGGTTTCGAGAAGAAGGGCGCGGAGCGCTTCGTCCCGTTTTTCTGCCGGTTCTTCTTTTTTAAGATGTAAAAGCGCGTACATATTTCGCGCGGCAGTCTGCGGCAATTTCATTTCCAAAAACCCCCTTTACGGACAAGTATAGTCCGCTTTTCGGTATTTTATGCCTTTTCTTTAAAATTTTGTATGCCGAGGCAAATGGCGCGTGCAAGCTTACCTTGATACGCCGCATCACAAAGGAGGGCTTCCTCCTCGGTATTCGACAAAAAGCCACATTCCACAATAACGGCGGGAATTTCGCTTTCGCGAAGAAGATACAAATCGCTCGTAGGCTTTACCTCGCGCGTGCAATGGGGCCCTATTTCCTCTAAAAATGCCGCGCGAATGGATTCGGCAAGCCGCTGCCCTTCTTCACTCCCCGTATAATAAAACACCTGCGGACCACTGTACCTCGCATCCGAAAAATGATTCATATGGATACTGACAAGGCAGAGATTTCCCTCTGCGCCGGCAAGTGCCGCACGTTTTTTCATATCTTCTCTTTTTTTCTCGCGGATGGAGGCCGATTCGGTTTCGTACAGGCCGCGGTCGTCCTCCCGCGTCATTAAAACACGCTCGCCCGCGCTTGTAAGTTCTTCCGAAAGAAGCTTTGCAATCTGCAAATTTAAGTCCTTTTCCAAAACGCCGCTCTCTCTTCCTTCGGCGCCGCCGTCCGGCGCGCCGTGCCCCGCATCAATCACAATGCAAGGCACGTTCTCCGCCTGCACGTCTTTCACTTTCGGATGAAAAAGCTTTGCAATAAGAAAGGATACCACGCACAAAAGGACTAAAAATAAAATGCCACCTCGTTTTAAAATAACGAGCATGCCGCCACCCCCCTTCATACACCCTATGCGCACGCGGCGTAAAATATGAAGGGACAAAACAAAAGTGGCTGCCGCTTTCGCGACAGCCACATTCTGCTTTTTCTTATTTACGTAATTCTTCGCGACCGGCCTGGATTTCTGCAGCCATGTTGCCAAGGCGCTGTTCAATACCGGCGAGCACATCGTCAGCATACTGACGGGCACCAAGACGAATCTCACGTGCATTCTTCTGCGCGTTTGCCAGAACTTCGTTTGCCTGGTCATATGCTTTCTTGGTGATTTCATGCTCGTTTACGAGCTGCTGTTTCTGCTCTTCAGCGCTGCGGATAATATCCGCTGCTTCCTTATGGGCTTCTTCAATAATAGAAGTTCTCTGCTCGGTAACCCACTTTGCCTTCTTCAAATCTTCCGGAAGGCGCAGACGGATATCGCTGATAAGCTCCATAAAGTCTTCTTTATCAATCATTGTCTTATGAAAAATAGGCCAAGTAAAGCTGTTTTCGATTAAGTCCTCAAGCTGGTCAATTACATCGAAAATTTCCATTTTCTCTTTCTCCTCCTGCCAAATTGATACGCCATACGTTCTCTCTTAGTATTTTACCATACTCTTTTCGCCTTGTCAACTAATTTTCGTCAAAATTCTACTCTTTTTCACTTTGTGCCGAGGCTTGACTTTTTTCCCTCTGTATGGTACAATCAAGGAAATGCGACAGAAAGGAGAGAAAACATGCGTACATACGACTTTGACGAGACGATCTATAATGGTGACAGTACCCGCGATTTTTATTTTTATTGTCTCAAAAAATATCCGCGTATTCTCCTCGAGCTTCCGCGGCAATTTGGGCATTTTCTCCTTTTTGCAACCGGCATCGAACGGAAAACCGTTTTCAAATCGCACTTTTACCGCTTTTTCCGCCATATCCCCGATATGGATAAGGCGGTGGCGGATTTTTGGGAAACGCATTTTTGCAATATAAAAGAATGGTATCTTTCCGATGTGCGACCGGATGACGTGATCATTTCCGCATCCCCTGCCTTTCTTCTCGAAATTCCGTGCAGGCGGCTCGGGCTTACGCCCCCGATTGCTTCTCTTGTGGACAAAAAGACGGGTGCGTACACGGGCGAAAACTGTTACGGCGAGGAAAAGCCGCCGCGTTTTCGCGCACTGTACCCCGATGCCGCGGTGGAGGAATTTTACTCGGACTCTCTTTCCGACATGCCGATGGCGCTTCTCGCCAAAGAACGCTTTATCGTGCGCGGCGACAATATTATGCCGTGGGAAAGCTACGTACCTTCGCGCGCATCGCGGGCAAAGAAGCTGTTCCTCTCTCCTGCATTTTTGCGGTTTCTTCTGGTAGGCGGTGCAAGCACTATTTTAACAGCCATCTTAGGCCGGCTCTACCTTGCCGCGCTCTCCATGCCCGTTCTTTCCTTCGCACTCGGGTATATCACAACGCTAATCCTGGCGTTTTTCCTGCACGCGGGCTTTACCTTCCGCGCAAAGCCCTCTCTCGGACGGTTTTGGAAGTTTGTCATTTCCTACATCCCGAATTTCCTAGTACAGACGCTTTCGGTGTGGCTTTTGTGTCATCTTCTATCGCTTCCCGAGATGCTCGCATACATTCTGGCCGCGATAATCGGCATTCCTGTTACATTTTTACTGATGAAACTATTTGCTTTTCAGAAATAAAGGAGGACTGTAAAAACTGTGTTTTTACAGTCCTTTTTTTGGGAATAGAAAAAAAGAGTCAGAACGTTAAAACGCCACCCGACGTCGTACTTCGTGTACTACGAGCGGTGGCGTTTTGGCGTAGCAAAAAGGCTAAAAATAAAGAAAAATCGAAGAAAATGAGATTTTTCATCCCGAACAGAGTTGTCTTCGACTGTTCATATCCGTACCAGTATTGTCTTTTTGCGTTCTGGACTTTTTTTACATTCCCTTTCAGGGCACAGAAAAGGCGAGGGATATTCCCTCGCCCTTTTCTATTATTCGAATAACTTGCCGAACTTTGTCCAATGTTCGTACTTCTCTTTTGCCTGCTTTTCAGCTTCAGCGAAGAGTTCTTCTGCACGATCGGGGAACTTACGTGCGAGAGAGCTGTAACGAACTTCGTTCATGATAAAGTCGCGGTAGGAAGCATCGGGAGCCTTGGAATCCATCATAAACGGATTCTTGCCCTCTTCTTTCAGTCTCGGGTCGAAACGGAAAGTATGCCAGTAACCGGCGAGTACGGCATTCTTGATAATCTTCTGGGTATCGGTCATACCGCCCTTGATGCCGTGGTTAATGCACGGTGCGTAAGCGATGATGATGGACGGACCGTTGTAGCTTACCGCTTCGCGGATTGCCTTTACAGTCTGGTTCATGTCATAGCCGAGTGCAACCTGTGCTACATATACATAGCCGTAGGACATTGCCATTTCAGCGAGGTTCTTCTTTCTGATCGGCTTACCGCCAGCTGCGAACTGTGCAACTGCACCAGTCGGGGTGGACTTGGAAGCCTGACCGCCGGTGTTGGAGTAAACTTCTGTATCGAATACGAGAACGTTTACATCTTCGCCGGAAGCGAGAACGTGGTCAAGACCGCCGTAACCGATATCGTATGCCCAGCCGTCACCACCGAAGATCCAGACAGCTTTCTTCGAAAGGAATTCCTTAAATTCCAGAACTGCCTTTGCTTCTTCGCAGCCGCAAGCTTCGAGTGCTGCGATGAGTTCTTCTGTTGCCTTCTGGTTGGCATCGCCATCTTCATAGGTAGCGTTCCAAGCTTCTTTAGCTGCCTGTATGCTGTCGCAGGAAATAGCTGCAATCTGCTCGCGCAGTCTTTCGCGAAGCTGCTTTGCGCCAACAGCCATACCGAGACCGTGTTCTGCGTTATCTTCAAACAGGGAGTTTGCCCAAGCGGGACCCTTGCCCTTTTTGTTTGTGGTGTACGGAGTAGACGGTGCGCTGCCGCCCCAGATGGAGGAGCAACCGGTTGCGTTAGAGATGTATGCTCTGTCGCCGCAAATCTGGGTAACGAGCTTTGCATACGGTGTTTCGCCACAGCCTGCACATGCGCCCGAGAACTCGAGGAGCGGCTGGTGGAACTGAGAATTCTTTACGTTCATCGGCAGAGCCAGGAGTTCTTCCTTGTCGGAAACTGCGGAAACTGCATAGTCGAAGCATGCCTGCTGGTCACGCTGCGTGTCGATCGGCTTCATAACGAGAGCCTTTTCCTTAGCCGGGCAAACCTTAGCGCAGTTACCACAGCCGCTGCAGTCCATAACCGTAACAGCTACGCCGTATTCGAACTTGTCCATATCCTTGCCGTTCATCTTCTTATGCTTCATGTTGGAAGGTGCGGCAGCTACTTCCTCGGCGTTCATAACAACCGGACGGATAGCAGCATGGGGACAAACGAGAGAACACTGGTTACACTGGATACAGTTTTCCGGAATCCATTCCGGAACGTCAACCGCGATGCCGCGCTTTTCGTAAGCAGCGGAGCCCTGCGGAAGGTGACCGTCCACATATTCTACGAAGGTAGATACGGGGATGCTGTCACCAGCCTGCTTTTCGCACGGCTTTAAGATGTTCTTTACGAAGGACGGTACTTCTTTTTCTGCCTTCGGTGCATCTTCTGCATTCTTCCAGTCAGCCGGTACTGCGATTTCGCAGATGTTCTTTTCGCCTTCTACGATAGCGGCATGGTTCATGTTAACAATCTTTTCGCCCTTCGAAGCAAAGGAACGAACAACAGCATCGCGCATGTATTCTACAGCGTTTTCAAACGGAATAACGTTTGCAAGCTTAAAGAATGCGGACTGGAGTACGATAGAGGTCTTGTTGCCAAGGCCGAGTTCCTTTGCGATGCCGATAGCATCGATTGTGTAAAGGGAGATGTTGTTTTCAGCAATGTAGCGCTTCATCTTTGCAGGGAGACGCTTTGTAAGTTCTTCTACATCCCAAGCGCAGTTTAAGAGGAACTTGCCGCCCGGAACGAGATCCTGCACCATGTCGTACTTATCTACGTAAGACGGGTTATGGCACGCTACGAAGTTAGCCTTATTGATAAGGTAGGTGGATTTGATCGGCTTTGCACCGAAACGAAGGTGAGAAACGGTAATACCGCCCGATTTCTTCGAGTCGTAAGAGAAGTATGCCTGTGCATACAGGTCAGTATGGTCGCCGATAATCTTAATGGAGTTCTTGTTTGCACCAACGGTACCGTCAGAGCCAAGACCCCAGAACTTACAGGCTGTGTTGCCTTCGGCAGACGTATCGGGATTTTCTTCGCGCGGGAGAGAAAGGTTCGTTACGTCGTCCGTGATGGCGAGTGTGAAGCCGCGAACCGGCTCAGCCTTATCGAGGTTTCTGTAGGTTGCGATAACGTCAGCCGGAACAGTGTCCTTCGAGCCAAGACCGTATCTGCCGCCGATGATCATCGGAGCGTCAGCCTTACCGGTAAAGCAAGCGCAAACGTCAAGATACAAAGGTTCGCCGATGGAGCCGGGTTCCTTTGTTCTGTCAAGAACTGCAATCTTCTTGCAGGTTGCCGGCAGAGCCTTAAGGAATGCATCAACCGGGAACGGACGGTAGAGGCGAATCTTAATAAGACCAACCTTTTCGCCCTTCGCGGTGAGGTAATCAATTGTTTCTTCAATGGTATCGCAGATGGAACCCATAGCTACGATAACCTTTTCTGCATCGGGTGCGCCGTAGTAGTTTACAAGACCGTAGTTTGTGCCGATCTTGGCATTTACCATGTTCATGTATTCTTCTACAACAGCCGGAACATTTTCATAGAACTTGTTGCAAGCTTCGCGGTTCTGGAAGAAGATGTCAGGGTTCTGTGCGCTACCGCGGAGAACCGGATGCTCAGGATTGAGTGCACCGTTACGGAATGCACGAACGGCATCCATATCTACCATTTCCTTCAGGTCTTCGTAATCCCAAACCTCGATTTTATCGATTTCGTGGGAGGTGCGGAAACCATCAAAGAAGTGCAGGAACGGTACGCGGCCACGAATGGCTGCAAGGTGTGCGATGGCACCAAGGTCCATAACTTCCTGCGGGCTATTGGAGCAAAGCATTGCATAGCCTGTCTGACGGCAAGCCATAACGTCGGAATGGTCACCGAAAATGTTAAGAGCATGGCTTGCAACGCAGCGTGCCGAAACGTGAATAACGGAGGGCAAAAGTTCGCCCGCCATTTTGTACATGTTCGGGATCATCAAAAGGAGACCCTGCGAAGCTGTGTATGTGGTCGTAAGAGCACCTGCAGCGAGGGAGCCGTGTACGGCACCGGCTGCGCCGGCTTCGGACTGCATTTCCACAACCTTTACAGGCTGTCCGAACATATTATTTCTCTTGTCTACCGCCCATTCGTCGGTAACTTCTGCCATAACCGAGGACGGGGTAATCGGGTAGATTGCCGCAACATCGGTAAAGGCATAGGATGCCCATGCGGCGGCGTTATTACCGTCCATGGTCTTCATTTTTCTTGCCATGTGAACATACCTCCTATATTTATATATAAAAATATTTTTCACTATCTTGTAGTATATCAAAAAAAGAACCGTGTTGTCAATCATTTTTTGCGGATATTTCGTATTTTTTTGACGTTTTTTGGCCTTTTTTCAGAAAACGGTCGCCGCACCTATGAACCCACAGGTACAGCGACCGTTTTTTACTTACCAAGACAAAATTTTTCAAAGATGCGGCTGATAACTTCTTCCGATACGGAAAGCCCGACAATTTCGCCTAAATGCGCGGCGGCAGTTTCAAGGTCTACTGCCACAAGGTCCTCGGGAAAACCGTCATTGAGTGTGGAAATGGAAAGTGCTATTGCCTCTCTTGCCTTCACGGCCGCATCGCGCTGGCGCATATTCGTAAGGCGCACGGCATCGGCACGGCGAAGCGAATCTCCCGAAGCAATGCGGTCGAGTAGCGCCAGAATTTCTTCTTCCAATTTGGGAAGCCCCTCCCCCGTTTTGGTCGATATCGAAACCCAGGGGCAGGAAAATGTACCGTCGTACTTTGCAAGGTCGGTTTTGTTTAAAACCACAATGCATGGCTTTTCTTCGGCAAGTGCCAGAATTTCTCTGTCCGCATCCCCTGCGCGTGCGCTATCGAGTACCAAAAGACAAAAATCTGCCTCCTGTACATACGCTCTGGCCATTTCAATGCCGACTTTTTCCGCCTCGCCCTCGCCTTCGCGAATGCCGGCGGTGTCGCCGAATTTTACGGCAATGCCACCTAGGGAGATAACCTCCTCCACAATGTCACGCGTGGTGCCTTCCACATCGGTTACAATGGCGCGGTACGTGCCTAAAAGTGCGTTTAGAAGAGAAGATTTCCCCGTGTTCGGCCGCCCCACGATGGCGCATCTTACGCCTTCGCGAATCATCCTACCGCCACGGGCAGACGCGATAAGCGTATCGAGTTCCTTTTCGATTTCCGAAAGCTCCTTTGAAAATTCCGTGCGGGACAGGTATTCCATATCCTCCTCGGGATAATCTGCCGCAACGGAAAGGCGGGCGGTAATATCAATGATTCTGTCGCGGATACGCGTAATTTTTCGGGAAAGCTTTCCCGAAAGCTGGTTGACAGCGGCCACCGCCGCCGCATCCGCTTCGGCGTGAATTAAGTCCCCCACAGCTTCCGCGCGGGCAAGATCCATTTTCCCGTTTATAAATGCGCGGCGCGTGAATTCGCCGGGAAGGGCAAGTCTTGCGCCATTATCCAGTACAAGCGAAAGTACCGCTTCCGTCACGCGCAAGCCGCCGTGTACATGAAGTTCTGCCACGTCCTCCCCTGTGAAGGAATGGGGCGCGTGCATACATACACACATACCAAAATCAAGCACCGATTCTCCCGTGCCGATTTTTCCGTACTGCAAAAGGTACGGCTCGGCCTTTGAGGGCGCGGTTTTAGCAGAAAAGACGCGGTCAGCAATGCCGAGCGCGTCAGGGCCGCTTATGCGGATAACGGCCACCCCACCCGTTCCGCGCGGGGTGGCGATGGCCGTAATTGTATCGTCTATTCTCAAAATAAAGACGCCTCCGTCCGGACATACAAAATCCGTATGTCTTATTTATTTCCCTTGTATGCAATCACAACTTTGCGGTTCGGTTCTTCACCGGTGGAATAGGTTGTGACCATCGGATCGTCCTGCAAAACAGAGTGGATGATTCTGCGCTCATACGGGCTCATTGCCTCAAGCGTTACATTTCTTCTGTAACGAACAGCGTTGCCTGCAAGCTTCTTTGCAAGCCTTTTAAGAGTTTCCTCGCGGCGCTTTTTGTAGTTTTCCGTATCGAGTGCGATGCGGTAGTATTCCTCCGTGTGGCGGTTTACGGCAAGGCTTGTCAGATACTGAAGCGCCGAAAGTGTTTCGCCACGGCGACCGATTAAAATTCCCATATCTTCGCCTTTAATATCGATGGCGAGTGTATTTTCCTCTTCTGTTGTTACAAAAACCTCTGCATTGAGTTCCATAGCGTCGAGAATGTGGCTTAAAAAGCTCTCCGCTCTGTCCTCAGGGGAAAGCGCATTCACGGTAACGCGAACCGATGCTTCCTTGCCGGAAAGACCTAAGAATCCTTTTTTGCCTTCTTCGAGCACATCGATTGTGACCATATCCTCCGTAACGCCAAGTTCCGAAAGTGCGGCGTTTACTGCTTCATCAATGCTTTTTGCGTTTTTGATTACGCTTCTCATGGTATGAAAGACCTCCCTCGTCCTCAATATCAACTTTCAAAATCTTCGTTAGGATCACCTGCTGCAGAACTTGGGTGATGCTGCTGATGAACCAGTAAAGCGATGCCGACATCGGCAACGTAAATGTGAAAAAGAGTGTCATAAGCGGCATAAATGTCGTCATACTCTTCGTCATCTGCTGTGTCTGTTCCGCCTGCGGATTATTGTTTGCGGCGGGGTTTGCGGTCATTTTCTGCGAAACTACGCCGGAAAGGTATGTCGCACCTGTTGCCAGAAGCGGCAGAATCCAGGTGGCAAGGATTGCAAGCGTGGGTGCAAAGGTAAACTTCGGTGCTACTGCAAGGTCAAGCCCACAGAAGCGGAAGTTCATACCGGCTGCCTGTGCGGCCGCAATCTGGGTATTCAGATCCTTCGAAAGACCTTCAATGCCCATAATATAGGTGCCCGGGCGGTATACGATGTTCACCATGACAATCAGGATAAGAAGCTGAAAAATCATAGGAAGACATCCGCCGAAGGGGCTTGCATTGTTCTTTTTATACAGATCCATCGTTTCGCGGCTGAGCTTTTCCTGGTCGTGCGCGTACTTTTTCTGCAGTTCATTAATCTGCGGCTGCAGTTTCTGCATCGCCGTCATCGAACGCTGCTGCTTTATGCCGAGCGGCAGGATGACCAGTTTTATGAAAATAGTGAAAATAATCAGCGCGACACCGAAGTTTTCGCCGCTATTAAAATAAATGAATCGGATAACAGAGCCAAATAGCTCATAGAGCCACTGAAACATAGTCTTTTCCTTTCTGCGCGTTATTTTACGGGGTCATACCCACCCGGATGGAACGGATGACAGCGTAAAATTCGCTTCAACGCTAAAAAACTGCCTCGACATGCGCCGTACCGCTCTATCGCCTCCATTGCATATGCCGAGCAGGTCGGCGTAAACCGACAACACGGTTTTTTATGTGGCGAAACATATTTTCTGTATCCGCGGATACAGAAAAGCAGTACCTTCTTCATGCCAGCAGTCCACACTTTCCGAGGAGTGTTCTGAGTGAGGCGCCGGATGCATGAAAATCAGACGTTGCCATACGCGCACGCGCGACGATGACAATGTCAAACCCGTCACGGATTTCCGCCTCCATAAGGCGGTAATTTTCTTTAATCAGACGCCGCACACGGTTGCGCGTTACGGCATTGCCGATTTTCTTACTGACGGTAATACCCAGGCGGCTTTGGCCGTATCGGTTCTTTTTATAGTACACGACCAAAAGGGCGGAAGCCTTCGAACCGCCTTTGTAATACAAACTCCGAAATTCATGGTTTTGTCGTAATGCTACCGTCTTTTTCATACAAACTTACGCACAAAGAACCTTTCTACCTCTGCGTCTTCTTCTTGCGAGAACCTTGCGGCCGTTTGCCGTGCTCATTCTCTTTCTGAAGCCATGCTCCTTCTTTCTGTATCTCTTGGAAGGTTGATATGTCTGAAGCATGTGTTGCACCTCCTTTGCTTTTCTAACCGTTTGTTCTGCCTGTGCCGCGGGGCACAGATGCTATCC
Organism: Clostridia bacterium; assembly: GCA_045533905.1. GTDB lineage: Bacteria > Bacillota > Clostridia > UMGS1883 > UMGS1540 > SIG447. The sequence goes on from JAZSIR010000011.1 coordinate 30,895, forward strand.
TATTATATCTGAGGATTATCCTTTTGTCAAGCCTTTTTCGAATTTTTTTCGCACCCCGTTATTCTCCGTCTTTCTCCTTCCGCATTTCATTTTCCAGTTTTTCGATGCGGATGAGCATACGGCAAAGCTCCTGCGAAACCGGGTCGGGCAGGTGAATCTGGTCAAAGTTATTCACGCGCTCGTTATCGCGTTTTACAATTCTGGCAGGCACGCCTACACACGTGCAATTCGGCGGCACTTCGCTGAGGACTACGGCATTGGCGGCAATCTTGGAATTTTCCCCTACGGTGAAGGGGCCGAGCACTTTGGCGCCCGCGCCGATGAGGACGTTATTCCCGATGGTGGGATGGCGCTTGCCGACGTCCTTCCCCGTACCCCCTAAGGTTACGCCCTGATAAATCGTAACGTTATCGCCGATTTCAGCCGTTTCCCCGATCACAACACCCATACCGTGGTCGATAAGAAGGCCGCGCCCGATTTTGGCACCGGGGTGTATTTCCACGCCCGTTAGGCGGCGCGACATATTCGATACCATTCTCGCGAGAAATGTGCGCCCGTGCCGATGCAGGAAATGCGCCAGACGGTGATAAATGATGGCCCAGAGACCGGGGTACAGAAAGAATACCTGCACGGCACTTTTGGCAGCCGGGTCACGTTCCAGTATGGTCTTAATATCATAGCGGAGATTTTTGAACATAGTACGCCTCCTTATTTCGCATAAATTTTATCTGCGATGTTTCCGTACACCGCCTCCCCGATTCCCATAACCTCCATAAGGCAGGCGGGATGCGGAAACGGGCCGAATTCCTCGCGGTATTGTATAATTCTGTCAGCAAGTGCGGGGCCGATTCCCGGAAGCGTCATAAGCTGCTTCCGGCTTGCCGTGTTGATATTGACTTCGCCCGCAGCCGGCTGGGGCGGTATCCGTTCTTCAAGATACAGGCTTTCCTTCCGGTTCTCGACTACAGGCTCTTCCTTCGGCCGCGCGTGCAAAAACAGAAAAAGGCCCAGACACAAAACCAAAAGAACGCTGACCAAAATACCGGCAATTCTTTGTTCCGTCTTTTGCATATAGGTTCCCCCGAAAACAAAATGCCGCCTGCCTCTCTTACCTTCCGGTACAGAAAGCCGCGGCGGCAGTTCGCATTTTATTTGTGGTACAGCTTCTTCGTCTGGTACTTCGGCTCGCACGTCAGATGAATACCAAGCTTTCTGTATACATCCTTATCCACCTGCGACAAAAGCACCGTAGAGTGTGCCTCACAGCCGCGAAGGGCGGAAAGCTGCCCCGTGGCAAGCTTTGCCGTGTGGCTCTGCGTGGCGCTCATTGTAAGCGCAATGAGGACCTCATCAGAGTGCAGGCGCGGATTGTGATTACCTAAAATATCTGTTTTGAGTTTCTGAATCGGCTCAATAACCGACGGCTCGATAAGATGCAGGGAATCGTCAATCCCCCCTGCGGCCTTTACGGCATTGAGAAGTGCCGCCGAGGATGCGCCCAGGAGATTCGAGGTTTTACCTGTAACGATTGTGCCGTCACGAAGTTCAATGGCAACAGCCGGCATATCTCCCGTTTTGGCGCTTTTTTCAAGTGCCGCTGACACGACCTTCCGTTTATCCGGCGTGGTCGAAGCGTGATTCATAATAATTTCAATTTTCTGTGCCGGCTCCTCGCTCCATCTGCCAAGACGGTTTTCGCAAAGGGCATCATAATACCGGCGGATAATTTCCGCCTGCGCCGCTTCTTCTACGGCCGCATCGTCCGTAATGCAAAAGCCGGCCATATTTACACCCATATCCGTGGGCGATTTATACGGGCTCTCGCCCCAGATGCGCTCAAACATCGCATTGAGAACGGGAAACACTTCCACATCGCGGTTATAGTTTACCGCAATATCCCCATACGCCTCCAGATGGTACGGGTCAATCATATTTACATCGTTGAGGTCTGCCGTGGCCGCCTCATACGCAAGGTTTACAGGGTGCTTTAAAGGGAGGCTCCAGATGGGGAAGGTTTCAAATTTTGCATACCCCGCCTTCGTGCCGCGAAGGTTTTCGTGGTACAACTGAGAAAGGCAGGTGGCCATTTTCCCGCTGCCGGGGCCCGGCGCCGTCACAACCACAAGTGGACATTTTGTTTCAATATATTCGTTTTTACCGAAGCCTTCTTCGCTTACAATATGCTTAAGGTCTGTCGGGTAGCCTGCAATAGGATAGTGCATATATGTTTTGATGCCGAGCTTTTCGAGCTTTTCGCGGAAAGCCTGGGCGGAGGGTTGTCCGTCAAACTGGGAAATTACAACACTTCCCACATAAAGGCCGATAGAACGGAAGGCATCAATAAGGCGAAGCACCTCTGCATCGTAGGTGATGCCAAGGTCACTGCGCATTTTATTCTTTTCAATTGCATCCGCACAGATAACAATTACAATCTCGACATCTTTTGCGATATTCTTCAGCATCAGCACCTTACTGTCGGGCCTGAACCCCGGCAAAACGCGTGCCGCGTGATGATCGTCGAAAAGCTTGCCGCCAAATTCGAGATACAGCTTGCCGCCGAACTGCTGAATCCGCTTTTGAATCTGCTCAGACTGCTTTCTTATGTATGCATCGTTATCGAACCCTATCTTTTGCATAATACCCTCCTCAAGGCGCAAAAACGCCATAAGAAAATTATACCACGCCGACCGAAAAAGTCAAGCGTTTTTCCATAAAACTACTGAAAATCGAGCGAGCGTACCAAAACCCGCACCTCTTCGACCAAAATCCCCGTCATCTCATTTACTCTTTCCGCCACCGTCTTCTGAAGTTCTGCCGCGACCTCGGAAACTTTCGTGCCGTAGTACATATTCATTTCAAGGTGAATAATGAGGTTTTCCCCTCTTTCCTCCGCGCTGCAGATCCAGAGCTTTGAAACTGCAGGGCACGCCTTTACCTCGTGCGAGCAGATTGTAATCAGCACGCCGTGCGCGATTGTGAAGTCCCCGAGATAACTGTAGGTGGGGCGCACAAGTGTTTTTTCGCTTTCCTCCCGCAGCGCGGCAGGGCGGAAAATCTGGAGCGGGTCCAGCCAGTAGCCGGAAAAATCCTTCCGGATCTGAAAGGTGGGCACGGGGATTACGTGCTTCCCTTCCGTTTTGCGGATGCGCTGTGCCGTTTCAATTTCCTCGCTTGTGGAAACATCCGTAATGTAGATGATTTTTTCAGGTTTCGGCAAGGAAAGCGCCTCGGCAATTTTTTCTACCATTTCCACCGATGTGCCTACAATGAGAATCCGCGTTTCCCCTTCTGCCGCAATTGCTCTTTTCACGGCTTCCCTATGCGAGGCCGAAAAGAAAAGTGCGCGCTTGACGGAGGCAAACTTCGTCTTTTCCCGTTTCGCGGAAACACCGGCAACGGCTGTGGTGCCGCGAATTAAAAGCCCGTCATCTATAATGAGGGGCATATTATTTTCTTTGGCCACTTCCGTTACGTGGTAGCTTTTCCCCGTACCGCTCGGCCCTACAAAGCCGTATACTGTCATCCCGACCTCCAAAACCTACTCTTCCGTACGCGGGAAGAGCTTTACTGTTCCGTTTATGATGTGTGCACGGTTGATAAAGTCACGCGCCATACCGCCGCGGGCTGTTCGCCCCTCCACATAATAGCCACCGGGCAAAACCGCCAGAATTCTGCCTTCCGTAACGCGATAAAGCCGTTCGCCATCATGCGCTTTGCCGTAGCCGCCGGCAAGCCATTCCACGATAGTAATGGAATCGCCCCGTGAAAATTCTCTTCTGTATCTTTTCCGGAGATTGTCCATAAGAATCTCTCGGTTACTCTCGAGTACAATCTGCCGCATTTCCGTTTCAATCTGTCTTCTCTTTTCTTCCCGTATGCGTTTGCGCTCCGCGCTCGTTCTCATAAAGACTTCACCTCTTCTAACTGCAGTTGTCTTTTCGTTTCTATTATATGCAATTCCAAGAAAAAAGTCAAGAAAAGGGAATGTAAAAAAAGGCCAGATTGCAAAAAGATAATGAGAACGCAAAGTACAGGAAGTGCAAAAAGCAAAAAACTTCTTTTTCGGTTAAAAATCTCACTTCTTTCGATTTTTCTCTGTTTTGTAAATCTTTTGCTACGCCAAAACGCCACCGCTCGTAGTACCCTGCGTACGACGTCGGGTGGCGTTTTGGCGTTCTGCCTCTTTTTTTCCTATTCCCCAAAAAGGGACTGTAAAAAACAAAAGTTTTTTACAGTCCCTTTTTTTACTTTGTAACTGTGTATCGTTTAATTTTGGCGGTAGTCGTTTTTTCCATGGGTTCATCCGTAATTTCAATGTGCTTGATATACTGATGCTGTGCCATATTGCGGTTTACTTCGTCAATGTCGCCTCTGACCGTTTCTTCGATTTCCTCTTTTGTTTTCCCTTCAAAGTAATCCTTATTATACACAATGCGGGCGCTGATGATGAAATCATCGCCGCGCGGCGTGCCGTACACCATGCTCTCCGCCACATACGGCAGCGTGCCGATAAAGGTTTCAATTTCTTCGGGGTACACGTTTTTCCCGTTCTTCAAAACAATAACATTCTTCTTGCGACCGGTGATATATAAAACCCCGTCACGGTCGAGGCGGCCAAGGTCGCCTGTATGGAACCATCCGTCGCGAATAACCTCGCGCGTGGCTTCCTCGTCCTCATAATACCCGAGCATTACATTCGGGCCTTTTGCGAGAATTTCACCGATGCCGCGGGCGTCGGGATCCGCAATTTTTATTTCTACGTTGCAAAGCGACTGGCCCACAGAGCCGCGGCGCCGCATTTTTACGTTTTCGGCCGCGAGCACGGGCGAGGTTTCCGTAAGACCGTACCCTTGCACCGTGGTGATACCGAAATCATTAAAAGCTTCGCAAATTTCGGGGTTTAAGGCAGATGCGCCGCTTATAATATAGCGCATTTTGCCACCGAGGGCGGCGTGAATATCCTTGAAAAGCTCGCGTCTTTTATCAATGCCGAAGCGAAGCAGGATACGGCTGATTTTTCGTCCCATTTTGAGTTTCTTCTCTTTGCCCTGCTTTTTTACGGTGTGCATAATCTTTTTATGAATGCCTTCGATAATCAGCGGCACGCACACAAAAACCGTAACCCCGTATTCCACAAGGTTTTGCGCCACGTAGCGGAGCCCGTCGCAAAAAACGTTCGCCGCGCCGTGTGCCAAAAACATAATGGTGCCCACGTTGCCGAACGTGTGATGGAACGGCAAAAAGGCCATATTCACATCGGTGGGATAAAACTTCTGACTGCGGCACATGCCGTACACATTGGAAAGCACATTTCGCTGAGAAAGGAGAACGGCTTTTGATTTGGCCGTTGTGCCCGAGGTAAAGAGCATAATACCCGCTTCTTCAGGGAAAAGCTCGGCATCGAGATACGCGCGCTCCCCTTCCGAAAGAAGGCGTTCGCCCTCCGAAAGATACTGCGACAAGGTGGGAAGCTCGCCCATATCGTCCATACAGATATAGCTTTTTATATCGAGCTCGCCGCTTTCCGAAAGTGCCTTGAAGGTATCATAAAATTCGCCGCTGAAAATTACGCAGTCCGCCCCGCTCCTTCCAAGAAGCGAAACAATTTCTCTTTCTGAAAGGCCTTTATCGAGCGGCACTACCATCCCTGCGCCGCACAAAACGGCGAAATAGGAAAGCATCCATTCATATCGGTTTGCGCCGATAATCGCAATGCGCCGCCGCGGAAGCGGTGCGGAAAGAAGCGCTGTGCCGAGCCTTTCCATATCTTTTACAAATGCCGTGTATGTAATATACGTATATTCTTTTTTGCTTTTATCTTTTTTTATAATAAACGCATTGTTTTCGGGATATTTTGCCGCCACGGTATAGAGCATTTGCCGAAAATCTCTGTATTCTTCTGCCTCGTACATAGTTCTGAAATCGTTCATGCAATCACCTCATCTGGTTTTGATAATTACATTGTAACATATTGAACTCTTTTTGTCAAGTGCAGGCTTAAAATTTCTCTATTCTGCTTCCATTCTCTGCAGCTTATCACGAAGGCGTGCCGCATCCTCAAACCGCAGCTCTTTTGCAGCCCTCTGCATTTCTTCGGTAAGGCGGCGCATAATTTCCTCGCGGCTTTCGCGTGTTTCTTCCGCAGCTTCTTCATACACCGTAGCTTCAATAACTTCGTGCACGGCTTTTTGTATCGTTTTCGGCACAATGCCGTGTACCTCATTATATTCGCTCTGGATTTTGCGGCGGCGGTTTGTTTCGTTAATTGCGCGGCGCATGGAGCCTGTTTGCGTATCAGCATACATAATAACCGTGCCCTCCGCATTTCGCGCGGCGCGGCCGATGGTCTGAATGAGTGACGTTTCGCTTCTGAGGAAGCCTTCCTTATCGGCATCAAGTATCGCCACAAGGGAAACCTCGGGAAGGTCAAGCCCTTCGCGAAGAAGATTGATGCCGACGAGCACATCAAAAACACCCATGCGAAGGTCGCGGATGATTTCCATACGCTCTATCGTTTCTACCCCGTGGTGCATATATTTTACCTTCACGCCCATCTCGCGGAGATATTCCGTCAGATCCTCCGCCATCTTCTTTGTAAGCGTGGTAACGAGGACGCGTTCCTTCTTCTCTGTGCGGATATAAATCTCGCCGAGAAGATCGTCAATCTGTCCGGTGACGGGGCGCACCTCCACCTTCGGGTCGAGAAGACCCGTGGGGCGGATTACCTGCTCCGTAATCTCTGCGGCATGTTCCCGTTCATAGGGCGCGGGCGTGGCACTTACATATACCACCTGCCCTACCCTTTTTTCAAATTCCGTAAAATTCAAAGGACGATTATCAAAGGCCGACGGCAGACGAAACCCATATTCCACGAGCGTTTCTTTTCGGGCGCGGTCGCCCGCGTACATCGCGCGCACCTGCGGGACAGTTACGTGGCTTTCGTCTATCATCAGAAGATAATCGTCGGGGAAATAATCCATAAGCGTGTACGGGGCACTACCCGGCTCTCTGCCGCTTATATATCTCGAATAGTTTTCGATGCCCTGGCAAAAGCCGATTTCCTGCATCATTTCAATATCGTAATTCGTGCGCTGGGCAATTCTTTGTGCCTCTAAAAGCTTTCCTTCGCGCTGAAAATAGGCCACGCGCTCGTCCGCTTCTATACGGATTTGGCGAATCGCCTCCTGAAGGCGTTCGCCTGTGGTTACATAGTGGGACGCCGGATAGATGCCCACATGGTTTCGCCGCCCGATAATCTCGCCCGTGAGGACGTCAATTTCCGTAATGCGTTCAATTTCGTCCCCAAAAAATTCCACACGGATGGCTCTGTCGCCCGAGCCTGCAGGGAAAACTTCAAGAACATCGCCTCTTACGCGGAACTTGCCGCGTGTGAAATTTACGTCATTTCGGGTATACTGAATATCCACAAGCCGGCGGATAACCTCATCCCTATCCTTTTGCATACCGGGGCGAAGGGACACAATCATACGGGCATAGTCCACCGGGTCACCAAGGCTATAGATGCACGACACGCTCGACACCACAATCACGTCGCGCCTTTCAAGTAGTGCCGCCGTGGCGCTATGGCGAAGCTTATCGATTTCATCGTTTATCTGTGCATCCTTTTCGATATACGTATCCGTCTGCGGAATATAGGCTTCCGGCTGATAATAGTCGTAATACGAAACGAAATACTCTACTGCATTATTCGGAAAAAACTCGCGAAACTCATTGCAAAGCTGAGCCGCCAGCGTTTTATTGTGAGCGAGAACCAGTGTCGGGCGGTTGACATTGGCAATAATATTGGCCATTGTGAAGGTTTTGCCAGAACCTGTAACGCCCAGCAAAATCTGTTCTTTTAGACCCCGGTTCAGTCCATCTGTCAATTTCGCAATTGCCTGCGGCTGGTCGCCCGTGGGCACAAATTTGGATTGCAGCATAAACTTTTCCGACATGTTCTCACTCCTTTCTTTTCAGATGCTTTTTTACTCGCAGATTTCTGCATGAAGCTCCTGCAGGGACTTCATCACACCGCACCCCGGCTTATGCATCGATTTGATGCCGCTTGCGGCAGCCTTTGCGGCGGCAATGGTGGTAATGTAGGGTACCTTCTTTTTGATGGCGGCTTTTCGCAAATAGCTGTCATCCGTAGCGCTTTCATCGCCCGAAGGGGTATTGATGATAAGGTCCACCTTGCCGTTTATAATCATATCATGAATATCCGGTCTTCCTTCTCCTAATTTATACACAAACTCTGAGAGAACGCCGGCATCCGTCAGAACCTTTTGTGTGTTCTTGGTAGCCAGAATTCGGAAACCTGCATTCTGTAAATCACGTGCTACTTCCAGTACTTCTTCTTTATCCTTGCTGTTGACAGAAATCAGAACGTTGCCCGAAAGCGGCAGCTCGGTCTGTGTGGCTTCCTGTGCCTTTATAAAGGCTTCGCCGTAAAAGTGCGATAATCCCAGCACTTCCCCGGTGGAACGCATTTCAGGGCCGAGCAGCGGGTCCACCTCCGGGAACATATTGAAGGGGAAAACGGCTTCTTTTACGCCGTAATACGGAATTTTCCGTTCGCGAAGGTCGGGCACGGGCGATTTCCTGCCAGTAAGCTCTGCCGTTACAATATCAATCGCCAGAGGGACCATACGGATATTGCAGACCTTCGACACAAGCGGCACGGTGCGGGAAGCTCTGGGATTGGCTTCAAGCACGAACACCTTGCCGTCTTCAATGGCATACTGCATATTCATAAGGCCTTTTACGCCCATTTCTTCTGCAATCTTTCGGGTATATTCCTTAATCGTCGCCACATTTTCTTCTGAAATATGGCGGGAAGGAATAATACAGGCAGAGTCGCCGGAGTGCACGCCCGCAAGCTCGATATGCTCCATAACGGCGGGAACAAACGCGTGCTTACCGTCGCTTATGGCATCGGCTTCACATTCCAGTGCATGGTTTAGGAAACGGTCGATAAGGATGGGACGGTCCGGCGTAACACCTACCGCGGCCGCCATATACTTTTTAAGATTTTCGGAGTCGTACACAACTTCCATTCCCCGCCCGCCGAGCACGTAGGAAGGACGCACCATTACGGGATAGCCAATCTTTTCGGCAATCGCAAGCGCTTCCTCCACGGTAACTGCCATACCGGATTCAGGCATCGGAATCCCGAGCTTTTCCATCATCGCACGGAATAAGTCTCTGTCCTCCGCCAGATCAATAACAGACGGCGGTGTGCCTAAAATTTTAACACCGTTCTTTTCGAGATCGGCTGCCAGGTTCAAAGGCGTCTGCCCGCCAAACTGCGCAATGACGCCGACGGGTTTTTCCTTATGATAAATACTGAGAACATCCTCAAGCGTAAGCGGCTCAAAGTAAAGCTTGTCGGAAGTGTCGTAGTCCGTAGATACGGTTTCGGGATTGCAGTTGACAATAATGGTAGCAAAGCCCAGTTTCTTGAGCGCCAAAGACGCGTGCACACAGCAATAGTCAAATTCAATGCCCTGCCCGATTCTGTTGGGGCCACCGCCCAAAATCATAACCTTCGGTTTTTCTTCGGCAATGGGATTTTTGTCCGTGCCGTTATAAGTGGAATAATAGTAGGCCTTATCCTCTGTCCCGCTGACGTGCACGGGCTCCCATGTTTCGGTGATGCCGAGCGCCATCCGGCGCGCGCGGATGCTGTCTTCCGGGATTTCCAGAATCTGGCTTACATACTTATCGGAGAACCCGTTTTGCTTCGCGCTACGCAGTGCTTCGTCAGAGGGCAAGCTTCCCTTCCATTCCATAAGCGCCTGTTCCTCCTGCACCAATTCCTGCATTTCCCGGATAAACCAATGCTTCACATGTGTAATGGCATGAATTTCTTCAATAGTGGCGCCTTTTCGCAGTGCTTCATACATCATAAAATGTCGTTCGCTTGAAGGCGTATGCAAGCGGCGAAGAAGTTCTTCTTTGGAAAGCGTATTAAAATCTTTTGCATACCCAAGGCCGTAGCGTCCCGTTTCCAGACTGCGGATAGCCTTCTGGAACGCTTCTTTATAGGTTTTGCCGATACTCATAACCTCGCCGACCGCGCGCATCTGTGTGCCGAGCTTATCTTCTACACCCTTGAATTTTTCAAACGCCCAGCGTGCGAATTTGATGACGACATACTCGCCGTCCGGCACATATTTATCCAGCGTGCCGTACTTTCCGCAGGGGATATCCCGGAGCGTAAGCCCTGTTGCAAGCATTGCAGAAACCAAAGCAATCGGAAAGCCGGTGGCTTTTGATGCCAGCGCCGACGAGCGGGAAGTGCGGGGATTAATTTCAATTACGATATCTCGGTCCGTCTTCGGATCATGAGCCCACTGCACGTTTGTACCGCCGATCACCTGCACGGATTCGACGATTTTGTACGATTTTTCCTGCAGCCGTTTTTGCACATATTCAGGAATTGTAAGCATCGGCGCAGAGCAGAATGAGTCGCCCGTATGTACACCGAGCGGGTCAATATTCTCAATAAAGCAAACAGTAATCATATTGCCGTCTTTATCGCGAACAACCTCAAGCTCGAGTTCCTCCCAGCCGAGGATGGATTCCTCCACAAGCACCTGCCCCACAAGGCTTGCCTGCAGCCCGCGTGCGCAAACGGTGCGCAGTTCATCCTCGTTGTACACGAGGCCGCCGCCGGAGCCGCCCATTGTGTACGCCGGGCGTAATACTACGGGGTAGCCAAGTTCTTCTGCAATGCCGAGCGCCTCTTCCACAGAATAGGCAACCTCACTTCTTGCCATTTCAATGCCGAGGCTATCCATAGTTTGCTTGAAGGCAACGCGGTCCTCCCCGCGCTCAATCGCATCCACCAAAACGCCGATAACTTCCACATTATATTTTTCCAAAACCCCTGCCTTTGCAAGCTCCGAGCAAAGATTCAAGCCCGACTGCCCGCCAAGGTTCGGAAGGAGTACATCAGGGCGCTCTTTTTCGATAATCTGCTCCAGTCTTTTCACATTCAGCGGCTCAATGTATGTGGCATCTGCCATTTCGGGATCCGTCATAATCGTAGCGGGGTTGGAATTTACCAATACAATTTCATACCCCAGATTCCTTAGCGCTTTGCAGGCCTGGGTGCCGGAGTAGTCAAATTCGCAGGCTTGTCCTATGATAATAGGACCGGAACCTATAATCAGCGCTTTTTTCTTTTTCATATGGGCATCTCCTCTTTATAAAAACAAATTTTTACTTTTTTTCCCGGAAGTAATCGGTGCGGAGCACAATTTCGTTTACACGCTCCCGTTTATAAAATTTTTCGTTCATACTGTCAATATACGCTATCTGGGAAAGGCTCTTCTGTTCCGTATCCGCCTCGGCAAAGTAATAAATCTCCCCGTCATACCACGCGCCACTGCTGAAATAGGTGTACCCTTCATATGCAGCATCGAAAATATCCCTGCCGAGCCAGTAGGGCGTCTTTTCAAGACCGAAAAGATTCACTACCGTTGGCAGAATATCAAGCGTATTCGTCACCTTGTTGATTTTTATGCCTGAAAGGTCTTTTGCATAAATGAAAAACGGCGCCTTTTCAAGCATATTCGGATTTTTCGCGTCGGACAAAGCATAGAGCTTTTCCCAGCTCGAAAGCCCATAGGCGAAATGGTCGGAAAATGCTACGATAACCGTGTTGTCCATCTTTCCGTCCGCCTCCAGCTTTTCAAGAAGGATACGGAAGAACTCATCCGTATCGTGCGCCAGAATACGCGCATTATTGATTTCTGCATCCATCTGCCTGTCTATAAGGTGCGGGTAGTCGGCACGAATCTTGGAAAGCTTCGTATCCATATAGGTGTACGGCAGATGCGCGGAGTACGTAATGATATAATCAAAGAACGGTTTGTCCTGCGTGGGCACCATCTTTTCGTAGAGCTTCTCGTTCTTTATGGCCGTACCGTCGCACTGGGCTTCGCGCTCTGTCATATACGTCTGGTACGAAACATATTCCTCGTACCCGAACGCCTTATGCATATCGCCGCGGTTATAAAAATCGGGCGTGTTGAAATGGAAGGAGCGCGTCTCGTACCCTTTTTTCTTGAACTGGTTCGCAAGCGAATACGGATAGGCATTTTGCGAAAGCGCCGCCGCGGGCGTTCCGGCCGCCATGGCGTGATAGCCGGTATTTACGGTAAATTCTGTATTGAAAGTGTAGCCCGTGCCGAAGGTAGAGGCGAAATGATTCGTAAAATTGATGCCGTTTTTCATCATATAGGAGATGGTGGGCGTGTACTTTTCATCTATCATCCACCCGTCCATACTCTCCATCATAACCATAATCACGTTTTTGCCCTCGAAAAGCCCTGTCATATCATTCTCGGGAGAAGGTGTATTTTCGGCAAAGTAGTCCGCGGCCGCACCTGCCGAATCGGCGAGGAGGTCTTTTTCCGGGAAGGTCATACGAAGCACATTTCGAAATACATACTGGTATGCCCCTGCCGTGTGCATCGAGCGGGCCGTATCCGTAAAGTTTCTGTATACGCCCTTGGCGTACAGAACGTCGGTACTTTGCGGCTCGGTGCCTTGCCCTGCATCGGTCATCATAAACGTGTGGAGCGTTACGAGCCCTAAAATCGGCACCAGAATCCATAGCCCCGACGGCGAAAACCGTTCCTTTCTCCAGTGGCGGAAGGTGACGATAATGAGAAAAATCTCGAGTACCGCCGAAAGCAGAAGCCAAATATCTATAAAGCCCAGAATATAGCCGGAGTAATCCATCGCCTGCCCCGTCATCCCGACATTATCGAGCCAGAAAAACTGATTGAAAATGCAGAAATACACATAGCCCGATAGCATAAACACCGCAAAAAGCGAGGCAATACCAAGATACAAAGCGCGCCCCCACCTGCGCGATACAAAGCCGGTTAAAAGAAGCACAAAGAAAGAAACCCAGAGCACCGTAAAAAGTGCAGGCACACCTCGAAGCGCCTCAATCTGATACGATGCGCTTTTGGCACGGAGCACCACATCGGGCAGCAAAAGAGACAAAACCATCGTATATAGGAACAGATTTCGTTTTAGAAAGTTTTTTATTTTTTCTGCCATACAAAATTCCTTTCTTTTCAGGAAAGATTTATATAAGGGACAGATACCGACTTTTTTACTGCATTGCGATCGCGGGCTGCTATAAAAACTATATCCTCTGCATATGCCCTTCTCTCCTTGATTGCAGGAATGCAATATTGATTATTTCTACCAACATTTGAAATCTCTGCTATAAATGAGTAAGGTTTGGGCACAAACTTACAGCATAAGGCTTTTAAGCGAATCTCCCTTATCTATATAAATGGTTGCCGTTTTTCTGATTTCATCCTGACCGTAGTTGTATTTATCATAAATTCCAACTGTTTTCATTCCTAGTTTATCCGCAGTACATATTGCAATATGTGAATCTTCTATTATACAGGTTTTATCTGCCGGCGTTCCAAGACATTCAAGCGCATTCAAGTATATATCCGGTTTGTCTTTGCCTTTGCCGATTTCTGCACACGAAAGAATATCTGTAAAATATTTTTCAATTTTACAATGCTTAACAGCAATTTTTATCAAATTGATATCCGTTGCAGAGGCTATACACATCTTAATTTCCTTGTTATAGCAGTATTCCAAAAATTCTGCAACGCCTTCTTTCAGTTCAACCTCTTCAGAATAGAAATCTATCATTATTTTATTTGCAGTTTCAAACAACTCGTTCCCTGTTTCCCCGATATTGTACTTCGTATGTATATAGTCCATTGCATCTTTTAGCGTCATTGTTCTTACTGCTTTGTCGTCAGCTGATGAAGGTGCAAAACTTTTTCCTTCACAAAATAAACTGCCAAAATTCTTCCAAATTACATCCCACAACATCAAGGAATCAACCAAAGTTCCATCCATATCAAATATTGCACCCTTAATATTTTGAAACATTCTCCATTTCTCCTTTCGACAGCTTACCATATGCAAACACAATACGGTATGAATTCTTGTCACGTCAGCGGCATATTGCGTGTGAAGCACATTTCGGGAATTCGTAAGAATTCATATCGATGTGTTGCAATGGCCATACAGAAATATTATACCACGGTCAATACAAAAATTGCAAGAATCTCCGCGGATTTCCTCTTTTTATTTGACGGACTTCCCCGCATATGGTATACTGGTAAAAAAGAAAGGAGGTGCCGCGGTGCAGACTTTTTCCGTAAGCCTTTCCCTGCCACCCGAAGGCGGTGACCTTGTAAAAGCAGCCGCCCGAAAGCTTGGCACGGCAGAAAACAATATTACATCCGTTTCGATTCTCAAACGTTCCATCGATGCACGCCGCGCGCCTCAGTTTGTATACAGCCTTGCCGTGTGCGTAAAAAACGAAAAGAATATCCACGCGCCGGTGTACAGGGAACCGGCCCCTTTTTCTGTGCCGAAGGTTTCGCTCCCCCGCCGCCCCGTTGTGGTAGGGCTCGGCCCTGCCGGCCTTTTCGGTGCGCTTATTTTAGCGCGGGCAGGCGCACGCCCGATTGTACTCGAGCGCGGGGAATCGATTGAAAACCGCGCCGCCACGGTGCAGCAGTTCATGGATGGTGGTGCCCTTTCCCCCTCTTCCAACGTGCAGTTTGGCGAGGGCGGTGCCGGTGCGTTTTCGGACGGTAAAATCGGCACAGGCATCAAAAGCCCTCTGCTCCGTTTTGTGAAAGAAACCTTTATCGAGCACGGCGCTCCCGAGGAAATTGCCTTTGATGCGCATCCGCATATCGGGTCGGACCGGCTTCCCGCCGTCGTGCGCGGGATTCGCGAGGAAATCATTGCGCTCGGCGGCGAAGTGCATTTTTCTTCACAGATGACGGATATAAGAACTGCGGGCGGTACCGTTTCGGCGGTAGAGACGCTCGATGCCATATATGAAACCGACGCCGTGCTTCTGGCCGTGGGCCACAGCGCGCGCGACACGTTTTCGCTCCTTCGGGAAAAAGGCGCAGATATGATTGCAAAGCCGTTTTCGGTGGGTGCGCGTATTGAGCATCCGCGATCTGAAATTGACCGCGCGCTCTACGGCGCGGCCGCCTCTATTCTCCCCGCGGCGGAATACCGCCTTGTCTGCCATCTTCCCACAGGGCGCTCGGTATACACCTTCTGTATGTGCCCGGGCGGCTATGTTATCCCGGCCGCAAGTGAGGCGGGCGGCGTGGTTACAAACGGCTACAGCCTCCACGCGCGTGACGGCGAAAATTCCAATGCCGCCGTTTTGGTGGGTATCGGGCCCGAAGATTTTGGCACAGACCCCTTTGATGGCGTACGCCTTCAGCGTGAAATAGAAGAAGCCGCCTATAAAATAGGCGGCGGCACATATAAAGCACCGTGTCAGCGCGTTTCGGACTTTCTTGCAGACCGCCGCACAGCTGCCTGCGGCACGGTTTCGCCCACCTATGCCCGCGGCGTATTGCCGGGACATATCGGAGACTGCCTGCCTTCCTTTGTGACGGACGCGATGCGCGAGGCGCTCCCCGTCTTTGCCAAAAAGCTTTCCCCCTATGGGATGGGAGATGCTCTCCTTACGGCACCGGAAACGCGCAGTTCCTCCCCGCTCCGCATTCTGCGCGGAGAGGATGGACAAAGCAATCTCCGCGGCCTTTATCCCGCAGGCGAGGGCAGCGGATACGCGGGCGGCATTATGTCCGCCGCGATCGACGGCATCGGCGCCGCACTTTCTATCCTTTCCGGATCCAGAGTGTAAGCAGCGAAAGCGCACCTACACCCGGAAGGCCGAGCGTGCCCGCCAGAAATGCCGTGACGGGATTTACCGCAAGCTGCCACCCCCACACCGTGCCGACCGTATTCCCAAGGCACAAAAGCGCACCGCCAAAAAGCATACGGAAAAGGATGCGGCACAAAAACCAAAGCGGTTTTCTGAAAATCCGCAGGAAAAATATAAGCGCTACAAAAAGAGCAATATAAAAAAGCACTTCCAGATGAAGCTGCATGTCCAAAACCCCCTTTTCAGCATATATATGCACGAAAAGGGAGTTTTAGTATCTCTTTTTATTTAGAGTCTGTTATTTTGCCGGAGCTCTTCGTCAATCACGCTCGTGCCGTAGTAAATGTAGGCAAAGGTAGTGGCAGAAAAGCCGAGGGCTGCAAACAGCATAATAAAGCCGAGGTTCAGATAGAAAAGCATAAAGAATACTGCAAAGACCACGAGACTTGCCAGAAAAACCAGAATACAGCTGGGCAGATGCCGGAGCGTAAGCTGCAGTGCCGTTTTGAGTATGCCGCCGAGGGACATATCCATCGTTACCATAAGCGGATAGAGGAAAAAGTGCATCATCAGATACATAAAGAGTATACTGAGTGCGAAAAAGCCGAGTACCATCGATACAAACGGCGGAATCGGCATCGCCGCGCTGTTTGCAAAATACAGGTACGCCGCGCCGACAAGGACGATGAGAAGGACGATATCCAGGAGGAAGAGAAAGAGGCCTTTCCAGAAATTCTCCTTCGTGTTGGAAACGAAATCATCCCACACCCAGGCGTGCTCTTCGCGCGCGAAGTTACGAAGTACATACGCGTGCCCTGCGCTGCCCGGGCCTGCGCCCATAAAGCTTGTAAGAAACAGCGAGAGATATATGCTCATATAAAATACAAAGGCCGTATCTTTGATGGGGCTGAAGGCCATCTGCAAAAAAGTGCCTACCCAGAAGAACGCAATGAATGCAGGGATGGCAAACAGCGTGTAGGAAAGGCTGAGGCTTACAAGCCGCCAGAATTTCCGAACGAAAATATCGAAAAACAGAAAAAACCCGCGTTTTTCCGGCCCATCCTTATATACGCCGGGGCCCGGCTTGTCAAAATTAAAAAGTCCAAAAAAACCCATTGTAATCTCCTTTTTATTTTTCCGTCAAGGTTTCCACTGCGCGGGGCGGCGTTTTGCCGATATCCTTGCCCGGCACGGTGCGGTAATCAAAGCTGCGGGTAAATTCGCCGATTTCGCCGCGAAGGCGCGAAAGCTTCTCCGCCATATGCGCATAAAGCACCTTATAAAGTGCCGCATCGCCCTTACCCATTTTTTCGGAAAGCGCATAAAAATGCGAAAGGCATACTCCCTCTGTGCTGAGATATTTTTCGAGAAACTCCGGTTCTTTCCGGAGAAGCCACAGGCAGTTTTCCAGACACTTATCCATCTGCCCGTCCCGCCGTGCACAAACGGCGCACGTTTTTCCGCGATGCTTACCGGGCTTTTTGGCTTTTAGGAATTCTTTTTCGAGCGTATCGAGCCTCGTTTCCAGTGCCAGCATCAGCGGCAGTTTCTTCTGCATCCCGAGCATAGCCTCACCATGTGTGCGGCAAAAGCCGAGCGCATTCGTTTCGATGCGCACCGAAGGCTCCATTACCGCCGCGCCCATATAATATTCGAGTGCTCTTTCTGTAAGGTCCTTTTCAATTTTGCAGAGGAAGCAGGAATGGCCTTCCTCGAGTGCTTCTGTAAGCGGAATCGTGTAGTTATGCTCTTTCATATAAGCTTTCCCTCCCGCACCGTTCGCAGAAACGAATGAAAATACAAAATGAACGCCAGCGTAGCCACACATACGGGAAGCCACTCGGCAAAGCCGCGCCAGAATGCGGACATTTTTTCATAAAACAGAAGAAGGGACATCACGGAAAACGATGTGACAACCGTGGCCATCTTGCCGTACCAGTTCGCGGCCACCACGATTTTCTTCCGGTATAAAAAGAGGCCACCCAAAAACATCATACATTCTTTTGCCAGAATGACGCCTACGGCCAGAAAGGGCATCCGGTCGCAAATGGCAAGAGAAATGAGCACGGTAAGCTGCATACCTTTATCAGCAAGAGGGTCCAGCAGTTTTCCGATATCGGTAACCATCGAGAATCTGCGGGCAATGTAGCCATCCAGAATATCCGTAAGGCACGCGGCAAAAAATACGACTGCCGCAGCCCCAAATGCATCCAGCGAAAACATATAGGCTGCAAGCGGTATCATACAAAGCCGAAGCAGTGTTAAAAAATTCGCGATGTTCAAAAAGCTCCCCTCCGTTCCATCAAAAAGTAAAGGATGCTGCCGAAGTTTTGTCTTTTGCAAAAACCAATAATATATTATTATAGTATATCCGTTTGGAATTTGCAACCATTTTTGTGATTTTTTCAACGGACACTTGACCTTTTCGCAAAATCGGTATATACTACTATGCGAGGTGAATTTTTATGAAACAACATCTTGTGACTGCAGGAAAGCTTTTTCTCGACCGGCTTCTTTTTAACATTGTCGCACTTCTTCTCCTGCCGTTTTGCATTGCTATGATTGATATGATGCAGGGTGGCCCCATCCTCTTTTCGGTCACTGTCTGTATGCTCTATCTCGGCATTATCTATGACCTTCTCTGGAAAGTCGGAAAACACGACAGGCAGTCCTACGCCACAGAAAAATATTACGCCTTAAAAGGCCTTGTCATCGGGCTTATCAGCGAAATCCCGTTCCTTATCCTCTTTCTGTTTCTCGCATGGAACCCCTCCGCGCAGGGCTTTTTCGCCCTCTATCGCGTCATCGCCGTCGGGGCATACATGGGATTTTTGCCCGAAACACATTTCACCGTAGGGTACGGCCTTGTGCTTCTGATAGCGCCCCTTTTCACTACGCTCGGATACATCGTCGGCCACAGGCGGCCGGATTATGAGAATAAAAGTTTCTGGCATCATATCTTCTACAGAAAGAAAAAATCCAAATAAAAATTGCGGCTCCGTTCGGGGCCGCAATTTTTAATAGCCGATTTCCCGGGCACTTTGCCAAAGCACTTTCGCACTTTCGCGAAGTGCTTTTTCTTCTGCCTCCGAAAGCGGCGGTGTTATGGCCTTGCCGATGCCCGCAGCTGAGACTGTGCGCGGAAGCGAAAGGCAAACGTCCCGGATGCCGTATTCCCCTGTGCAAAGGCCGGAAACGGTGAGAACTGCATTCTCTGCGCCGCCCATTGCGCGTACAATGCGCTCGGCACACATCGCCACAGCAAAGTACGTGGCGCCCTTTTTTTCCACAATCTCGTACGCCGCATTTTTTACATTCCGGCGGATTTCCGAAAGGCTTTGTCCGTCGCAGGTGCCGCAATGGCTGCAATATGCCGCAATGGGAAGCCCTGCGATTGTGGCGGCGTGCCATGCCACTACCTCGCTGTCGCCGTGCTCACCGATGACGAGCGCATGAATATTTCTCGCATCAATCCGCGTATGCGACGAAAGGAGCGCGCGGATGCGCGCTGTATCGAGCACCGTGCCGCTACCGATAACGCGGGCGGGCGAAATATCCGTGATTTTCAGCGTGATATATGTCAGAATATCCACAGGGTTAGTCACAACCAGAAAGAGCGTTTCTGCGCTCGCATAGCGCATTGCCTCTTCCAGAATACTTTTGAAAACGGCGGCATTGCGGGATAGAAGGTCCAGCCGTGTTTCGCCCTTTTTCTGTGCGGCGCCTGCGGCTAAAACCACAATGTCCGCCCCCGTAATATCCGCATATGTGCCTGCATAAATTTTAGAAGGACGAACAAAGGGGGTGCCATGCATAATATCCATGGCCTCCCCTTCTGCTTTTTTTCTGTCTATATCAATAAGTACGATTTCACGCACAGTTTCTTTTGCCATCAGCGTGTAGCCGATTGCAGAGCCTACAAAGCCTGCGCCGATAATCACAATTTTTCTGTCCTTCACTTTCCTCACCTCAGAAAAAGTTTGCCCTCTTTCTGAAGAAATATACGGAAAATCAAGAAATGCCGAGAAGTCTTTCCGCGTTTTTGTATGCAATTTTTTCAAGGTCTTCCGTGGAAAGCTTCTCAAATAGTACGCCCTCCGTATACATTCCGGGATTGCAGGACGGAAAATCGGTGCCGAATAAAATGCGGTCTGCCCCCACCGTTTTCACGGCGTACTCAAGCATCGTGTAGCGGAAAAGACCTGTGCCGGAAATATCGAGATACATATTCTCAAAATCCAGCATTCTTTGAAGGTGCGCGCGGAACGGGCCGGGCTCGTTCGGGTGCGCGAATACAAATTTCAGCTTTGGAAATGCCGAGAGTACGGCGCGCATATCTTCATCATCGGTCGGGTGACAGCTTATGACCATACCGAGTTCCTCACAAAGTGCAAAAATTTCTGCACAGTCGCGGTACTGCCAGCCGCCCTGCGAATACGGCGTAAGCTCGCCGATTAAACGAAAGCCCTTTTTATGTACGTTTTCAACCAGCTCACAGCTTTCTTGGGTGTAATTCGGGTCTACGCGAAAACCGGGAACAAAAAAGTCCGGATGTGCCTCGTAAATCTCCATAACAATTTCGTTTTCGCGGCGCAGTTTTTCGCCGAAATCCGAATGCTTTGTAAGAACGGAGCCTGCCGCACGGGTAATGCCCACCTTTTCAAGTAGCCTTCTTTGCTCATCATAGCCACGCGGCGCATCCTTTGCATAATGCGCAATATTTTCCGGTCGTTCCATATACGGATGGGTATGAAAATCAAAAAAACGCATGTCTCTTCTCCTTTAGTTAAGACCCAAAAGTCTTTCGGCGTTCTTATAGGCAATTTTCTCGAGGTTTTCCGTGCCGATTTCCTCAAACTGCACGCCGCCTACATACATACCTGCATTGCAAATGGGGTAATCCGTGCCGAACAAAATGCGATCCGCCCCCACACATTCAAGGCCGTGCTCGAGCATCGTAAAGCGGAAGAGACCGGTGCCGGAAAGGTCAAGATACGCATTGTCAAAGTCGCGTATTCTATCAAGATGCGCCTTATACGAAGGCACTTCACCGGGATGTGCAAATACAAAGGTAAGATGCGG
Organism: Clostridia bacterium; assembly: GCA_045533905.1. GTDB lineage: Bacteria > Bacillota > Clostridia > UMGS1883 > UMGS1540 > SIG447. The sequence goes on from JAZSIR010000011.1 coordinate 51,740, forward strand.
AAATTCGCGGCAAACCGCGCGCATATCCTCATCATCCGTGGGGTGACAGCTTACGACCATACCGAGTTCCTCTGCAAGGGCAAAAATCTCCCCGCAGTCCCGATACTGCCAGCCACCTGCCGACTGCGGCGTAAGCTCACCGATGAGACGGAAGCCTCTTTTATGCATCCACTCCAGAAGCTCGCAGCTTTCCCTCGTGTAATTCGGGTCCACGCGGAAGCCGGGCACGTAGAAATCGGGATGTTCTTCATAAATCTGCAGTGCAATTTCATTTTCGCGGCGCATTCTTTCTCCGAAATCCATACCGTCGCGGCGTACGAGTACGGAGCCCGCCGCGCGGGTAATGCCGATGCTTTCAAGCGCCTTTCTCTGGTGCGCATAGCCTGTTTCCTCGCTCGGCAGATATATCGTTATGTTCTCGGGTTTTTCAATATACGGATGCGTGTGAAAATCAAAAAAATGCATAAAACCGCCTCCTTTTCCTTTATTATAAACACCTCCTCCTCCTTTGTCAAGGCCAAAATTCGCCACTTGCAATTGCCTCTTTCCTATGGTAAGATAAAAGAAAAAGGAGGTGCCCGCGTGGAGCGTTTGATTTTTCATATTGATGTAAACAGCGCGTATTTATCCTGGGAAGCCGTGCGGCATCTCGAAAAAACGGGTGAAGATATCCGCCTTATTCCCTCCGCCATCGGTGGCGACCGTGAAAAGCGTACGGGCGTGATTCTGGCGAAATCCATCCCCTCTAAAAAATTCGGCATCAAAACGGGCGAACCTGTCGCAATGGCGCTTCGAAAATGTCCCTCTCTCTTTCTGGCAAAACCGGATTTCCGGCTGTATGAACGGTCCTCCGCCGCTTTTATGGAGATCTGCCGCGACTATACGCCCGTTCTCGAAAAATTTTCGATTGACGAGTGCTTTCTCGATATGACGGGAACAGAGCTTTTATTTCCGAATCCCGTAAAAACAGCGCACGAAATCCAAGACAGAATCCGACGGGAGCTTGGGTTTACGGTCAACATCGGCATCGGCGAAAACAAGCTCCTTGCCAAAATGGCCAGCGACTTCGAAAAGCCCGACCGCGTGCATACGCTTTTCAGACACGAAATCGAGAAAAAACTCTGGCCGCTTCCCGTGGACGCCCTCTTTATGGCGGGCCGTTCCACGGCGGAAAAATTAAAAAAACTGAATGTAAATACAATCGGGGAAATTGTTTCTATGGGCGTACATACGCTCGAATCCGTATTCGGTCCGCGGCTCGGCGCGCAGCTTTTTGCACGCGCCTCGGGCGAGGATGATTCGCCCGTTTTGGCTGTCCCCGAAAAAGCAAAGGGCTACAGTATTTCCACAACCCTTGAGGAGGATGTGGAAACGGAAGAGGCCGCGCAGCACATCCTCCTTGCACTTTCCGACAGTGTTGCCGCCCGTATGCGGGCAGACGGAGCCTCGGCCTCTTGCATTGCCGTTACTATCCGTGCAAACGACTTCAAAAATCATTCGCATCAGGAAACGCTCTCCGCGCCGACAGACGGCACGATGGAAATTTATGAACATGCCTGCCGCCTTTTCCACGCACTTTGGGACAGGCGTACACCGCTTCGGCTTTTAGGCATCTCTCTGACCCAGCTTTCCCGCGAAGAAAGTGCCCAATTTTCTTTCTTCACCGATGAAAAGCGGGAAAAAGAAGAGCAGCTTGACAAAACGATGGATTCTATCCGCGCGCGTTTTGGCCGCGGAACACTCTCACGGGGGACCCTCTATCGTGCCCCGCTTTCGATTGGCAAAAAATACGAAGCCGAAACAGAGGCTATAGAAAAACGGCAGTCCGAATAGGACTGCCGTTTTCGTATGGGTCTGATTATTTTACGCTTTCTTTCAGAGCTTTGCCAGCCTTGAATACCGGAACCTTTGCGGCCGGAATCATGACTTCTGCACCTGTCTGCGGGTTCTTGCCCTTGCGAGCTGCGCGCTGACGGGTTTCGAATGTGCCAAAGCCTACGAGCTGTACCTTGCCGCCATCTGCGAGTACATCGGTGATGGTGTTGATAGCAACTGCCAGAGCCTTGTCAGCATCCTTCTTGGAAAGTTCTGCGTTTGCTGCGATTGCAGCTACGAGTTCTGCCTTATTCATGGTTTTTCCTCCTTCCGGGAAGCAATAGCCACCCGCATCTTACCTTATATCTGCATACTGCATAAAGCAGTACGGGATATGCATACAGTGGAAAACTATCTCTTCGAGAACTGCGGTGCGCGACGAGCAGCCTTGAGACCGTATTTCTTTCTTTCCTTCATTCTCGGGTCACGAGTGAGGAAGCCTGCCTTCTTCAGAACTGCACGATTGTTTTCGTCAACAATCAGAAGTGCTCTTGCAATGCCGTGACGGATTGCACCGGCCTGACCGGTAACACCGCCGCCTGCAACCTTACATACAACGTCCATTTTGCCGAGGTTGCCGGTAATGTCGAGCGGCTGACGTACGATAGTCTTTAATGTTTCAAGACCAAAATATTCGTCAATGTTTCTGCCGTTTACGGTTACATTGCCCGTACCGGGGAAAAGGCGTACCCTGGCAACGGATTTCTTTCTTCTGCCTGTGCCGTAGAATTCAGTTTTTTCTGCCATAATCTGTTACCTCCTTATTCCCAAACTTCGGGCTTCTGTGCCGCGTGCTTATGCTCTGCATCTTTGTAGACACGAAGTCTTGTGAGAGCTTCTCTGCCGATTGTGGTGTCCGGAATCATACCTTTGATTGCCAGAAGCATTGCACGATCAGCATTTGTGCGCATCATAGCGCGTGCGCTGGTTTCCTTAAGGCCACCAACATAACCGCTGTGTCTGTAGTAAGATTTCTGGTCGAGCTTCTTACCTGTGAAGACAGCTTCGTTGCAGTTGATAATGATAACATGGTCACCACAGTCAACGTGCGGGGTATAGGTCGGCTTATGCTTGCCGCGCAGAAGTGTGGCTGCAATTGTAGCTACACGACCAACGGGTTTGCCTGCCGCATCGATAATGTACCAGTTTCTTTTCACATCAGCCGGCTTTGTCATAAAAGTACTCATGTGCTTTTCCCTCCATTTTTATTCGAATGCTTGCATATTATACGCCACAAAATTCCTTTTGTCAATAGGTTTTTTGAAAAAATTTATTTTTATTTTGCATTACTCTCGTTTTCTCTCTTTTTCTCGTTTTTTCTCTTGTTTTCTCACGCGCCATTTTTGTTTTTCGTGCTATTGACTGCCCAAAAAAAATATGGTACAATAAGAAAAAACAAGAAAACTGGGAGAATTGTATGCCATTTGACGCTACGGCCCTCTCGGCCATTGCGCATGAACTGCGCGCCACCGTCCTTGAGGGACGTATAGATAAAATATATCAGCCCGAACGCGACGAAATTGTGCTTTTCATCCGCACACCCCGCGAAAATGTGCGCCTTCTGATCAGTGCAGGGCATATGAATCCGCGGGTGCACCTTACCGAAGTGCGGAAGAAAAACCCCATCGACGCGCCGATGTTCTGCATGCTTCTCCGCAAGCACCTTTCCGGCGGCCGGATTGTAGAAATCACCCAGCCGGATTTTGAGCGTATTCTTCGCTTTACCATAAGCGTATATAATGAAATGGGCGACGTGTGCGAGCGGTTTTTATACGCCGAATTTGTCGGCCGCAATCCAAATATTATTCTCACCGATGAAAGCGGAAAAATTATAGAAGCCGCGCACCATACCGACCTTTCGGCCGGCCGCGGTATATTACCGGGGCTTCGCTATTCCCCGCCGCCGTTGCAGGATAAGGTAAACCCCATAACGGCAAATGCAGAAGCGGCTACCGCCCTTCTCGGGTCGATGCCCGAAGCACTCGCCGAAAAAGCGCTCGTTACCCTGTTCCGCGGGCTTTCCCCTATGGCCGCGAGGTGCATCGCAGCGGAAAGCACAGGGTGTGAGGATGCACCCGTACGCGGAAATGAAGCAGCACTCGCGGGCGGTCTTATGGCTTTTGCAGACCGCATACGCCGCGGCGAATTCTCTCCCACTCTGCTTCTCTCGCCGGAAGGTGTACCCGTGGATTTCACGGCATACACGCCTTTCGCGCATAAAGATATATTAAAGGAAGAAAAAGCCGAAACGCTATCAGAAGCGCTTGACCTTTTCTATGCCGGACGGGACAAAAGCGATCGTCTCCGTCAGAAGGGCGCAAGCCTTAAAAAGCACGCTGTCAATATTCTGGCAAGGCTCCGGAAGAAAATCAGTATTCATACGGCCACGCTTTCGGAAACAGAAAATATGGAAACCTTCCGGATATACGGCGAGCTGCTTCTGGCCAATCTCCATCGCGGCGAAGCCGGAATGGCGCGTATTTCTCTCGAAAACTTCTATGACGAAATGCGCCCCATAGAAATTCCGCTTGACAAAACAAAAAACCTTGCCGTCAATGCACAGTTGTATTTCAAAAAGTACAGAAAGCTTAAAACGGCGGCCGTTATCGTAAAGGAAGAGCTTCAGCGCACACAAGAAGAATGTGCCTATATGGAAACGGTGCTTGACGCCATCTCGCGTGCCGATTCCGAGGAAGCGCTTTCGGGAATCCGCGCTGAGCTTTCTGCAGGTGGCTATATTAAAACGGAAGTGCGCGGCAAAAAACAGAAGGAAGCGCCTTCTTCCCCGCTTGCAATCACGGTGGATTCTTTTTCCGTTCTTGTCGGGCGGAATAACCACCAAAATGACCTTGTAACTTTCCGTCTCTCGCGTGCCGAGGATATCTGGCTGCACGTGAAGAATATGCCCGGTTCCCATGTTCTGATACAGTCGGAAAGGCGAGAGGTGCCCGATGCCTGCATTCTCCGTGCTGCCGCCATCGCCGCCTACTTCAGCAGCGGAAAAAACAGTGCGCAGGTGCCCGTGGACTATACGGCCGTCAAAAACGTATGGAAGCCTGCCGGCGCACGGCCGGGTATGGTTCTGTATGAAAAGCAGCATACGGTCTACGTAACCCCCGCGCCGCCCGAAGGACTCTAGAATCTGGGGATTCTACATTTTTTTACCAAAACACTTGCTTTTTTGTGATTCGCAATGTATAATAAGGTTGATTCTAATTATTTTAGGAGGTTTTTTCCAATGAAAAGAACAGTATTGTTTCTTCTGGCCGCTGTAATGGTTTTCTCCTTTGCTGCATGTCAGAAGGCACCCCAGACGGAAGTTCCGAACGTACCGTCTGCAACCTATGAAGGCACATACGCCGAAGCTCTCAAGATGGGCACAAACGCTGCCTTCCCGCCGTATGAGTACAAAGAAGGCGAAGCTTTCAAGGGTATCGACATTGACATTGCTACCGCAATCGCCAAGGAACTCGGCACTACCCTCGAAGTTGTAGATATGGAATTTGATTCCATCATCGCTTCCGTACAGAAGGGCGAAGTAAACTTCGGTATGGCCGGTATGACCGTTACCGACGAACGCAAGGAAGAAGTTGACTTCACCGCAAGCTATGCCACAGGCGTTCAGGTTGTTATCGTTACGGAAGATTCCGCAATCGCTTCCCTCGATGACCTCGCCGGCAAGAAGATCGGCACACAGCTCGGCACCACCGGTGATATGTACTCCAAAGACGATTACGGCGAAGAAAATGTAACCAGCTACGGCAAGGGTGCAGACGCTGTTATCGCTCTCCTCGGCGGCGACGTTGACGCTGTTATCATCGACAACGAACCGGCAAAGGCATTTGTTGAACAGAACGCAGGCCTCAAGATTCTTGACACGGAATACGCCGTAGAAGACTACGCCATTGCAATTGCAAAGGAAAATGCTACGCTTCTTTCCGACATCAACAAGGCTCTTGAAAAGCTGACGGCTGACGGCACAATCGATGCCATCATCGCAGAATACATTAGCGCCGAATAAAGAAACAAAAACCCTATAAAAGCGGGAGTTTCTCCCGCTTTTATAGTCGTTTTATAAACAATTCCTTTAAGTGCAAAAATGGTGTTTGCCTTTAAAAGAATTGTTTAAGGGAGAAAAAAACATGCAGAAAAAGAAACTGATTTCCTGGCTTCTGGCGGCAGCTTTGCTTGTCGCGGTCGTAGTTGGGTTTGTATTTGCAATGAAAAATGAAACGGAGGCCTCCGAAATCACACCGGAAGAGGCCGCGATTCTTATCAACCAGCAGCTTGACAAAATGGCCACCTCCAAAACGATGCAGAAGGTAGCGGCGGAAAACGAAGTTGTGGTCGATGCCATCGTCGAATACGGAACGGAACGCGATGTGTTTTTAGACTGTACCGTGCGCTCTCTCGATCTGCACAGTGCCATCGCACCGCACTATTCCGTCTTCCTTTCTTCTGACGAGAAAAAGCCGGGAAGTACGATGTTCAAGTCCGCGCTGAACTTCAAGATGGAGTTTGAGCCGCTGTTGGACACGCTTTTAGCCGAAGCCGAGGAAAAGACAACGTCGCTTCGCATTGCACTGTATGAAACGCGCGAAGGCTTTCTGGTATATGCAGACGATGCACTCACCAATGCCGCTTTCGGTGACCTTCTCGAAATTGAAAAGGATCTTGCAGGCATTGATTCCGTACAGATTACAAAGCCGGACGGTACGACGGAAGAAAAGATTTTCTCTTCCGCGAATATCAAAAAGGGCCTTATGCAGTGCCTCGAAATAAACCGTCCGAAAAAGCCGGACACTTCTTCCCCTCTCGGCAGCTTCTGGAATAATCTTTCCGAAGATTTTGAAAGAAACTTTATTGAAGCCGACAGATGGAAAACGATTTTCACCGGTCTCTGGACGACGATTAAGCTCACGCTTTTCGCCCTGTTTCTCGGTATTATCATCGGTTTTCTGGTGGCATTTGTCCGTTCCACCTATATTAAAACCACCCGCCACAACATTGTGCTCAAACTCTTAAACGGCATTTCGCAGGTTTACCTCACCGTAATCCGCGGCACGCCGGTTGTGGTGCAGATTATGATTATTTACTTCGTAATCTTTATGCCTCTCGGCATTGACAAGTTCCTCGCGGCTGTCATCTGCTTCGGCCTCAATTCCGGCGCATATGTGGCAGAAATTGTGCGCGGCGGTATTATGAGCGTCGACAACGGCCAGACGGAAGCCGGCCGTAGTCTCGGCTTTGGATATATGCAGACGATGTTCTACATCGTATTCCCGCAGGCCTTCAAAGCTGTACTCCCCGCACTTGCAAACGAATTTGTTGTGCTTCTTAAAGAAACTTCCATTGCATTCTATATCGGGCTTGGCGACCTTATGTATGCCGGCAACGCCATCCGCGCGGCCACATACTCCGCCTTTATGCCCCTTATCGCAGTTGCCATTATTTACCTTGTGATGGTGCTTGCACTCCAGCATCTCGTCACACTTCTGGAAAGGAGGCTGCGCAGCAGTGAAAGATAATAGCGAAGTTATCATCCGCACCGAAGGTCTCTCGAAAACTTTCAAGGAAACCATCCACGCGCTTCGCGATGTGAACACGGAAATTCACAGAGGCGAGGTTGTCGTTATCATCGGTCCTTCCGGGAGCGGAAAATCTACCTTTCTCCGCTCCCTGAACCTTCTCGAGGAGCCCACGGGCGGACACATCTATTTCGAAGATACAGATATCATAAACCCAAAGGTTGACATCAACCGTATGCGCCAGAAAATGGGGATGGTGTTTCAGCAGTTCAATCTGTTCCCGCACTACACCGTTTTAAAAAACCTCACACTGGCGCCTATGAAACTTCTTAAGATTTCGCAGGCGGAAGCGGAAGAAAAGGCGTATGCGCTTCTCGAGCGCGTTGGTCTTCGCGACCGCGCCGAGGCGTACCCCTCCCAGCTTTCCGGCGGACAGAAGCAGCGTATCGCCATTGTGCGCGCTCTCTGTATGAATCCTGAAGTTATGCTCTTTGACGAGCCTACAAGCGCGCTCGACCCCGAAATGTTCGGTGAAGTTCTGGATGTTATGAAGCAGCTGGCCCGTGAGGGGATGACGATGGTTATCGTTACCCACGAAATGGGCTTTGCACGCGAGGTGGCCGACACCGTAATCTTCATGGATGAAGGCACCATTATGGAAAAGGGCACACCGGAGGAAATTTTCTCCGCGCCAAAGAATCCGCGTACACAATCATTCCTTCGTAAAGTTCTGTAAAATAAATATAGAGAGGATTTTGAAAATGAAACTGAAAGAAAACTGCAAATGGTCCTTAGTTGTTCCCACCAGCATGGGTGTACGTATCACCCCCGAAAACGGCCAGCCGACACACGCGAGCGACCGTTTCGTAATGCAGGCTACCAGCGCTGAAACGAACGTAGCCAGCATTTCTTCGTACTTAGGTCTTCCCGTAAAGGTTCTCACAACCTTCGTAAAGGGCAGCCCTATTGCACACTTTATTAAGAGTAACCTCACCGCACGCCATATGGCCTACGAAGGCAAGGAAGTAGAACAGGGCGGCCCCTGGGGCTACCGTCACCAGTTCAACATTGCTGACAGCGGCTACGGCTCCCGCGGCCCGCGCGTACAGAATGACAGAGCCGGTGAAGTTGGCAGAACGCTCAGCATCCGCGACTTTGATCTCGAACGCATTTTCGGTGAAGAAGGCGTACAGGTTCTCCACCTTTCCGGTCTTATCGCCGCACTTTCTCCCGAAACCACAACCTTCTGCCTCGAGCTTGCCCGTGCTGCCAAGAAGTACGGTACGCTGATTTCCTTTGACCTTAACCACCGCGCCTCCTTCTGGATTGGCCGCGAAGAGGAACTCGGCAAGAGCTTTGCAGAAATTGCAAGCGTTTCCGATATTCTTATTGGTAATGAAGAAGACTTCCAGCTTTGCCTCGGCATGAAAGGCCCCGAAGCCGGCGGCAAGGATATTTCTTCCAAGATTGAATCCTTCAAAGGCATGATTATGGAAGTGAAGAAGGCATATCCCCACACCTCAGTATACGCAACCACACTCCGTCAGGTTATCAACACCAACTGCCACCTCTGGGGCGGCATTATGCTCGAAGGCGACAACTGGCATATAGTGGAACCCCGCGAAATCCATGTTCTCGACCGTATCGGCGGCGGCGATGGTTTTGTGGGCGGTCTGCTCTACGCTATTCTCCGCGGCTGGGCACCGGAAAAGTGGATTCAGTTCGGCTGGGCCAGCGGCGCACTCGCTACCACCTTCCTTACAGACTATGCACAGCCCGCTGACGAAGAACAGGTTTGGAGCATCTGGGAAGGCAACGCACGCGTAAAGAGATAGTGGATACACGTATTCTGCGCGTTGCGGAAGGCTTTCTCCCCCCGGGCTCTATCCGGAATATTGAGCCGCTCGGGCAAGGGAATATCAATGATACCTTTGTCGTGGAGGGAAAAGGCAAATTCGTGCTTCAGCGCATAAATACAAAAGTTTTTAAAAACGCCGAAGAGGTAATGCGAAACATCCATCTCATAACGGAGCATCTTTCAAGAAAAGTGCGCGCCGCCTGGCGCGATCCGTCGCGGCAGGTGCTGCAGTTTCTCCCCGTCCCGGAAACCGGAAAATATCTTTTCTGGGCTGAGGACGGCACAGCCTGGCGTATGTATCACTTTATTGACAATGTGATGACGCTGCAAAATGTTTCGTCTGTCGGACAAGCCTATAAAGCGGCCTTTATCTTTGGTCGCTTCCAGAATCGTCTTTCTGATTTCGACGCCACACAGCTTTCGGAAACGATTCCCGACTTCCACAATACGGAAAAGAGATGGGAAACACTTCAAAAAGCAGTGGATGCGGACGCTGCAGGCAGAGCACACGAGGTCCGGGACCTGCTTGAGACGGCAGAACGCTTTTCGCATCTTGCCTCTGCTATCACCAAGCCCTTCTCGGAAGGGAAGTTCCCCGTACGCGTTACACATAATGACACGAAAATCAATAACGTTCTTTTTGATAAGAGAACGGGACACGGTCTTTGTGTCATTGACCTTGACACGGTAATGCCCTCCACCGCCCTGTACGATTTTGGGGATATGGTGCGTTCGGGCGCAAATGCTACCACCGAAGAAGATACCGACCTTTCGCGCGTAGCGCTCAATATGGACTATTACGAGGCATTTCTCCGTGGGTACCTAAACGGAACCGATGGAAAGCTTACAAACACAGAAATAGAAAATCTGGCGCTTTCCTCCCTCGTTCTCACCTTTGAGCTTGCTATCCGTTTTCTGGCCGACTATCTTATGGGGGATGTCTATTTCTCCATCCGCACACCGCGGCAAAATGCCGAACGCGCGGCCAATCAGCTGGCACTCCTTTGTGATATGGAAAAGAAATATGACGAAATGCAAAATCTTCTGTTTAACCTGTAAAAACATAGAAAAAGGGCTCTCCAGGAGGGAGAGCCCTTTTGTGTTTGAATCGTTTTTTTGTTCTGCGCCTTTCCTATCCCTACGAGAAAGAGCGGCAAAGCCTACGCTTTGCCGCTCTTTCTTCTTATTTCTTATTTCTGCGCGTTGCTGTGATATCGTTCTGGTTCATCGCAAAGTTTGTGTTCTCGGCAGTCTTTGTGTACGTGTCCGAAAGTAGTGCCGCAAGGCCCGCTCTGTCGATAGCATCCGCGGGACAAAATGCATCGCTCTTTGCATATTCGATAAGTCTTGCACGTAAGTACTGCGCCATCGGGTCATTTTCATCGAAGCGGAAGCCGCAAACGAGAAGTCTTCCCGAGAGTGCGCGGTACTCAAAGAGAGAAGCCTGCCGCACGACGCACTTATGCGTCGGTGCCACTTCTACGATGGGGTTAAACGGCACGCTGTCGTCAAAGCATACACTCTTACCGCCCGTCAAAAGCTCTGCAAACTGCCAGCCGCAGAAACCTTCGTGCGGAATGTCGCGCATTACGGGATGGTCGGCGATCACTGTGGCAAGGTAGCCGCTTGTGCGCCCTGCGAGGGAAATACGGAAGGACGTGTCGCGGCTTACAAACGGCTCCGCGCCGAAAATCAAAACATCTTTCCCCTGTTCAAGCGCATCAAAAAGTTCTTTGTCCGTCATACCGTCGGAAACAAGCAAGTCCCCGTAGGAAGGCATCTCTACCTTCGGGAAAAGGTACAGTTCCCATTCGTTCTCGGTGAAAAGTCCATCACCGTCAAGCGTTACATAAAGCTTCATATCCGCAGGTTTTTTCACCTCGGGCAATGTAAACTGCAAATCGTAAAGCTTCGAAATTTTGCCGTTCGGAAGCCGGTCTACTTCTACTTCCTTGCGGTAAATTACCTTGCCGGAAAGCGAGAGGCGGATGGTTAAAATGCCGCCTATAAGGTCACGCTCGCCAAAGTACGAAGCATGAATACCGGTTTCGAGCACTTCTCCTTCAGTGAAATTCGAACGGCGGTCAAGGTCCGTGAGAAGCACGGTGGGCGAATTATACATGCGCACATTTCGCACCGTCTCACCGGGCTTTAATTCATAAAACTCATTCATCATACCTACATCGTAGCCAAAGGTATGCCAATGTGTATCGATGGGGCCGAGGAAGTCATAGCCGCCGAGCTTATGGCAACGGCGTACAGCTTCAAAGCAGTGCTTCCGTATGCGGCGCTGCCATTCGGAAGAATTCTTAAAATACAGCGGTGCCTTGTGGAGAACGCCTTTTTCTTCGAGATGGCGTTCAATAGAAGAAAACATATCCGTTTTGCCAATTTTCCAGCCACGATAGCGGTCTTTAAGGCTAAGGTCGGCGTATGTACCATCAATACAAATTTCGTGCGTTACGCGCGGTTTATTGTACACTACGCTCCAATTATCCACTTTTTTCGGATCAGCAGTCAGAGAATTATAGCTGAGCTGACCGAGCGGATAACTTGCATACATATCGGTAAATTCGTCTACCAGTTTAAAGCGGCCGGGATGATGCAAAAACGGCTCTGTTTTCATATCGGGGTCGAGCGCGCTCTCCTTCGGAAATGCATATTCAAGGCCACGGATGGCGTTCATGGGCGTAAAGAATGCATCTGTCCGCGCATGCACATCGGCGGCGCATTTGCGGAAGTGCTCAATATAGTCCTCATCCACCCAAAGCTCATTACCGCCGCAGTAAATCACAACCGAAGTGTGACGGCGGCAGAAAGTGACAATCTCCTTCCACTCCGCCTCGCTAGTATTGTTCGGGGTTTCTACATGCAGAAGCATGCCGAGCTCGTCCGCCGCCTGCATATATTCCTCCGCAGGAATAAAGGTATGGAAGCGGATAAAGTTAAAGCCGAGCTTTTTGAATGTTTTTATCATTTCGCGGTAATACGAAATATTATGGTCAGGATGTACAGTTTCGGGGAAATAGCAGTGCTCACAGATGCCGCGGAGATAATACGGCACGCCGTTTAAGCGGAAATCTGTGCCATCGACCGTGAGCTTTCTTACACCGAACTGCCTTAAAAGGAGCGAGCCTTCGCACTCGATGCGCAGTGTGTAAAGCTTCGGACTCTCCGGGCTCCAGAATTCGAGGCCTTCCGTACTAAACGAAAAATCGCCGTTTGCTTTGCCCGTTTTGAGCTCCGTCTCGCCATCCCAGACGCTCCAGGTATATTCCGCTTCGGAAACTGCGGTAATCTGGACACTGGCCGTTTTGCAGTCCTCCGAAATAAGGACAGCCGCATCGCGAAGGGGGCCGGTGTATACGCGGAGTGTAAGCTCGCCCGTGATACCGCCCGTACATTCATTGGCCGCGCGCGACGTAAGGCCCGAAACCGGCTCGCCACCATATCCCATAAGGCGGTGGTTGGAGATGGAGAGGATGACTTCATTCTCCCCGTCCACAAGGAGCCCTTCCGGAATCTGTACCGCAAAGGGTGCGCTGTAGCCCTCGTGGCGACCGAGATACGTGCCGTTTATCCATACGCTTACGGCATTCTGCACGCCTTCAAAATGCAGGCAGGCATCCCCTACGATATTTTCGCAGCAAAATGTGCGACGATAGAAGAAGTTGCCTACAATATTGGGAAGTGCCATATCCGGCACCACGCCCGAAATCGGGTACTGCTGAAGACCATAAAGCGGGTTGATTTCGAGTTTGCAGAAAAAGGGCGCCATCAAAAACGAATCCGTCATATCCTCCCAGTATCCGGGGACGGCGTTTTTCACAGGCTCCCACTTGACAACGGGCACTTTAGTGTCAAGATATGCATCTTTCGCATAATCCATTTCCCAGGTGCCGCTAAGAGAAAAAGAAGTATACATCATCTTTCTCCTTTCTTCTTTACATATTGTAATCAATATACCACACTCCACCCGCCTTGTCAACGTGTTTTTCAAAAGTTTTACGGGCATCGAAAAAGGCGGCAAAATTGCCGCCTTTTTGGGTTTTCTTAGAATTCGATATTCGGTTTGCGCATGAATTCCGGAAGCTGTAAATCTTCGGAATCAAAGTTTGTCGGCTCAGAAGGCGTCTGCGGCGTGATGCCACGATTTTTGTCAAATGTCGGCACCTTGAGATCCTCGAGATCCTGCTTTCTGCCGCTTCTGCAGCCCGTTGCGATAACGGTGATGGAAATCTCATCGCCCATCGTCTCGTCGATTGCCATACCGAAGATAACTTCTGCATTGGCATCTGCGCAGCTATGTACAAGGTTTGCAGCTGCATTGACTTCGAGGAGCGTGAGTTCTTCGCCGCCGGTTACGTTAATGAGAATACCGGTTGCGCCATCGATAGAAGTTTCGAGAAGCGGGCTGGCAATTGCCATACGGGCAGCTTCTTCTGCACGGTTATCACCGCTGGCGCGGCCGATACCCATATGGGCAAAGCCTGCATCCTTCATAATGCGGGTAACGTCTGCAAAGTCAGCGTTCATATCGCCTGCAGTATTGATGAGCTCGGAAATGCCGGATACGCCCTGACGAAGCGTTTCGTCCGCCATTTTAAAAGCTTCTTTCACAGTTGTTTTTGCACTGCAGAGTGCAAGGAGCTTATCGTTCGGGATAACGATGATGGTATCTACCGCTTCACGAAGTGCGGCGATGCCTTCTTCAGCCTGATTCATACGGCGCTTAAGTTCGAAAGAGAAGGGCTTAGTTACGATACCTACTGTGAGGATACCCTTTTCCTTTGCAATGGATGCCACAACGGGAGCCGCACCTGTACCTGTGCCGCCGCCCATACCGGCCGTTACGAATACCATATCGGCATCTTCCAGAAGCTTTTCGATTTCTGCACGGCTTTCTTCCGCAGCCTTTCTGCCAACTTCCGGATTTGCGCCTGCACCCTGGCCCTTTGTAATCTTTTCGCCGATCTGGATAGTCTTGTCGGCCTTCGAGCAGCCAAGTGCCTGCTTATCTGTATTGATTGCCACGAATTCAACACCGCGAACGCCGGCTTCCACCATACGATTTACGGCATTGCCGCCGCCGCCACCGACGCCGACAACTTTAATCACCTGTGCCAAATTCATATCTTCTAAAGCCATTTATGAATCCTCCTTAGTCTTTATCTACTTTATTGTATCGCTTTTTCCGCGTTTATGCAAGAGAATTTTGAAAAATTTTTCATTTTTTTCAGTTTTTATTCTGTCGGTACGAGAAATGTCCCTCGCTTGTCCACCTGAGGACGCCGCTACTGTCTTTATTGAGACCTGCACGGCCGCCTTCCAAAATGTTGCGGCACATCTGCAGCTTATAGGAAAGCTCGTCCAGACTCCCGAGATGGATTTCCATACCGCCGCGCGTTTCTAAAATCACCTCTGATGCCGACTCGAGCGATATCCGCGCAAATTCGAGCGAGAGATTTTCTTTTTCGATGGTAGCAAACAAATTTTTAAGGTCCGCCGTAAAACGCGCATCCTTCATAAGGATTTCCGTACCCGGCATCGCCGTATCCACCGTGGCGCCGCCAATTACGGGGATGTGTTTCTCCTCCACAGGTGTCAGGCGCAGCACGCGGCACGCTTTATCAATGACGGCGAAGCCGCCCGGGCATATGACGGCTCCTGCCTCTTTTCGCTCTGTAACCGCGATGACCACTCTTGCCGGAAAGCGCCGCCCGACCTTGGCCGAAAGAATATACGGCAATTCCTCCACGCGCGCGCCGGCCTTTTTCATAGAAACGCGATACGTGTTCGTCCCTACCGGGATATGCGCAGCTGCCAGAATTTCTTCGGCGGCAATCGTTTCGTTCCCCGTGACGGTGACCGTGGTAATATTAAACACAGGTGTTGTGAAGGTAACAACAACGGCGATGATAAAAAGTACAAGCAGTATAAAAGCACCGCCAAGGTTCCTTTGTTTTCTTGCCATATGGCCTCTCCTTTTATTTTTTTCGGATCTCCGCACCGAGCTTTCCCATATCCTCTATAAGGCTACTGTACCCGCGGGCAATATGCGCCGTGCCGGAAACCTCCGTTTTTCCCTCTGCCGCAAGGCCCGCAATCACAAGCGCTGCACCGCCGCGAAGCTCCATGGCTTCCACACGCGCACCCGTAAGACGCGGCACCCCGCGGATGACGGCGATGCTGCCGCGCGTGGTAATATCTGCGCCCATACGGCAAAGTTCGCCGCAGTGGCGGAACCGGTTTTCGAATATCGTTTCCTCCACGATGCTCGTGCCCTCGGAAAGCGTCAGCATTGCCGACAAAATGGCCTGCGCATCTGTGGGAAAACCGGGATAAGGCATCGTACGAAGCCGTTTTATTGCTTTCATTCTTTTCGGTGCGGAAAGCGCTATGCGGTCTCCCTCGGTATGGATACGTGCACCCGCCTCGCGGAAAACATCCAAAATTGCGCCAATATGCCCGGCCGCGGCACCAAGAAGTTCAATCTCGCCACCCGTCATCATCCCTGCCGCGAGATAAGTGGCAGCAACGATTCTGTCGGGAATAACGCGGTGATGTGCACCGGAAAGATGCGGCACACCTTCAATGCGGATCACATCGGTGCCGGCGCCCTCTATTTTCGCACCCATTTTATTCAGAAAGTTTTGTAAATCACAAATTTCAGGTTCTTTTGCAGCATTTCGCAAAACCGTTTCGCCGCGTGCACGGGATGCGGCCATCATCAGATTTTCCGTAGCACCCACACTCGGAAAATCGAGATGCACCTCACCGCCGGCAAAATCGCCAAGCTCTGCTCTTACCGTGCCGCCGTATTCTTTCACGCGGATGCCGATTTTTGAAAGTGCCTTGATATGTAAATCAATCGGCCGCGGCCCAAGCTCACATCCGCCTGGAAAGCTCATCTCCGCCTCACCGCACCGCGCGGTGAGCGCGCCTAAAAAGGTAATGGATGAGCGCATTTTGTGCATCAGCGTATCGGGCACCGTGCTTCGCAAAATGTGTGAGGCGTCCACCACAACGGCATCGTCCTCCCACCTTGTGCGGCATCCGGCCCAATCTAAAATTTCCAAAGAACAATCTACATCGTCAAGACGCGGACAGCCGTAAATCACGCTTTCTCCCTCGCCCAGTATTGTCCCTGCCAGAATAGGGAGAACGGAGTTTTTGGCGCCCTGCACCCTTGTCGTGCCGGCAAGCGGTCTGCCGCCGGTGATTTCTATCGTATACATTCTGCACCTCCATAGTACGAAAACGTTCGCAGTACATACTATGCAAGGTACATATCAGTTGGTTACTGCATCTGCTCTTCTACCCACGCATAAATGCGCGCGCAGGCATCGGTGATGGCAATACTCTTCGCCGCTTCTTCCATCTCAGAAAGCCGCTTTCTGTCCGACAAAAGCGTGCGGATCTGCCCTGCTAAAATCTCGCCCGAAAGCTCCGTTTCCGGAAGCAGCACGGCTGCGCCCGCTTTTTCCATAGCGCGGGCATTATAGGTCTGATGGTCGTTTGTGACATTCGGGCTTGGAATTAAAACGGAAGGCTTTCCGAGTGCGCAGAGCTCGCTTATGGTAATCGCCCCGGCTCTTGTTACGGCAATATCGGCCTCGGAAAGTACCGCATCCATATTATGAATATACGGCAGAATCTTCTTATTCTCCGAGAGCCGTATCTTCTTTTCTTCGATTTTTTGCATCACCGCATCATAATTTCTCTCGCCTGTGGAGGCAATGATGCCAAAGTATTCCTGCCCCTCCATCGCGAGAAGCTCTATGAGCGCTTCGTTTAGTTTGCCTGCGCCAAGGCTTCCGCCGCTTACAAGGACCAGCGGCTCACCGTTTTTCTTCTCCGCCTTCGCACGAAGAAGCTCGGGACGGATGGGATTCCCCGTCAGAAGCACACGCCGCGGTGGTTTTTTGAAATATTTTTCCGTTTCCGGAAAGCTTATGGCCGTATCCACGCGGCTGCCTGCCACGCGGACGGCAAGGCCGGGAAATACATTCTGTTCGTGCACAAGCGACGGAATTTTCATTTTCGCCGCGGCAAGCATTACGGGAAGACAGACATAGCCGCCCGTGCCGATTACGATATCGGGCGCAAATTCTTTCAGGATTTTTGCAGCCGCAAAGCGGGAAGTTACAAACCGCACCGCCGTTTTGAAATTCTCAAGGCTGAGGCTTCTCCGAAGACCCTGCACGCGCATAGTTTTGATAGAATACCCTGCACGCGGCACAAGGCGCGTTTCCATACCGCCCTCGTTGCCGATAAATAAAAACTCGGTGTCCGGTTTTTGTTCCTTTATATAGTTTGCGATAGCGATGGCCGGATAAATGTGCCCACCCGTGCCGCCGCCGGAAAGCACTACTCTCATTTTTTATCCTCCTTCCGGCGCATGGCACCTTTTGGCTTTATCTGCCGTGAGATGCCGAGCACCACGCCCATCGCCGCCATCATAAAGATGAGCGACGAACCACCGGCGCTGAAAAAGGGAAGCTGCATACCGGTGTTCGGAATCGTAGAAGTTACAACGCCGACGTTGATTAAATACTGCAGGCCGATAATGGCAATGATGCCAAAGACCGTAAGGCTCGAAAAGGTATCTTTGGTTTGCAGGGCAATATAGATGCCGCGGTAGATAAGAAGCGCAAAGAGCACCGCCACCAAAATGGCGCCCGCAAAGCCGAGTTCCTCGCAGATGATGGCATAAATATAGTCATTATGTGCTTCAGGAATGTACAAAAACTTTTGCCGGCTCTGCCCGAGGCCAAGCCCGAACAGGCCGCCGGATGCAACGGCATAAAGGCCCTGCACAATCTGCCAGCCCTCTTCCATTTTTACGGCAAACGGGTCCGCAAAAGCGATAAGACGCTTGAAGCGATACGGCTCAAAAACAGCGAGAAGGCCTACACCTACGGCGCCGAAGGCCGACAAAAAGCCGATGTGCCAAAGATTCGCACCGCCGACAATCAGTACAATGATGCCTGCAGCCATAATCATAATCATACCACTTAAATGGTCCTGCAAAATCATAACGCCTGCAAGGCCGACCAGAATCAGAAGATACGGCAGGAGTCCGCGTCTGAAATCGAGAAGGTCATTCTTCGCTCTTTCGGAAATGCGCCTTGCAAAATAAAGAACCAGTGAAAATTTTACAAGCTCGGACGGCTGAAATCGAATCGGACCGAGAGACAGCCAGCGCTGGGCACCGCCGCCCACACTGCCGATGGCCAGAACGAGGAGCAAAAGACCGACGGAAATGTAAAAAACCAGATTTGTAAGGCGCTTTACATGCGGCGTAATAACGATGCATGCCACCATCGCCGCCGTGCCCATACACGTGAAAAGGAGCTGTCTCTTGATATAGTACAGCTTATCGCCCTCATTATAAAATGCCGAAGGGGCACTCGCGCTGAAAACCATAATAAGGCCGAAAATAATCATCGTGAGCAAAATGACAAGAAAAGGGATGTCGATCCCTTTGATGCTGTACTTCTTTTTCTGCATACGCGGGTACTCCTTTCCTGTTTTTTAGCGAATTGCCAGATACCCTACTGCTGCGGCAAGTACGGTGACTGCCGTAAACACGGAAACAATCTTCGCTTCACTCCAACCGCACATTTCAAAGTGATGATGAATGGGGCTCATCTTGAAGATGCGCTTTCCGGTAAGCTTAAAAGAAGCGACCTGCAAAATAACGGAAAGCGTTTCCACCACATAAATACACCCGACAAGTACCAAAAGGAGTTCATAGCGCAAAAGGATTGCCGCGCCGGCTACAAAGCCGCCGAGAAACAGCGAGCCCGTATCGCCCATAAACACGCGGGCGGGATGTACATTGAAAAGTAAAAAGCCTAAAATACCACCCGCAAGCACAAGGCAGGTTGCGGCAAGGGACATATTCCCGCACATATACGCCGCAAGTGCCAGAAAGAGCACTACTGCCTCGGTTACAAAGCCGGCAAGCCCGTCTACCCCGTCGGTAAGATTGACGCCGTTTACAAAGCCAAGCTGGAAAAAGGCCGCAAACGGCAAAAAGAGGATACCGAGATCCACGGGGCGAGCACAGAACGGGATGAGAATTTTCGTGTCAATTCTGCCATCATACATAAGGAACAGAAGAAACGCGAGTGTAACGAAAAACTGCGCCAGAAACTTCTGCCGCGCCGTAAGGCCGAGATTGCGTTTTTTCACAACCTTAATATAATCGTCACAAAAGCCGATAACGCCGTACAAAACAGCGCAGATTGCAAGCGCCAGCGTGCCGCTGTTTCGGATAACAAACGGCGTGACCATTAAAAAGGCACCAATGAACATAAGCCCGCCCATTGTGGGCGTTCCGTTTTTCTTCTGATGCCACGCGGGCCCGATTTCCCGGATACTTTGTCCGCACTTAAGGCTTCGCAGAAGCGGCAGAATCAAAAGTCCCAAAATGGCCGCGGCCAGAAAAGCCGCTGAAAAGCTGATTACTTTTTCCATACTCATCCCCTGATTTTCTCAAAAACTTCTCCCATTTTCATACCGTGGGAGCCTTTTATCAAAATGCGGTCTCCTTTTGTCAGAATGCCCGACAAATAGGCCGCAAGGCTTGCATTATCCGCAAAGTGGCGCACCGTTTTCACGCCGCCGTCCTCCGCGCTTTCAGCCAGAAACTTCGTTTCGTTTCCGACAGTGAGAACAATATCCACTTTTCGCTCCGCCGCCGCTCTGCCGATTTCGCGGTGGCTTACCTCACTGTAGGCGCCAAGCTCCAGCATATCGCCGAGAACTGCGATTCTCCTCGTAGCCTCGCCTTTTGAAAGCATCGAAAGCGCCGCGTGCATAGAATCGGGGCTTGCATTATAATAATCGCAAATCACGCGGATACCTCCCGGGATTTCCACCTCGCTCTGGCGGATGCCGTCCGGCGTATAGGAGAGAATGCCGGCGGCTACAGCTTCGCCGGAAAGGCCTTCTTTCCTTCCGATAGCGTAAGCCGCCAGCGCATTGTAAAGATTATGCCGTCCCGTCACGGGGACGCGGATCGTGGTGCCGTCTACCCGGAGAGTGTCCTCACCCAGAATTTCTCCGCGCACCTCGGCTTCTTCGTTTTGAAATCCAAAGCGTACAACGTGCACGCCCGAAGGCGCAACATCCCGAAGGAAGGGGTCATCGCCGTTTACAAACAGCGTGCCGCCCGCAGAAAGCCCCTCGCAGATTTCAAGTTTTGCATCGCGGATGTTTTCCTGCGAGCCTAAATTTTCAATATGCGAAAGCCCTACATTGGTGATAACCGCCACCGTAGGCTTTGCGATGCGCGTGAGATACGAAATTTCGCCTTTGGCGCTCATACCCATTTCGATAACGGCCGCCGTGTGCTTTTCCGAAAGGCCGAGCACCGTAAGCGGCAGACCGATATGATTATTGAAATTGCCTTCCGTTTTCAAAACCGAGAACTTTTCCGAAAGCGCAGCCGCAATCATCTCCTTGGTCGTCGTTTTGCCTACGCTTCCCGTAACACCTACCACGGGGAAGGAAAATTTCTCGCGGTGCGCACGTGCCAATGCACCGAGCGCACGAACACCGTCCTCTACCTTTATGTAAGCACAGCCTTCGCCCGGGGTAAACTCGTCGTTTCCGACGGCAACGGCTGCGCCCTTTTCAAAAGCAGAAGAAAGAAAGCGGTTTCCGTCAAACTGTTCGCCGCGGATAGCCACAAAAAGGGCACCTTCTTCTATTTTACGGCTGTCTGTGGAAATGCTTTTTATTTCCGCATTTCCATCGCCAAAGAGTGTGCCGCCTGTCACAGAGGCAATTTCAAAGCCTTTCATCCCTTGAAAATCTCCTTTACGATGGCACGCTCGTCAAAATCAATCGTGCCTTCTTTCAGAATCTGATATGTTTCGTGGCCTTTACCGGCCAGGATGATCACGTCGCCCTCTCCTGCATATTCCATAGCATAGCGGATGGCCTCTTTTCTGTTTTCTACCACGGTGTATTTATCGCGGTACTGTGTCATCCCCGCTTCAATATCGCGGATAATCGCGCTCGGGTCCTCCGTGCGCGGATTATCACTCGTAACCACGGCATAATCGGAAAGACGCCCTGCAATCTCGCCCATTTTGGGGCGCTTTGTTTTGTCACGGTCGCCGCCGCAGCCAAGGAGCGTGATCACCTTCCCTTTTGCAAAGCCACGAACGGTGTTTATAATATTTTCAAGCCCGTCGGGCGTATGTGCATAGTCGATAAGTACCGAATAGGGCGCCGCAATCGGCACCACCTCGGCTCTGCCGCAAACACCTTTTGCCAGAATGAGGCCTTTTAAGATTTCATCCATCGGGATGCCCATACCAAGACACGCTGCCGCCGCGGCGAGCGCATTATATACAGAGAATCTCCCGGGTATACCAAGGCGAATCTCATACGGCGCATTGCCGATATAGGTCGTGCAGATAACGCCGCGCTCCGAAAGACGGATGTTTTGGGCGCGCAAGTCACTTTTTTCTTCTATACTGTAGGTACTGATGGGGCAAAGGGCGCGCTTTTGGATTTCTTTGCCGTATGCATCATCTGCATTGATGACGCCGTGACGGGCATTTTCAAAGAGCTTTGCCTTGCACTCCATATAGTTTTCCATCGTCTCGTGAAAATCGAGGTGATCCTGGGTCAGGTTGGTGAAAACCGCCTCGTGAAAACGGACGCCGTGTGTACGGGAAAGCGCGAGCGAATGGGAGGAAACCTCCATAATCACATACTCCACGCCCGCATCTACCATATCCGCGAACATTTTCTGCAAATCCAGAGACTCGGGCGTTGTGCGCGCCGCGGGCAGAACTTTGTCGCCGATGATATTCTGGTTTGTGCCGATAAGGCCCGTTTTGCACCCCAGAAGATCCAGCACCTGCTTTATAAGGTAGGTGGTTGTCGTTTTGCCGTTTGTGCCGGTAACACCTATGATTTTAAGCTTTTCTGCGGGGTTTCCGTAAAACTGTGCGCCGGCCTCGGCAAGGCCGCGGCGTGTATCGTCGCATACGGCTACGGGCACGCCCACCTCGCAGTTTTCTTCCGCTAAAATCGCGGCTGCGCCGTTTTCGATAGCCTTTTCAATATAGGTATGCCCATCCACGGAAAAGCCGCGAACCGCCACAAAAAGGCTGCCGGGCACTACCTTTCTGGAATCATACTGCACGCTTTGGATTTCGACATCTTCTCCGTAAAGCGTGTACTTTGTATTTTGTAATACATCACTCAGTCGCATTTTGGTCCTCCACTGTTATTCATTGCCTGCATAGCGAAATTCCACCTGCACAATTGTGCCTTGGGGTACTTCGCTACCTGCCGGCGGATCCTGCCCTACGGCCTGCAGAAGGCCCTGGACATCGAGTTTCCCCGTGCCGCGCAGCATAAAGTTCAGATTACTGTTTGTAAGGCCTGCATTCACCTGGGAAAGAGACAGACCCAAAACATCGGGCACCACGGCTTTCTCCTCCGCAGCATCCCCTGCATACAGAATACCTACCGCATCGCGGCGCACCGCTGTGCCTGCGCGCGGCATCTGGCTCGTTATCGTTTCGCTTTCATTTCCTACTACGTGATATTTAAGACCTGCCGATATGAGAATCTGCGCCGCCTCGCGCGCGGATTTACCCGTAACGTCCGGCATATTGATATCGGTGTCTGTTTCTTCATCTGCGCTGTACTGGCGTTCTATGCCGAGGTAACGAAGAGAATCTTCCATAATTCTGCCCACAACCGGCGCCGCAATAAGGCTTCCGTAGTATTCACCTACCGGTTCATCCAAAATGACGATACAGGCAAGCTGCGGGTCATCTGCGGGTGCAAAGCCGAGGAAGGAAGCCACATACTTGCCGTTTCCGCGCGGCTGTTTTTCACTGGTACCCGTTTTGCCGGCGATGCGGTAGCCTTTTACATAGGCATTTTTACCGCCGCCACTTGAAACAACGCCTTCTAAAATTTCGCACATTGCGCGGCTGGTTTCTTTCGAAATAACCTGCCGCACCACCGTCGGCTCCGTCACTTTTACGGCATTGCCGTTTTCATCGTTTATCTGCTTTACGAGATACGGCTTCATAAGATAGCCGCCGTTTGCAATTGCGCTCATCGCCGTAATCATCTGGAGAGGCGTTACGTTAAACCCCTGCCCGAAGGAGCTTGTGGCAAGCTCAAGGTCGTGCATATTTTCGCGGGAGAAGAAGATACCTTCCGCCTCGCCCGGAAGTTCAAAACCGGTCGTTTCCCCGAAGCCGAAATTCTTATAGTATTTGTAGAAATTATCCCAGCCGATACGTGCGCCGATTTCCATAAATACGGGGTTGCAGGAATTATGTACGCCCTGATCGAACGTCTCGGCGCCGTGCCCTGCTGTTTTATGGCAGTTAATGCGAACGCCCGAAACAGTATGGCTGCCCGAGCAGTAAAACCCTTCATTTCGGCCTACTACATTCTCCTCAAGGGCTGTTGCTGCGACCACCGCTTTGAAGGTGGAGCCCGGCTCGTATGTATCTACAACGGCTTTATTTCTCCAAAGTTTATTGAGCTCTTTGGAATATGCCTCCTGATATTCCTCACCGGAAAGTGCGGAAAGGCTTTCCATAATGCCGGCATCCAGCTGCATCGGCTGATTCAAGTCATAGTCCGGCTTTGTGGCCATCGCCAGAATTTCGCCGGTTTTGGGGTTCATCACAATTGCGGCCGCGCCGTTTTGCACATTCGTTTCCGCCACCGCCGTCTCGAGATGTCCTTCTACAAAGGACTGAATCGTTCTGTCAATTGTCAGCACAAGGTCATTCCCGCGTACGGGGTCTATATACTGCTCGTATGCATACGGCATATCCGAGCCGTTTGCACTTTTTGCCGTGATAATACGCCCTGCGCGCCCTGCCAACACTTCATCGTATACACTTTCAAGTCCCCAGAGGCCCTGATTATCGTCTCCGGTAAAGCCGATGATATGCGAGGCAAGATTTCCGTTCGGATAGTAGCGCTTTGTGTCTTCATCGAGACGAATGCCGGCAAGACCGAGGTCGCGGATTTTCTCCACTTCCTCCGCTTCCACGCGGCGTTTTACAATCTCGTAGTAGCTGTTTCTCTGTGTCTTTTTATAAACGGTTTCATAGTCAAGCTCCAAAATCTCAGAAAGCGCGCGCGCGACTTCTTCGCCGTTCCCCTCCGCTTTAATGGTAACCGGCACCACACACACCATATTAGTGGTGGCGCTTTGCGCTAAAACGTCGCCATTTCTGTCGCGGATTGTGCCGCGCTCGGAAGAAACGACACTGTCACGCGTTTGCTGCTCAATGGCTTCCTGCTTGAGACTCGGCCCTTTTATAATCTGCCAGTACCCCGTGCGCAGCAAAAGAACGACCATCGCTAAAAGCAAAAGGCCGTACATAATTCTCATTCGTTTTTTACTGCTGATTGTACCGTTTTTTCGCAATACCGATTTCACCCCTCGCCGGTATTAAAAGTGGGAGCGAGTCCTTTTCTCCCGCTCCCTCGCTTGTATATCATATGGTGTACTATCCGAAATATTCCAAAACATTATCGGCAATAGAGGAAAAGAAATTTCCGGTTTTCGGCGTCTGACACGTCACAGCATAATCGCAGTTACCCATATCGACATATACCGTCTGTGCCTTTGTCGGGCGCTGCATACCGAGCCGTGTCACGGCTTCTTCTTCTATACGGTGGAGATCCATATCCCGCTCTATTCTGAATTCACCGGCTACCACCTGCGCATTGATATTCTCAAGCTGTTTCTCAAGAGCGGCAACCTCTGCATTCTTTTCTAAAATCTGGGCATTGCTGAGGAGCAGGCCAAACGCCAGAAAAACGGCCAGCACCGAAAATACAAGGCTCCGTGCGGCGGAAAGATTCTTCTTGCGCTTCCCCGTCGCCACCTTTCGCGCTGTTTTTACTGCCGGTACTTTTTTGATTTCGTAATAGCTTTCGTACTTGTAGGCGTTGTTACCGTAAACCGGTACCTGCATGCGCTCACCTCTTCTCTGCAATTCGTAATTTGGCACTGCGTGCTCGCGGATTTTCTGTAAGTTCTTCTTCACTCGGGAGTATGGGCTTTCGCGTAATAATCTGCATTGTGGGCTTTTTCCCGCATATGCAAACGGGGTATTCCTTCGGGCAGGTACATCCGATGCTCGCTTCCGAAAAAGCATTTTTTACGATTCTGTCCTCAAGGGAATGGAAGGTGATAATGGAAATCCTTCCGCCCGATGCAAGCATCTCTTCGGCATCCCGAAGTGCCGCACGCAGAACATCGAGCTCTCCGTTTACCGCGATGCGGATGGCCTGAAAGGTTCTTTTTGCCGGATGCGGTCCGTCGCGTCTTGCGCCTTTGGGCACCGCCGCTTTGATAACACTTACAAGCTCTGCGGTGGTTTCAATCGGCTTTTCGCTTCTCGCGCGTACGATAAACTCTGCAATGCGCTTTGCCCATCGTTCCTCGCCGTACTCAGAAATGATGCGGAGAAGCTCACTTTCCGTAAACCCGTTTACCACCTCGTATGCGGAGAAGGCGTTGTCTCTGTCCATCCGCATATCCAGCGGCGCATCCTGCATATAGGAAAACCCGCGGTCCTTATCGTCAAGCTGGGGAGACGAAACCCCAAGGTCTGCCAAAATCCCGTCTACTTTTTGTATACCGAGCGTACTAAGTACGCTTTTTATCTCTTTAAAATTGCTTTTTACCGGTGTGAATGCGTTTCCGAATCGCCCGAGCCTTTCGCTTGCCGCGGAAAGGGCTACCGCATCCTGATCGATGCCGATGACTCTGCCGCCGCGGGAGAGGATTTCCTCACTGTGTCCGCCGCCGCCAAGCGTCATATCGACATACAGCCCGCCTTGTTTCACCAAAAGGCCATCCACCGTTTCTTTTTTCAGTACCGTGGTATGGCTAAACGCCGTCATACGCCCATCCCCGAAAGGCGAGCCGCCGCTTCCTCAAGGCTCATAGCCTCTTCGTCGTTATTATAGCGTTCCCAAGCACCGCCATCCCAGATTTCTACGCGCGAAATGGCGCCGATGACCATAACCTCTTTCTCAATGCCCGCATGCTCGCGAAGATGTGCCGGCAAGAGGATTCTGCCCTGCTTGTCCGTTTCACACGTAACAGCGCCCGATGCGAACATACGGAGAAGGCGGCGTGCATCTGCATTGTGCCCCGGCATACTCATAAGCTGGGCGGCGAATTTTTCCCACTCTTCTTCTGAGTATACGGTAAGGCAACCCTCGTAGCCCTTTGTGACCACAAAGGTCTCTCCGAGCTGCTCACGGAAACGGGAGGGCATGATTACGCGGCCCTTCGCGTCGAGGTTATGACAATATTGACCGATGTACATGCACTCACCCACTTTCTTGCACAAAGTTGCACTTTCTACCACTTAATGAAATTTTACACGATTTTTGCTTGAATTTCAAGCCTTTTTTGAAAAAACTTTGATTTTTACCCCTGTTTTTTTCACTTTCACATTACTGACCCAATATATTTGTGTTACATTTTTGTAACAACAATATATTGTATGTGTCTCTGTGCTTTTTTGTGGGAACCGGCATATTTTTTTTACATTTTGATATACTATACAGAAAGAAAGGATGATTATATGAAAAAAATCACATATATGGCCGCGTTGGTGGCACTTTCTGCCGCGGTGGCTTTTCTCGTTTCCGCGGTTATGCTCGATGATGCAGGCAGCGGCGATGCCTCTCTCTCCCTTCGTGCCGAGGCGGACACCGCGGCGGTTCCCTCCATTGCCGAGCGACTTTCCCCTTCCGTGGTGGGCGTTTCCTCCCTCGGACGAAGCCACGCCTTCTCGGCACCCCAGAATGTGGAAAGTATGGGAAGCGGCATTGTGGTAAGTACGGACGGCTACGTTCTTACGAATCAACATGTTGTGGGTGACAGAAGTGAGCCGTACGTTACACTTTTTGACGGCAATACCGTCCCGGCAAAAAGAATCTGGAGTGACAGTGCGCTGGACCTCGCTGTTTTGAAAATTGACGCGCGCGGGCTCTCGCCCGCACCGCTCGGCGATGCAGCTACGCTTTCTGTCGGCGATGCGGTGCTGGCCATTGGGAACCCCTTGAGCCTGCAGTTTCAGCGCACGGTAACGGCCGGCATTGTAAGTGCGAAGGACCGCACGCTTTTCCTGCCGGAAGGCGGCATTTTAATGGAGAACCTTATTCAGACCGATGCTTCTATAAACCCCGGCAACAGCGGCGGTCCCCTTATCAATATGCGCGGTGAGGTGGTGGGTATAAACACCATCAAGGCGCAGGACGCCGAGGGCATCGGTTTTGCGATTTCCATCAACATCTGTCGCCCGATTCTGGAAAGAATTTTCGAAGAAGGAAAATACGAAATGCCATATCTCGGCATCTATGCGCTCGACGCCGCCACAGCGCGGTATATGGGCGTGCGCGCGCCGGAAAACGGCCTGTATGTAAGTGAAGTGGCAGCCGGCAGTCCTGCAAGGCTCGCAGGACTTTGTCGCGGCGACATCATAACGGCGATTGAGAACACGCCCCTCACTCGTATGGCGGAGCTTCGCGAGGCGCTCCTCTACTATCGGGCAGGCGATGAGGTACACCTTGACGTAAACCGCGACGGCACACTCTTCACCGCAACCGTCTCGCTTTCCTCCCCGCGCTGATTTTTTTCGTTTTTCCGTTGACAAACAGTTCTTTTTCCTGTATACTGTAGGTAAATAAAGCTTTTACATGACTGACGGGTTTGCGGAGTACCGCAAGGGAGTGTAAAAGAATGCGCAAATTCTCACGGCCGACCGTCTGGGCAAATCAGTTTTATGGAAAAGCTGGTTTGCCTTTTTTGATTGGCGCCGGCACCGAAAGGAGCGTATACAATGGAAATGCATAAAAATTGGGAAGGTTTTACGGGTGGCAGCTGGCAGACGGAGATTTCCGTCCGCGATTTCATCCAGAAAAACTACAAGGAATATACAGGCGACGAAAGCTTTCTGGCCGCCGCCACACCGCGCACGCGTACTGTGATGCGAAAGCTCGAAGCGCTTTTTTCTCTGGAGCGGCAATTCGGCGGCGTTTTGGATATTGACACTACCACGGTTTCGTCGCTCACAAGCTATGCCCCGGGGTATATTGATAAGGAAAACGAGCTTATTGTAGGCCTGCAGACAAGCCGCCCCTTAAGAAGAGGCGTAAACCCCTTTGGCGGCATCCGTATGGCGCGGCAGGCGTGCGAGGCTTACGGCTATGCACTCAGCGACAAGATTGAAGAGGAATTCCGCTACCGCACTACACATAACGATGGCGTTTTCCGTGCCTATACCGACGAAATGCGCGCCGCCAGAAAATGTCACGTTATCACAGGGCTTCCCGATGCATACGGCCGCGGCCGCATTATCGGCGACTATCGCCGCGTGGCGCTTTATGGCGTAGACTGCCTCATCGCCGAAAAGCAAAAAGATAAGCAGAAGCTTGCAAACGACAATTTGAATACGGATACTATCCGGCTGGAAGAAGAACTCTTTCAGCAGATTACCTTCCTCGGCTATATGAAGGAAATGGCCGCTATGTACGGCTATGATATCAGCGAACCTGCAGAAAATGCACGTGAAGCCATCCAGTGGACATATTTTGCATATCTCGCCGCCATCAAAGAACAAAACGGCGCCGCGATGAGCCTCGGGCGCGTTTCCACCTTCTTTGATATTTATTTCGAGCGTGATTTTGCGCGCGGCATTCTCACAGAAGAAGGCGCGCAGGAACTTTTAGACGATTTTGTTATGAAGCTCCGCGCCGCACGCCACCTGCGCACGCCCGAATACAATGCCCTTTTCGGCGGGGACCCGATGTGGATCACCGAAGCTGTGGGCGGTATGGGTGAAGACGGCCGCACGCTCGTTACCAAATCGAGCTTCCGTATTCTGCATACGCTCTACACGCTCGGCTCGTCTCCCGAGCCAAACCTTACGGTGCTCTGGTCCACTTCGCTTCCCGCGCCCTTCAAAAAATACTGTGCGCGTGTTTCGGTGGATACCGATTCCATTCAGTATGAAAACGATGACATTATGCGCCCCATCTATGGCGACGATTATGCCATCGCCTGCTGCGTTTCCGCTATGCGCGTAGGGAAAGAAATGCAGTTCTTCGGTGCAAGATGCAATCTCGCAAAGCTTCTTCTTATCGCCATAAACGGTGGGTACGATGCCGAGAGCAATATGCATATCGGCCCGCAGATGGAACCCCTTTCGGGCGATGTGCTTTCCTTTGAAGAAGTGGAAAAGCGGCTTGACACCTATATCGAATGGCTCTCGCATCTCTATGTAAACACCATGAATGTCATTCATTATATGCACGATAAATACGCCTACGAAAAAACACAGATGGCACTGCACGACACCGAGGTCGGCCGTTTTATGGCCTTTGGCATTGCCGGTCTTTCCGTGGTGGCCGACTCCTTAAGCGCCATAAAGTATGCGCGCGTACGTCCCATCCAGAATGCAGACGGGTTCGTTACGGCATTTGAAACCAGCGGCGAATTCCCGAAATTCGGCAATGACGATGACAGAGTGGACCTTATCGCCAAAGACCTTACACATAAGATGATCACGGCGCTTCGCAAAACACCTACATACAGAAACGCCGTACACACGCTTTCGGTCCTGACGATTACCTCCAACGTAATGTACGGCAAAAACACGGGTGCCACGCCCTGCGGCAGAGGCGCAGGCCAGCCCTTTGCACCGGGTGCAAACCCGATGCATAACCGCGAAGAAAACGGCGCGCTCGCCTCTCTGAACTCCGTGGCAAAACTCAGCTATGACGATTGCCGCGACGGCATTTCCAACACCTTCTCCATAACACCCGAAGCGCTCGGTCGCACGGACGACGAGAAAATCGAAAACCTTGTTTCTATATTAGACGGCTACTTCAAAAAGCGTGCGCATCATCTCAATGTGAACGTACTCCGCCGCGAAACCCTGATGGAAGCATATGAAAATCCGGATGCCTACCCGAACCTTACCATCCGCGTTTCGGGCTACGCCGTAAACTTCCATAAGCTCTCACGCGAGCAGCAGCGCGAAGTTATCAGCCGCACGTTCCACGAGGCGCTGTGATGGCGACCGGCATCGTACATTCCATTCAGTCTCTCGGCACGGTGGACGGGCCCGGTGTGCGCTTTGTTGCCTTTCTGAAAGGCTGCAACCTCCGGTGCGGCTATTGCCACAATCCCGACACGTGGGAAAAGACGGGGGGAGAACTCTACACACCCGAAGCGCTGTATGAAAAGGCCGCAAGGTGCCGCGAATATTTCGGGGAATCGGGCGGCGTGACGGTTTCCGGCGGCGAGCCGCTTCTGCAGGCAGAATTTGTGCGCGCATTTTTCGCACTTTGCCGCCGCGAAGGTATCCATACGTGTCTTGACACCTCGGGAAGTGTTTTGAACGAGGATTGTCGCGCACTTTTATCGGAGACCGACCGCGTGCTTCTCGATATAAAATTTACCACCGACGCGCTCTACAGAAAGCATACAGGCATTTCTATGGACGCGCCCCTTCAGTTTCTCGCGTATCTTAACGAAATCGGTATGCCCACAACAATAAGGCAGGTGATTGTGCCGTCTATAAATGATACACGCGAAAACATAGAGGCACTCGCCTCTATCTGCCAAAAGCACAAGTGCATAGACAAAACGGAGCTTTTGCCGTTTCGAAAAATTTGCAAGGTAAAATACGAAAGGCTCGGCATTCCCTTCCCGTTTGACGCGTATCCCGTGCCCACGGCCGAAAAGATGCAAAGCCTTGAAAAAATGCTTTCAAAATTTCTTGCATAAGTAAAAAGGGACAGTTTTCACTGTCCCTTTTTTCATATCGCTAAAAGCGCACGAAAATCACAGATATAAAAGTCTGTAATTTTTCGCATATCCGCTTCAAATTCTGCGGAAGAGGCGTCATATACGCCGCACGTTGCCATTCCTGCTTTCTTTGCCGTAACGTCGGCATTATAATTATCATCGAGAAACAGAATTTCTTCTATGGGTTTGCCGATTTTCACTGCCGCCTTTTTGTAAATTTCGGGGTCAGCTTTCGTAGTGCCGAAATCGTCACATGACCATACATTGTCAAAAAGCTCGTACATTCCGAGGCGGTGAAGACACGGGTCCAGCGCTATGTGCGGGCTTGCCGTCAAAACATGCAGGTCCGCGCCTTTTTCCCGAAGCGTGCGGAGCGTTTCCATTACATACGGCTTTGCAGGGATTTCTTCGAGATACGCTTTCAGAATATATCTCTGCATCCTATCAAAAATTTCCTCCATCGACATATCGAGCCCCAGCGAAATAAAATATTTTGCCGTGCCGATATAGCCGAGCGGCGTGATTGTTTTGACAAGGTCGTCGCCGTATGCGATGCCGTTTTCATCAAGAATCCGCTTCATTGTGGATACAAAGGCCGGCATCGAATCGACGAGCGTGCCGTCAAAATCAAATAAATACGTAGAGTATCGCATCAAAGTTCCTCCATAAAGTATGCACGCGTGTCGGCGTGCTTTCCTTCCGCATCCTGTACGCTTATGCGGAAATACATCTCATCTCCCCGAAGCGGAAATACCGCCTCCTCCACAAAGCCGCCCCGCTCTGCTATGACAGACTTTGCCGAGCGCGCGTTCGTGTTCATTGTGATGCGAATGGCTGGGGAGGTCTTTACATGCACCTCGCCATCCTCTATATACAGGTCGTAAATTTCAGGGCCGCGTGATGCATAGAAGTTGCCTTTGAAAAGTGCATCCGTAATGGCTTCATACTGAAGGGATTCCGCCTTTATCATGACATATCCCCCGCCAATGTCGCACTTCGGATTGGAAAGCAGAAGACCGCTATGTGTATCATCTGCCGCCACAGCGTAAATCTTTTTGCCACCGCGGAGCATATCGTCATACACCCCCGGCACATATGCTTCATAGCCGAGAAGGTACGTATCGGTATTAAAAATTTCCATCGCATGCATACCTTCGTACTGCATATATGTTTCATACCCCTCGAGTGACCAGGTGGGGTGATTATACGTCACAAAAAAGCCTGCTTCTCTACCACGGCGTATCATTTCATTGATATTTTCGGGCGTATATTCTCTTTCAAAAAACGGCTCAGTCACATCATATTCCACTTCGTCTAGATGTTCTTTCGCGTGCCCGGGGGTGGCATACTTCGGGTTCCAAAAGGGCTGCTTTCGCATGGCAGCGCGACCTGCTACAAAGCAAATATGGCAGGTCGGTACATCCGGACTCTTTGAATACCCCGGCGGGCATACTTCAACCTCAAAGCCGGAAAGCGCAAGGAAATTTTCATCCGTAAGTTCCGTATGCGGAATGAAAATATCATGGTCCGTGAAGGCCACAATGGAATACCCAAGCTCCATATACACTTCTTTCAGCTCCGCGGGCGTAAGCTTTCCGTCAGAGTAGGTCGAATGGGTGTGTAAATTTGCTTTGTAAAACTTACCTCCCTTTGGCAATAGATACTTTTTCATTCTCTACCTCCTAATTTTGCTTTTGCACCATTTTATATTCATCGTAAAACCGATAATACGGACAAGCCCTTCGGCTTGCATGCAGCATCGCCATCTCGTCCTCATCAAAATTTACCGTGCAGACGGATTCTTCCATCTCATCGTCGTATTCATAATACGCGCAGGTTTCGCATTGCATTAAGCCTCTTCTCCTTTTCGCCGCACCTTTTGCTTATTGCCTTCCGCATCCACAATATACACATTCCCGAGCGTATTTTCCATACCCTGCCGAAATTCCTTTATATACTGTGCGCGAAGAGCAGCCTGCTCCTCTTTTTCTTCGGGCGTAAGGCCTTCCGTTTTCGATTTTCTCGCAAGAAAATTAATCCGTTTCAAAAGTTCTTCTGTCATACTCCTCTTCCTTTCAAGGCTACTTTTCTATCTTTCTCCGAATAAGTCATAATAGAGCCAGAGCACGGTATATATGTACACACATTCCATGCTGCAAGTGTGTTCTTTGCCGCAATCGCATTTTACGCCGTTTAGGATGCTGTTATTTCCTCCTACCCTATTAAAGCCTCGTATACTTTCCGGATATTTTCATATATAAACTCCGGCTTTGCTTCGCTTTTTTCTGCGTCTTCCATCGTACCTTCGCCACTCAGTACAAAAATCGTGCTGATGCCCGCATTTACACCGCAGGCGATATCGGTATAGAGTCTATCGCCCAAAAGCACGGTCTCTTCCTTTGAAAATCCGGTTGCCTCCATAGCAAGGTACGCCATATCCGGCTCCGGCTTGCCAATAAACTTCGGGCGTTTTTTGGTTGCGTTATAAAGGATATCGGCAAAAGAGCCGCAATCGGGCACAAAACCGTACCAAGCGGGACAGACCCAGTCGGGATTTGTGGCTATGTACTCGATATCGTCACGAAGCAGAATACATGCATCCTCCAGCTTTTGAAATGTAAGCTCCGTATCATTGGAAAGGCAAAGGCAATCGATGCCCTCCTCCCTTTCGGTAGTGACAGGAAGCCCTGCCTTTCTGAGCTGGTTTACAAAGGACTTTGTGCCAAAGGCATATATTTTCTTATGCGCTTTTTCTTTAAGATACAAAATGGTCGCCTCGGTAGACGTGAGAAAATCCTCTGCTTTTGCAGAAATTCCCATCGCGCCAAGTTTTTCAATGTATGTATCCACGCCTTTTGAGGAATTATTGGTGAGGAAAATATATCTGCCGCCGATTTCTTTTACGTACGCCAGAAAATCAAGCGTGCCGTCAAAAAGCTCGTTGTCGAGATATATGGTTCCGTCCATATCCAAAAGAAATAATTTCTTATCTTTTAAACTGCTCATTCTTTGCACTCCCAAAACTCTTTTTTGCCTGTGGAAACGGCGATGGCGCCGGCGCGGATTGCCTCCTCCGCCTCTTTTTCCGTTTCAATCAAACCGCCTGCAATAATCGGGACATTCAGTTCTTTTGCAAGTTCTTTTGTCACCTTTGTCACCGTGCCGGGCATAATCTCTATCATATCTGCCTTGGAGGACTTTGCCGTTTCTACGCTTGTGAACACCGACTGCGTATCCACCGCAAAAAAACGCTGAATTGCGAACATTTCTTCCTTTTTCGCAAGCTTTATAATACTCGAACGCGTACTGATGATGCCGTCCACCCCGAGTGACTTTGCATAGCGAATGCCGTAGGCATCTTTCCCAATGCCCTCAGCAAGGTCAAGGTGGATAAAAAGCTTTTTATTCGCCGCGTGTGCAGCCGCAGTCTGTGCAGGGATATCCACAATATTCGGCGCAAGCATAAATATAATACCCACCCCAGAATGTACCGCAGACAAAAAGGCATCGTTATTTCTTACGGCTGCAATGATTTTTATATTACGCATTTTCACCCTCCGCAAAAGACATATTCCGCGTGGCAATAACCCGACTCCCAAATACATCTTTTATTATAACATCTCCTACTCCGACTTGCAAGAGGGGATGCACATTCTTTATCATTTGCATGGCCTCCGAAACCTTTTCTTTTGGAATGGGGCACTCGGTCTTTACGGGGATAATCTCGCCGTGCGCGCACCGTACCGTTGTAGTGAGTGTTCGCATTGGGGCGATACATTCGCTTTCGGCATACGCCTTCCCTCTCGGGCAGGTGTTGCCGTGCACTTCTGTGACTACGCCTTCCTCGATTTCTGCCGTAAGGCTACAGCCTATGGGGCATACGATACATGTCAGGTTCTTTTTCATGCCTCTACCTCCAAACTGAAAGTAAGCGTCTTTGTGCTTTCTAAAAGGCTTCCCCGAAGCTTCACTCTTTCCATTTCGCCGGGGCTTACTTTGGGGCGTTTTACGGAAAGTAAGGTATTTTCTCCGTCCGAAACCGAGATTTTCACATTTCGAAAAACATCCGCCACTCTGAAATATACCGTCACGTCCTGCGCTTTAGTGATTTTTTGCGGCACGGTGTAGCGAATTTTTCCGTCCGTCCGGATGGTGATTTCCGTGTTCTTTTCCAGAGTGTCCCGAATATACGCCGCCGCACCTCGGCCTGCAATCTCCGCTTCCTCCGAAACGAAATCAACAAGGTCATGCACGTGTAAAACATTGCCGCAGGCAAAAACGCCTTCGCACGATGTTTGTCTGTCTTGATCTACCACGGCGCCTTGTGTTGTTCTATCGAGTGTGATAGAGGCGCGTCTTGTAAGCTCGTTTTCAGGGATGAGCCCCACGGATAAAAGAAGCGTGTCACATTCGATATATTCTTCCGTGCCGCGGATGGGTTTTCGTTTGTTATCTACTTTTGCAATCGTTATCCCTTCTACGCGGTCTTTGCCGTGTATCTCCACTACGGTATGCCCGAGTTTTAGGGGGATATCAAAGTCATTTAGGCATTGCTCGATGTTTCGCGCAAGACCGCCGGAATAGGGCATCAGTTCGCATACTGCCTGAACACAGGCGCCTTCGAGCGTCATGCGCCTTGCCATAATAAGTCCGATATCACCCGAGCCTAAAATGACCACTTTATTCCCGGGCATATACCCCTCCATGTTGACAAGCTTTTGGGCCGTACCCGCACTGTAAATGCCTGCCGGACGAGTCCCCGCAATATTGAGTGCGCCTTTTGCGCGCTCACGGCATCCCATAGCGAGAATAATGGCTTTTGCCTGCATTTGAAAAATGCCTTCTTCGCTGTTTTGCGCCGTAACTACTTTATCTTCTGTGATATCCAGTACCATCGTATTTAGTTTATACTGTATTCCAAGCTCCCGAACCTTCTGTTCGTAGCGCCACGCATATTCGGGGCCGGTAAGCTCTTCCCCGAATTTATGAAGGCCGAAGCCGTTATGTATGCACTGCTGTAAGATTCCGCCAAGGGCCGAGTCACGCTCCAAGATACATATATCGCGAATGCCTTTTTCGTATGCCGCAATCGCTGCGCTCATGCCTGCCGGCCCGCCGCCGATGATAACAAGTTCTGCCATTTTACGCTTCACCTCCGGTTTTCCCTGTAAGCATTTTGGACGCGCCGCCGCATTTTGTGATTTTTTCGAGCGGTATACCGAGTTCCTTCGACAAGAGTTTCATACTATACGGCGTGCAAAATCCGCCCTGGCATCTGCCCATCTGGGCACGCGTGCGGCGCTTTACGCCGTCAAGGTCTCTTGGCTTCGGGTTTTGGCGGATGGCTTCTAAAATTTCGCCCTCTGTAACGCCTTCACATCGGCAGATAACGCGGCCATATGCTTTGTTTTCTTTTATCATGCGATTTTTCTCCTCGAAACTTGCTTCGCGGAAGTGGTCCATGGATTTTCTCGTCGGGACATACCCTTCTTTTTCAGAAAGGGCAAGGCCTTCCGCCATGAGAATATCGCGCACCATAAGTGCAATGGCCGGGGATGCAGAAAGCCCGGGCGATTCGATGCCGGCTACATTTATAAAGCCTTTTTTTCCTGTGCGGATAATGAAATCGCCTGTATCTCCGGCGGCACGCAAACCGCAGAAAGAAGTAATCGTCTTACCAAACGGGATGCCTTCTATATTTTCCTGTGCCTCTTTTATAACTTTTGCAAAGCCTTCGGGCGTTGTTTTCTTATCTTCTTTGTCCTCTATGTCCTCGGCGGTGGGGCCTAATAGAAGATTCCCGTCCACTGTGGGACTTACCAAAATACCCTTTCCCATTTTGGAGGGCGTACGGAATATGGTATGAGACGCAAGGTTCCCGCATTCTTTATCGAGCAAAATATATTCGCCGCGGCGCGGTGTGATCGTGAAAGAGGGGTCTCCTACCATGCGCGCGATTGCATCCGCATATAGACCTGCGGCGCTTACAACGAAACGCGCCTGTATCTTGCCTTTTTCAGACAAGATTTCATAGCCGCCGTCTATTTCGCGGATAGCGGAAACCGCAAAATTCGTTTTAAGGTCTGCGCCGTTATCCATGGCATTTCCGATTGCCGCCACGGTAAGTTGATACGGGCAAACGATACCGGCACTTGGCGCTTCGAGCGCGCAAAGTACGTTTTTCGAGAGATTTGGCTCCATGCGCGAAAGTTCCTCTTTTTCGAGAATACGGAGACCCGAAACGCCGTTTTCTTCCCCTCTTTTTAGAAGCTCCTCGAGAACCTTACGGTCTTCCTCCGTAAAGCCGATAACCAGTGACCCGTTATTTTTGTACTTTACACCGAGTTCCTCTGTGACTTTAGGCATCATCGCGGCACCTTCTACATTGAGCTTTGCTTTCAGCGTGCCCGGTTTTGCATCAAACCCTGCATGCACAATCGCCGAATTCGCCTTTGTGGCACCCATGCAGACATCATTTTCCTTTTCCAAAAGGCAAATGGAGACAGCATACGCAGAAAGTGTTCTGGCAATCATACCGCCCACTACACCCCCGCCTATTATGGCTACATCATACATCTTTTTCCCTCCTTAAAATACAAAAAGACGCACCAAAATAAACCTGCAGTTTATTTTGATACGTCTCCAAATCTCTGTATCAACTTCAGTATAGCATATGAGAGCCTGCCTGTCAATCCAAATTTTTCATTTCTTATCGTTCGAAAGACACTTACCTTCATTTTTCCGCGCACAGCTGCCGGCATACGGACATCCAGCACAGCTGCCACCCCTCTTCCGGGCGCGGTACATCGCACGGACGGCAAGCGCCAAAAGTAAAAGTAAAATGGAAATCAAAAGTATGTTTTGCATAGATACCTCCCCGAATAAGGCCCCTTTTCCGAAACTATTGTAGCAAACTGTGTTTTCTCTGTCAAGTCCCTCTAAAAAAGAAATGACCCTCGATTACTTTGCATCTCGTAATCGAGGGTCATTTCTGTTCACTCTTGATATCTAACATCTTTGGTTAACCTCTCTTTCGTAGTTTGCCTTTTGCTTTTTCCATCTTCTTCGCGTTTTTTCTCTCTTTTTCTTCCCTATGCCGGGAGCAGCCTGTCACTCCGATGTCTTTTCGCAAAAGGTGGGGTCCTGACGCATGCCATACATTTCTTTATTGTCTTTGGAAACGCTCTTTATTTAAAAATCCGCCGTTTACTCTATCCTTCTTCTTTTCCTACGTTTCCTTTTTTCCCGAGGTGTACTTCATATGCTGCGCCGCTCTTCTTACTTCATTGGTCTGTACCTTCCTTTCCTTTGTTGATTTTAGTATAGCACAGAAAAACGCGCTTTGCAATTGGCAAATTGACAAAATAATTTCTGTATTTTTTGTATAAAACGCAGATTTTATTGTATTGGCGCATTTTTCTCTTTACAAACCGCATTTTTTATGATATTCTAAAAGAGTGGTCGGCAGAAAAAGCCGGTTTAGAAAGGGGACTTCCTTTTGGAAGTCCCCTTTTTGTTTATTCGAGCCACAAAATCATTTCCAGAAGCCATTTTACGCACACCTTCAGCTCATCTTTCGTGTTTTGTACGGAAATTGTATCGCGGTAGCTTTCGCCCGTCCAGGTGGTCGAGGGCATACGGATGTCATTTCCGGCGCTCACTTCTTTGTGCTTTTCGGCGGTGTTCCACCAGTCGGTAGTGACGAGGCCGCGGTATCCCCATTCGCCGCGAAGGATGCCCGTAATAAGCTCCGCGTTTTCAGAGGCGCGCACATCGTTTACGATGTTGTATGCTGTCATTATAAGCTTCGGGTCGCTCTCCCGCACACAGATTTCAAAACCCTTCAAATAGATTTCGCGAAGTGCGCGTTCCGACAAAATGGAATTTGATTCCTTGCGGTTTGTTTCCTTATTATTGCAGGCGAAATGCTTCGGGCACGCTGCAATGCCTTCGCTTTGGATGCCCCGCACCATAGCCGCCGCCATTTTTCCCGCTACAAATGGATCCTCCGAATAATATTCGAAGTTTCGGCCGCATAGCGGACTTCGGTGAATATTGAGGGCAGGCGTCAGCCATATCGAAAGGTTATTTTCCTTTGTTTCAAGTGCCCCTGCGCGCCCCACTTTTTCTAAAGTTTCCGTGTTCCATGTGCAGGCAAGCATCGTAGCTACGGGGAAAGCGGTTGTGCGAATCCCGGTATTTGGACGAATGCGAACGCCGGCAGGGCCGTCCACCGTCATCGGCGCAGGAATGCCATATTTCGGCAGATTCCCCATACCGTCGGTATTGGCAACGCCCGTGTTTTTCTGCCCTACGAGAAGAGAGAGCATTTCTTCTTCATCGAGCTGTTCTATAAAGTCTTCAAGCGACACATCGCCGTTTGCCACATCGATAAGAAGCTTCTTTTCTGCCGGCTTTGTGCCGGAGAAGGTGGGCACTTCGAAGGTTTTCGGTGTGTACTCTTTTTGCAAAACTTCGCGATAGGTGCCATCCGCCATAAGCCGTTTGGAAAGCTTTGTGGGTGTGCAATACTCCGTCAGCTTCTGGACGATTCTGTCCTCTTCGAGAACATAGGTGAAATCGATTGCAGCGGCATCGCGCACATTTGCGCCTACAAAAATTTTGTATTCGCCGCGTTCCATTACATACGCGTATTTTTCCACATCGCCCACATCATCATACGAGGCCATATCGGAAATCGCAACGGAAAGTACGAGTGTTTGGCTCTCTCCCGGTGCGAGGAGTTTTGTTTTTTGGAATGCACAAAGCACGCGGGCCGGCTTTGTGATTTTGCCCGCAGGCGGTGCAAAGTACACCTCTACCACTTCTTTGCCGCACCGCTCGCCAATGTTTTTCACATCAAGCGTAATCACGATTTCCTCACCCACGGCACAGGTGCGAATGTTCTCCAGCGAAAACTCGGTGTAGGAAAGGCCGTATCCGAACGGGTACACCACGCGTTCTTTCTTCCCCGGTACCGTTTCAAAATAGCGGTAGCCAACAAAAATATCTTCTGTGTATTCTACGTAATCCTCGGAGGCATGGAAGCCTTCGGAGGAGGGATAATCGTCAAAACCTTCCGCGCAGGTGTCCACAAGTTTCCCCGAAGGCGTCACTTCCCCAACCAAAATATTCGCCGCGGCCACTGCGCCTTCCATACCGCCCTGCCAGAGCATGAGCGCGCCTTGAATTTTCGGATTCATTGCAAACCACGATACGTCAATCATAGCACCTGTATTTAAAAGAACGATGACCTTTTCGAAATTCTCGGTTACGGTCGCTATCATACGCTTTTCGTTTTCACTCAAGGTGAAATACGCGTCCGTGCCGTCATTTTTGCGGTCTTCTTCCTCGGCAGAGTAGCGATTTATCGTGATGACCGCGATATCAGCTGCCGATGCCGCTTCTCTTACAAGCCCCTCGGGAAGGGTGGCTTCTTCGAGCCTTCCGTTTTGGCCGCCGTTTTTATACGCTTCCTCTACATACGCCTTGTAGAAGAGAGAAAGCTTATCGAAAACTTCGACTTGCCCCTTTTTCATAGCAAGGCTTTCGTAAATATCGCGCACATACGCGCAGTACACGTCGCCGCTGCCGCCGCCGCCTTTGACATAGTCAATCTGCGCCTTGCCGAAAATGGCAAGACGGGTGCCTTTCCGAAGCGGCAAAATATTCCCTTCATTTTTAAGAAGGACGATGCCCTCCTCCGCCGCCTCGCGGGAAAGTTCAATATGCCGTGCACAGCCTGTGATAAGCGAACGGTTATCCCCAAGCGGCAGGCACGGTTGGTATTTTATTCTGGCCCATTTTTCCATTTTGCTCACTCCTTTTGTTTTAGTATAGCATACCGCGGCCAGGATGCAAGTCATTTTTCTCTAAAATATTCACCAAAATATGCTTTTCTTTTTGAGGGGTTTATGGTATACTGAAAAGGAAGGGGGCACCGCTATGTATCCGTATTTAGAAAAAAGCCAAAAATCCATTTTCATTTCGCACGAAACGCAAACATATAATTTTCCTGCCCATTTTCATAATTTTCTCGAAGTGGCGTTCTGCTTTTCGGGGCGGCAGAATGTGAAGGTGGGCGAAACGGTACATACATTGCAAGAAGGCGATGCCGTTTTGATCTTCCCGAACACCGCGCACGAATATATCGCGCATCCCGCTTGTGACACGCCGACCGAGGTGCTCGCGCTGATTTGCAACACAAAGCTTCTTGCCGAAAGTATGCCCGACATTGTTACAAAATCTGCGCCCTCGCCTTTTATCGAGAAACGCCGCGTTCCCCAAAACGCGCGCCTCGCCTTTGAAAAGATTCTTTCGGCCAAAACGGAAGCCGAGCTTCTCGGGTGGACGTATATTTTGCTCGCCGCGCTTTTAGAGGTTGTCGAGCTTTCGCCGCATGCGGGGAATCTGGAGCTTCCCCAAAGGGTTATCGCCTACATCGATGCAAACTTTAAGGAAAATTTGACCATCGAGCATATTGCAGGCGTGTTCGGTTATCATCCGTCTTACATCGCGCATCTTTTTTGCGATCAGCTCAAAATCCCGTTCCGCACATATCTTGGCGCCGTACGAAGCGAATACGCGGCCGCGGAAATTCGCACTGCCGATAAAAGCCTTACGGAAATTGCGTATGATGCAGGCTTCGGTTCCTTAAATTCCTTTTGCCGCGGCTTCAAAAAGCATTTCGGTGTAACGCCGTCCGGGTATAAAAAAACAAGAAAAAGCACCTCATAGAGGTGCTTTTTCTTGTTTACGGTGCTACTACGACTTTTACGAGATTGCCGGGGTTTTCTGCCAACTGCTTAAAATATTGTGGCGCTTCCTCCAGAGA
Source organism: Clostridia bacterium (assembly GCA_045533905.1). GTDB lineage: Bacteria > Bacillota > Clostridia > UMGS1883 > UMGS1540 > SIG447. The sequence goes on from JAZSIR010000011.1 coordinate 93,688, forward strand.
AATCGTCTTACTCAACAATTTTGAAACCTCGAGTTTTCCATCGTTTATGAGGCCCACGACTGTTTCAAAGTCATGCAGGCTATACAAAAACGTTCCTTTGATTTTCAACTCACGCGTGACAATCTGCTGCATATTCACGTCGATAATAGGCTTGTTATTTCCAATCCACACAGCGGTACCGCCAAACGCCAAAGCATCCATGGCACCCTTTACCGAGCCCGCTGCACCCACTGCTTCAAAAACAACATCTATGTCATTTGTGCTTTCATTTTTTCCGGGATTGCATACAAAATCCGCACCCATCTCTTTTGCAAGCTGAAGTCTCGCATCGCTAAAATCTGAAACCGTAACAGACGCAGGTTTTTGCAATCTGCAGCACGCCAAAACGAGGAGCCCTATCGTGCCCGCCCCTACAATCAGCACTTTCTTGCCGTTTAAATCTCCCGCGTGCAAGAAGGCGTGATAGGCAACCGCAAGCGGTTCCATGAGACTGGCCACTTCAAAACTGACGGTATCCGCAATCGGAAAACAAAGGTGCGCCGGCAAAGCAATGTATTCCGCGAATGCGCCATCTACGGTCAACACCCCAAACTGTCTCTTATTCGCACAGAGGTGCTTCATATCTTTTTTGCAAAGCTCACATGTGCCGCAATAGTCCACCGGATACGGACACACTCTGTCTCCCACAGAGAGGGCAGTAACATTTTCACCGACTGCTGCCACTTCACCTACAAATTCGTGTCCCATCGTCATGGGCGGGATTCTTCTTCCCGTAATGCCCAGATACCCATGCACGTCACTTCCGCAAATACCGCATGCTCTGACGCGGAGCAAAACTTCATTTGCCTTGGGAGTGGGTTTTTCCACTTCCAAAACTTCCAGTTGATTCGGTCCTAAATATCGTAAAGCTTTCATATTACTTCCCTTTTCGTACTTCTACGCCCGTTATGCGCTCATAGAACTTTAAGATACCGCTATGGTCATCATTGCCGCAACCGTTATTGTGAAGCCACTGCATCATCTCCTGCACGCTGGAGGTCAGCATCATGGGCGTGCCGAGGCCATGCCCTGTATCCAGCGCATTGTTCAAATCCTTTATATGCAGGTCAATGCGGAAACCCGGCTTAAAATTGCCATCCATCATCATAGGCACTTTCGCATCCATTACGGTGCTGCCGGCAAGTCCGCCGCGAATGGCGTCAAACACACACTCCGGATTCACGCCGGCCATTGTAGCCAAAGAATATGCTTCTGCACACGCCGCAATATTTACGGCAACGATAATCTGGTTTGCTAATTTCACGGTATTGCCCGAACCGTTGATTTCACCGCAATGCACCACAGAGGCGCCCATGACGGACAAAAGGTCTTTATACTTTTCAAAAATTGCCTTCGGACCGCCGCACATAATGGATAGCGTTCCATCAATCGCCTTGGGCTCCCCGCCCGAAACAGGTGCATCCATCATATGTACGCCGCGTTTTGCACATTCTTCCGAAATAGCTTTTGATTCAAGTGGTGCAATAGAGCTCATATCAATAATGGTAAGGCCTTCCTTAGCACCTTCCAAAACGCCGCCCTCGCCCAGAACAGCTTCCCGAACCTGCGGCGAGTTCGGCACCATGATAATAACAACATCGCTCTTTGCGGCAACCTCCGCATTGCTTTCTACCGGCACAGCGCCACATGTAATTACATCCTGCATGGCCGCTTCTCCACCCAAAGTATAGGCAGTTACCTCATACCCTGCTTTCAGCAAGTTTTTGCACATGGGGTTTCCCATAATTCCGAGTCCAACAAATCCAACCTTCATATTTTTCCTCTCCTTTATATAGCATTTACTTTTCGGATAGCCCGGGCAACGGCATCCGCATCGAGTTCATATTCTTTTAAAAGCTCCCCGTAGGTGTGCGCGCTGAGGCCGAATGTGTCTTTTACGCCCACAAATTCAATCGGCTTTTTAGATTTGCAAAGAATCTCGGCAATCAGCGAGCCGAGGCCGCCTTTTATGGTATGCTCTTCTGCTGTAACAACGCCTTTTACATCTTTGCAAAGGTCGCGGATAGTCTGTTCGTTTAAAGGCTTTATAGACGCCACGTTTACCACCTTCACGCTAATGGTGTCCTTCACCATTTCTGCCGCCAAAAGAGCCTGACCGACCATATATCCTGTCGCAAACACGACAATATCGGTACCTTCCTTCATAACGGAAGGCTCGCCGATTATAAACGGCTTTCCTTCTTCCGTAACATTTTCATAGTCATTACGATTCAACCGCAAGTAGCACGGTCCGTCATATTCCGCGATTGCTTTTACTGCCTCTACCGTTTCGTTTGCGTCCGCAGGGCAAATCACCGTCATATTCGGCACGGCACGGAAAATGGCCATATCTTCTATGCACTGGTGGGTTGCGCCGTCGCCAAAATCGGAAAGGCCCGACGAAGAACCGCAAATTTTTACGTTCAGTTTGCCGATTGCAATGGTCTGGCGTATCTGGTCAAAGGCTCTGCCGCCTGAAAACACGGCAAAAGAACAAGTGAATGGGATTTTCCCCGTCTGTGCGAGGCCTGCCGCCACCGATGTCATATTGGCTTCGGCGATTCCCATTTCAAAATGGCGCTCGGGATATGCCTGTTCAAAAAGCTTTCCCATTGTGGATGCACACAAATCCGCATCCAGAACCACTATGTTTTTATTTTCTTTGCCCAGGGCAACCAAGGTTTCCCCAAAGGCAACTCTCTGATTTGTATAGCCCATTTCCTTCCTCCTTATTCCGATAATTCTGCCAATGCTTTATCATATAATTCCTGTGTTAAAATACCATTGTGGAAAGATACAACATTTTCCGCGAAACTGACCCCTTTGCCTTTTACGGTGTTGGCCAGAATCAGTGTCGGCTTCCCTTTAATGGTATCTGCTGCATCTAAAGCGCTGAGAATTTCTTCCATGTTATGACCGTCTATCTCAATCACGTGCCACCCGAAGGCTTCCCATTTTGCCTTGAGGTCGCCCGAGTCAAACCGCTCGCGAACAGGACCCATGGCCTGCAATCCGTTTCTATCCAGTATCGCCATCAAATTATCCGCCTTGTGTACGCTTGCCGCAAGGGAGGCTTCCCAGATTTGTCCTTCTGCAATTTCGCCGTCGCCGCAAAGCACATACACCTTGCTGTCAATTTTATCCATCCTAAGACCCAATGCCATACCCAGACCAATCGAAAGACCTTGCCCGAGCGACCCTGTACCCGCCTCAATGCCCGGCGTTTTCAAAACATCAGGGTGTCCCTGCAGATAGGAGCCTATTTTCTTTGTGGTAGACAAATCCTCCACAGGGAAATAGCCCGCCTGCGCCAGCGCTGCATATTGCAAAATCGCGGCGTGGCCTTTGCTGAGCAAAAAGCGGTCGCGGTTAGGCATTTTCGGATTTTTGGGGTCGTGCTTCATTTTGTAAAAATATAAAGCTGCCACAATATCAGCTGAAGAATTTGAGCCGCCCAAATGTCCTGCCACCCCAACGCCAATGCATTTTACAACATTTCGTCTGAGCTCTTTCGCCTCTCTACTGAGTCTGCCAATCAGTTCTTTACTGTATCCCATTTTCTTGCCCTCCCCTAAAGTTTAAAAAGTACAAATTGACAATTCACTATTTTAATGGTATCATATACATAGATAAAATTCTTGCAAATTTTTCTGTATTTTTTGTAATTTTTTTACCTTTTGGGAGGGGCCTTATGCGACCGATATTCGGGATTGAGCGCGAGCTTTGCAAAGATATTTTCTATAAAGAGTGCGAAAATGACAGCGGTGATTTTCACTTTCATTCGCACATTGAAATCTGTATGGTGGATGCAGGGCAAACCCGCGTAATAATCGGAAGTCGCGAAAAAGTTTTAAAGGCAGGCGATATATCCATTGCTTTAAGCTACGATGCACACCTCTACCGCCCGATAGAATATGCAAAAACGAGCGTTTTAATTATCCCGTCACATCTGTGCACGGAATTTACAAATTTCATGGAAAATAAAAAAAATATTGCGCCATTCATTTCAAATCCTGCTCTTTCCGCAGAACTCAAGCTGTATTTCGAAAAGCTTAAAAAGGGAGGACATAATGAGATTTCCGCTCGCGGCTACATCTATACCATACTCGGGCTTTTGGTGGATACCCTTAAGCTCGTCCCTGCAGATACGGCAGTTGCACACTCGCTGACCTCCGGCATATTGGAGTATATTCATAAAAACTTCAAAAGCGACATCAGCATAAAGTCTATTGCCCATGCTTTCGGTTATAACCAAAGCTATATTTCGAGAAGCTTTAAAGCACAGTTTACAATCGGGCTCAAAAAATATGTGACGCTTCTGCGTCTCAAAAATGCCGTTTCGCTGATGCATCAAAACAAAGATATTTCCTACTGTGCTTTTGAAAGCGGCTTTACCTCGCTTCGCACATTCTATAACGTTTTCGAAGCGGAATTTGGGTGTACACCTAAGGAATATATAAAAAGCATCCATGGCCGCCGCGTGTGACAATGAAGAAGCACTTGCAAATTGCAAGTGCTTCTTCATTGTCGTATGCCTTCTCGCCTGTTATCTTCCGATAAACATCTGCGTCCAGTATTTTCCGTCCTCTACGTATCCCACGCCGATGTGGGTGTAGGATGCATTTAGAATATTCGCGCGATGGCCGGAGGAATTCATCCACGCATTCACGACCTCCTCGGGGGTGCGTTGCCCTTTTGCGATATTCTCGCCTGCGCTCCGATAGGAAAGCCCGAAGTTCTTCATCATCTGAAACGGTGTGCCGTACACGGGACTTGTGTGCGAGAAATAGCGGTTATCCTTCATATCCTGCGATTTGATTCTGGCAACGCGGCTGAGTTCCCAGTCCTCCGAAAGCGCGGTGAGTCCGTTTTGCATTCTTTTCTCATTGACAAGCCGCACGACCTCTTTTTCGTAACTTAACACCGAGGAATCTATGTTCGGTATCGCAATCGTCTGCCCCGGATAGATAAGGGCAGGATTTACAATCTGCGGATTGGCTTTTATGATTTCACCAAGGCCCACTTCGTATTTGACTGCAATCTTCCACATGCTGTCCCCGGTTCTCACTCTATGCGTGGTCGCGGCACTTGCCCCTGTAGATACTATAAGTCCCACCGCTACTATGGCGGATAGCATTCGCTTTTTCATAGTGTTACCTCCTTCCTTTATTAGTGTACCATCCCGGAGAGTACACTTTCAAGAGGTAAGTATTGCATCGCAAGGTAGCAAATGCCGGTATTCCAATCCTTTGGATGCATGCTAAAAGTCATGACGAAAACCGCAGTCGATATTATATTTTTCAAATATACAAACAATTTCTTCTATTGCATCAAAATCAGAATATTTTTCGTCCTTTATGACTTTTTGTATTTCATATAGCATCTCTGTGGCAGTTGTATCGGTAATCTGCGATGCATCAATTTCCAAATCTTCGATTTTGCATTTTATAAAGTCGGATAGGTAATTTCTTAATAATTCAAGTTTTATATGCATATTTTGTCGCCCTCCACGAAATGTTACATAATGTACCATAATTATTGTAACAAATTGTTACAATAATGTCAAGGAGGGATTCTATGAAAGGATTAAAACAAATCAGAAAGGAACGTAATCTCAACCAATTAAAGGTTGCTATGGATTTAAATATTTCTCGCGAAGCACTGTCCCATTACGAAAACGGCAAAAGAGAACCAAGCCTTGACCTCCTGAACAAACTGTCTCAATATTTTAATGTTTCAATAGATTACCTGATAAATGGCGAGGAATTTAGAAAAAGATAAAAAGAGCACTACGTGCTCTTTTTTTGTTTTGTATTTTACAGTTGAAACGGGTACTTTTAAAGTGCGTGCAACCCCCTCGTAAGTCATATCATTATAAACCGAAGGGTTATGTAGGTGGCTGCCTTTGGACTCAGTTTGCATATACAATCCATTACGCCGATTTCACCTTTGCAAAAGCTCTTACCTCTATTAGACAATTTAGAAACGAAAAAATCAAGAGTTTATTATTTTGTATGAAAACAAAGTATTAGTTGCACCCAAAATGATTCTATGATAAAATTATTTTATCAGAAAGAAAGAGGTGCCTTATGATAGATACTGGGCGTATTTTAGATAAATTAGATGCGTTTCTTAATAAGAATGAGTATGCCGGCGCCGAGAGGCATATTTTGTACTGGCTGGAAGAGGCAAAGCTTGCAGATAATAAGAGAACTATGCTTCTTTTACAAAACGAGCTCTGCGGCCTTTACAGAAAGCTGCAAAGGGAAGAAGATGCCCTCGCCGCCGTGGAAACCGCACTCGCACTTGTCACGGATATGGGGATAGAAAATAACATCGGCGCAGGCACAACCTATATCAATGCGGGTACTGTTCTAAAGGCCTTTGGCAGAGCAGAAGAAGCGATTCCTCTGTTTGAAAAAGCATGCGCAGTATATGAAAAAGAACTTCCCGAAACCGACAAACGCTTTGGCGGACTTTATAATAATATGGCGCTCGCTTTCGTGGATATCAAAGAGTTCGAAAAGGCCTTGGAATTATATGAAAAAGCCATCCGCGTTATGCAAAGCGCGGAGGACGGTATGCTCGAAGTTGCCATAACGCACCTCAATATTGCAAGCCTTCGGGAAGCCGAGCTTGGGCTTGAAAATGCAGAGAAGGAGATAGAAGAACTACTCGACAAGGCTGCCCGCATCTTGGACGCGCATGAAAACAGAAACGGCTATTACGCCTTCGTATGCGAAAAATGCGCATCCGTTTTTGGGTACCACGGCTATTTTGCCTACGAAAAAGAGCTTTTAGAAAGGGCGCGGGAGATTTATGAAAGGTCTTGAGCTTGCCGAAAAATTTTATAAAGAGTACGGCGAAAAAATGATAGAGGAGAACTTTTCTCACCTGAAACAATACCTCGCCATAGGTCTATGCGGAAGCGGCTCCGAATGTATGGGATTTGATGATACTCTGTCGCGCGATCACGATTTTGAGCCCGGTTTTTGCATTTTCCTACCCGATGAAAGCCTCGTTTCCTCTCGGGATGAATTCTTACTCGAGCGCGCGTATGCAAAGCTTCCGAAAGAGTTTTTGGGATTTACAAGAAGTCCCTTAAATCCGGTTGGCGGAAACCGTCACGGTGTTATAAGAATCCATACTTTTTTTGAGAATAAAACAGGCGATAAAAACGGAGAGCTCTCCACAAAAGGATGGTTTTATGTTTCCGAACAGTTTCTTTTAGAGGCAACGAACGGGAGAATTTTTTCCGATAACTTTGGCCTTGTAACCGCGATCCGCCAAAGGCTTTCGTATCTGCCTGAAGACGTGAGACGTAAAAAACTCGCGGGAAATCTTCTTGTCATGGCGCAGGCCGGGCAGTATAATTACGCCAGATGCATAAAAAGAGGCGAGGCGGGTGCGGCACAGCTCGCCATAGGCGAATTTGTGAATGCCGCATTAAAAGTCATTTTTCTTCTAAATAAAAAATATATTCCGTATTATAAATGGGTTTTCAAATCCTTAAAAGACCTTGAAATACTCTCTTCCCTCGAGGATGACCTTGTGTATCTTATTTCAAACGCAAACTCTGAAAGTGAAGCCCGCGCAAAGACAGAAATTATAGAAAAAATCTCGTCCGGCATTATAGATGAGCTTCAACGCCAAGAACTTACAAGAGTTTCTTCTGGAAGCCTTGAAGCTCACGCGTATTCGGTAAATGACAGAATTAAAGATCCCGAAATCCGAAATCTTCACATTATGTACGCGGTATGATGTAAAGCTCCGCACAAAGTGACATGGTGCTGAAAAAAGCACTTGCAAATTGCAAGTGTTTTTTATTTTCATGTGCATGGTGCGTACAAATAAAATAAGCTTTGCAAAAAGCAAAGCTACCGTAATTATTAATTATTCATTAGCCGCAGGCGACTTCATCATTCATTATACATTCAAAAATCCTGTCGCAAAATGAATAATGAATAGTGAATAATGAAAAATGAATAATACAAAACAAAAAATCCTATCTTTCGACAGGATTTTTGTTTTGGCTCCCCCTGCCCCTCTTGAACCAACGACAACAACAGGTTGAAACCATCTCGTCTCGAAAGGCTCCTCTGTCGCCTTTCTGCGACTCGGGTTTCTGCCCATTCTCGCTCTCCCTTCATCGTCCACCGGACGCGGTCGAGCTCCAATCAGTTAACAGCCGCTACGCGGCTGTTAACAATGTAGTCCGTGCAAATCTAA
>JAZSIR010000019.1:0-23245 GCA_045533905.1 Clostridia bacterium
TATTGCCAGCTCGTCATTTACAGAATATTTTTCTCTTATTCGATTTACTATTCTTTCCTTGTAAGGAACGGCAGGAGCTTTTATTTGCATATCTTCACTCTCGATATATTGCCAGTTTTTATAAACTTTCATTATCCTTCCGCCTTCCCGTAAATTTGAAGTCTTGTTCCAATAGGATAGCTATTTGCACTTTCATTCAATTTGTAAAAAATTTATTGTAATCGTTTATTTTTAAAACCTGTTTATCGTCCACAACAAAATCTGCGCTTTGTCCCACGTTTTCGGAATTCCAATATTCAAAATGCGCCATTGCATCTGCGCCTTTTCTTGGGTTTCCAGTAGTGTGAACCACTATATATTTTGGTTTTTCTGTTCGCGTTGTTTTATTGTATTTTATTTGCAAAACAATTCCCCCACATCTATTCTTCATATTGCGCGGCAATCTGTGCATCAATCTTTGCCAAATCTTCTTCGCCGAGCACTCCCTTTTCAAGCCACCCAGCGGCATTAAGAATAACTTGATAATCTGCCATTTTGCCGATTGCATTAAGAAGACCGCGCTTGATAAATTCTTTTAAGCTAAACATCATACGTTACCCCCTAATGAAATTATTGCATTATAAATCTCTTCAAAAGCTTTGTTCAAATCCCTGTTGTATTCTACGCTTATTGTCACGTCCTCGGTGTCGCTGTAAAGCGTCATAAAAGAATGCCCCTCAGAATATATGCCGTCCACAGTTCCGTCTGCCGAAATATCATATTCGATGGGTTCGCGGTGAGGCTCAAATTCTGTTGTGGCGGCTCCCTGCTCTATCTGGAAGTCCTCGTACACATCTCCCCAACCTACTGCGATGTATCGGCAGTTTTCCGGCGTTGTTATGCTGAGCCTACTGCTTGAATCATTATACACGCCATCAAAGCTGTTTGTTTCGCCAATAATAGGCTCTGTGTCGTAATAAAAGCATCGTAAGCGACCACTTGCGTTTGTCTGCTTTGATATTCTGTAACTTGTGTTTGGTTTTACGGGTATTACAGAAACGAAGTATCCCGCCTTTTGTGCTATTTTCGTTGAACTCTTTCCAGAGCCGCTTGTATCGTAATCTTCGAGAACGACAGCCAAGTTCTTGCCTTGTACAAGAATTTTTGCCGCACTTATATCCGATAGGCTTTCGCTCTCCGCTTTTACTTTTAACATATGATTAATTGGAGAAACACCACTAATCGCCACCGACTTGCCGCTTGTTTTGCCCTTCAAGGCGTTAGCAACCCTGTCGCCCGGATTTTCCAGCAAGTCTTTTTTTGTTGTTTCTAACGCCTCACGCACGGCCTTCCCGCTTACGGCGTGGGGATAATAGTTGGCTACCTGAACTTCTGTTTCGCCCATTTCTACCCCAATGTCAATCAAGGCGACATCTTTCCCGTTGTGCTTTGCTTTTGCAAGTCCGCCCCATAAATGGCTATCAAACTTTAAACGAAGTGGAGTGTCTGCGCCAATGCTTGCTTCTTCTACATATTCTGTAATGTCGGAAGCATCATAGCCAAAATAAACAGGAATTTCAAAACCTCCGCGCAATTCTTCTTTGGCTTCTTCAAGCGCGGCATATACACCACCAGAAGTTACGGGATACGGGTGGTTTTCCGTGACACTTTCTACTGCGTCCGCTTCATACGTAACGCCAACGCCAAGTTCCGTCTTTTCTATCGCGACCCTTGCCCCGAGACCAGCGTCGAACATAATCCTTTCGGATGTGCCAAGACCAAAAGCGCTGCCGTTTGCTTCTACGGCAATTTCGTAATTCACCTCTGCCGCCTCTGCTCTATCTGCAGCCGCCCGAGCCTCTTCTGCTGCAGTTATCGCAGCAGTTTCACTTAACTTTGCAATTTCAGCAGCATCCATCGCTGTTTCGCTTGCGGTGCCTGCGGTTATGGCATCTTGGGCAGCCTTTTCTGCCGCTTCTGTTGCCTTTTGCTCAGAATCCCAAGCATACTCTGCCCTTGCATCCGCAGCAAGCTCGCTCTGTTTCGCCGCTATGCGAGAAGATTCGGCATTTAACTCGCTTTGCTTTGCAACTTGTGCCGATTCCTCTGCGGCTTCTTTTGCCAGAACTGCTTCACCCTGTGCGTTCTCCGCTCTTCCTGCCGCAGTTTCAGCTCTGTTTGCTGCGTCTTCAGCTCTATACGCTTCACTATTTGCAAAGTCGACGGAGTTTTTTGCCGCTTTAACGGCGTCTTGCGCACGTGATTCTGCATCCAGCGCCGCCAAAGAATGTCTGGACGCGGCTTCTTCAGAGGCTTTTGCATTCCCCTCGCTTTGTTTCGCGTCTTCATAAGAAGCTTTGGCATCTCTTGCCCTCGCTTCTGCGTCCGTCGCGCTTTTTAGGGCATTGTTTGCATACTGAAAGGCGAGTTCGCGTGCCTTCTCGGCGTTCTCCGCTTCATGCTTTGCGTCATTGGCGCTTCCCTCCGCCTCGCTTGCCGAAAGCTCTGCCGCTTCCTTGGCAAACGTCGCGCGCCTTTCAATTTCCTCAAACTCTGTCAGCGGGGCCTTTGCAAAGCCTTCCGTATCATATATGCTCCTTCGCACCGTGAAATCGGTAACCTCGCTGTGCCACACCTCTCCGCTCTCCGAAAAGGCGCGGAGCTGCACATGGAGCACGCCTGCCTTTTGCAGCGTTTCCCAAAGCACTTCCCAGAGAAGTACAATCCCGCCATCCGCCTGTTTTTTCGCCAGGTCTATAATATCCCTGCCGTCGGCGCTTTCCACATCGAGCTTAAAGCTGAATTCGAAAAGCTGCGCCTCCGTCACGTAAAATTCTCTCGTCTCTATTTTGTTGTCATCCACATAGCCGATAACGCGCTCCTCATCCGGAATGATAAGCGCGCGCCCTTCCACCCGTATCATACGCCGTCCTCCTTATTTCTTGTCTCCCGAAACTGCCAAACCATTTAATAGTTTACCATTCCGATGGCATACCAGCGATATGTCACCCCGTCTTCGTTCAATTGGTACGCCGCTCTGTTTGCATCGGTCGAGGGTGCCGTAGTGTACCACTTTGCCGTGCATGACCCGTCCCAATCCAACTCCAAAATTCTTGCATGTGTGCTGCCCAAAGCCGGTCCTCCGTGCACCACCACGCAGCTTGGAGACCCGTACAGCATTATCCCGGGGCTTATTTCGCCTTCTTCTGCCTGCACAATCAGCAAAAATACAGAGTCCACGCCTTCTACCGTAATCTCGTTTTTGTACGCCTCTCCCGCATGCCCGCCCCCCGTGTACGTGCCGGTCACTACCTTGAGACCGCCCCTTTTTATATTTTCTATCTCACGGTATACCGCGCCGCTCGTCGCGGCCAATGTACTGTTTTCCGCAATGTTTTCCGTGGTGCTGTCCTCTATTTTTTTATGCAGCGCTTGAATCCCTTTGTATACCGCGCCGCTTGTGATGAGGTTTTGGCTTCCCTCGGTCTCCTCCTCGTCCACACTGTGTATATCTTCCACCGCGTGCACGTGCGGCAAAACCGCCATCTCCCCGATTTCCCGAAGAAACTCTGTCTTGTCCTCTTCCGTATAGTAGTCCACGCCGCGCTTTGGCGTGTATCCGATAAGGCTTTCGAGCCATTCCTCCTCCGTGCCTTTGAAGCCGTGTTTTACGGCGATTCCGTACGCCGTTATGTAATATCCCCGCCATCCGTTTCTTTCCATTTCGCCTCTCCTCTTTATTCGTGCGTGTCCGCAGGTCTGTAGCGCGTCGCAAACCACCGCATAAATTCTCCAAAATGCGCATTGAACATCTGCATCGTGTTCTGGTATTTGGAATACTCCCCGTTTGCAAAATCTATCATCGCGCATACATACGGCACGTACAGTTTGTCATGCGGCAGCTGCACCAAAAGTTCCTTCTCGTCATCCTCCGGCTCGTAGGTTATCATTTCCTCCGGCGCCATCAAAAGCACCTCCGTCTGCACCATACCCTCGCACTCGTTGAGCCATGCCACTTTCATCTTGTCCGAAAACGCATTTGGCTTCAGCTCATCCACCCTGTCTAAAACTTCCCGTACTGTCATTTTCTTCTCCTTTATCAGAAAGCCGGGCAGCGGTACCCCGCCGCCCGGTCATTCGCCTTCCCGAGTCCGTTATGCTGAAACGAGCGTGTCGCCGCCCGCAATACCGCCGACAGCTGCAAAGCGCCAGTCGTTAAAGCCTGCAATAAATCTTGCATAGCCGCTCCAGACATTTGCATCGTTGCCATCGTCAATGCGGCTCTTTACCTCGAGCTTCGTTCTGTCAAGCCATACAGCGCCGCCATACTCCTTGTTGTAGTCTGTGTCAATGAGCATCCACGGCTTTGCGCCTTCGGTGATGAACTGATTGAGGTACGGCCAGATGATAACGTTCCATCTGCCAAAGAGGTAGTTGAAGCCGTTGTTTGCCGTATTCGGGTCCTTGTCCGCGCCGATAGCCGCGAATACCGCCTTCTTTAAGGTGTATTCGTTCGGAATCACGATGGTGGTCGGTGCCACGTCCAGGATTTCGGCATTGTCGCCGCGAAAGTCCTGCATCTTCGATTCCATAGCCGCCAGCGCGTCATCGGAAAAAGCATCTGCAAAGAGGTTCGACTGTGTGCCCTTGCCGAGCTTCGAGGGATGGTCCTTCGAGAAAAGTGCCTTCCCGTCTGCGCACTTTGCGTCAAACTTTCTGCCGCCAAAGTCCACAGAGCCCTTGCCGCTCATCGCGCCGCCTAAAAGTGCAGCCGCAAACTTCTCGCGCGTTCTGTGGTAACCTGCAATAAAGCCGGCAGGCTGCTTTTTAAGATCCATAAGCTTTGCATCGTCCACCATTTCACGGGAAATGGAGAACTGATCCTTCCAGGTCATATGCTCAAGGAACTTATCATAGCCTTCCTGCATACCGTCGTTCGGGTATTCGCCGTTTTCGCCTACGGGCTTAAAGCCGTCCATGGCCGTCATCGTTGTAAACTTTTCACCCCAGTGCGTGCTCGTGCCCATATTAAAAAGCTCGGGAATCATAGACTGCTGCTCAAATGCTTCCCCGCGTTTTTCCAGGAACATACGAATCGGTGCCTGGCTCTTGCCGAAAATAGAATCCTGAAGGCCGCTGCCTTCGGTAAATGTCATATTTGCCATATCGTTTCACCTCTCTCCTTATACAAGACGGACTAAAATGCCGTCCTCCAAAATGCCGACAACCTTGTATGCCCCGCCATCGGTTTCGCTGAACCCGTTATCTGTTATCATGCCTTGTGCGCCAAAGTCCGGCGTCTCGCCTTCCGTGTTCTTGTACTTATATACAGTCTCGCGGTTCATGTGTACAACGGGCAAAACGCCGTCCACAGCCTTTCCCGCCATCGCAATGTATTCATGCGCATCAGCGGGCGCAGATGCTTGCAGATCGCCGCCGCTTACATGAAGCACCGTCCCCACCTCGCTTGCATTACCAGCATACGGCAAATATTCAATGCCCGGCACGTGGCCGTCATCGGTTTTGTAAATTTCAAGTACCATACTTCTTTATTCCTCCCTTTCGGTTTCTATTTTTTTCTGTACGCTGCATAGTGCTTTCGGATTTCCGCATCCGTCGCGCCGGGGTTAAAGGTGCGGTACTCTGCCGCAATGTCTGCCGGCACCTCTTCGGCGCCGACTCTTCCCGTCCCCGTTTTTTCAAGATGATGCTTCGAACGCTCCGCATTTAGCGCCTGCTGCCGCGCGCGCGCCTCCGCGCCTCTTGAAAGCGTGTCAAAATGCGCAATCTTATATGCATCTGTCAGCGTGTACCCGCGCTTTACGAGCGCGTAAATCTCAGGATATTTTTCATTTTCCGTGATATCGGAGAGACTTCGAACGGAAGGGTCCAGCTCGCCAATCTCGCGCACCTGCGCCGAGATTTTGGCTTCTGCCTCCCTCTCTCTCGCCTCACGGCTGATTTTCTCCGCTTCCTCTGCCTTTCGCCGTGCCTCACGCACCTCGGGAAGGTCCTCGATAAATTCGCGGTATTCCTCGTCAGAAACGCCGCTCATCTTCTTGAAGCTTTCCTTCTTCTCTTTCGAAAGGTTCTCGCGGTATGCCTCAAACTCTTCCTTCGAGGTAATCGGTTTTTGGGTGTACGGGTCGAGTATCCCCGTCACCTTAAAGACTTCGGAAACATAGTCCTCCGCCTCTTTTTTCGCGCGGTTTATTTTTTCTTCGGCCTCTTTCTCCGCACGCCTTCTGGCCGCGGCAAAGCCGGCGTTTTCTTCCGCGCTCTGGCGAGGCGCTTCCGCCGGCTTCTCTTCCGAAGCTTCGGCTTCTGTCCCGCCATCGGCCGCATTGTCCGGTTCGGCGATTTCCGTCTCTTTTTCGCCTTGCATATCAGCTTCCGCCATTTCAGCCTCCGCCGTATCTATGCCAAATACTGCACCGTAATCAATCTCACTCATAGTCATTCTCCTTGTATTTTTACGCTTTTACTGCGAATCGTTTAGGGATTCCCCTATTTCTTTGTGCGAAGGTCTTCGCCCGTCTTCACGGTGCTGTTACCGCGCTTTGTCGGCACGGCACACGGTGCCTGTACCTTCTGCGCACCCGTGTTTGCAATTTTGCCGCTGTAGCCCTTGCATTTTTCGGCCATACAAATCCCTCCTTCCTTCGCTTTCTGTGCCCATTATACTGCATTTCTCGCGTCGCGACGCGTCACTTTGCATCAAAACAAGCCCCGAAAGCTGTCCTCCGGAGCAAAAATCGCCGTATTTTTTCTAAACGCGCGTTATAGGCGTATATATCCGCGCGCCTCTCGTGGGGAAAAACGCTATTCTTCCAAAAGCGGCACGGGAAAGCCCTCGTAGTATCGCCGCACCGCACGGTCAAGTGTCTTTTGCGAGATGTAATGCTTTCTGCAAATCGCCACGCCCGTGGTATCGGTCGTCACATACTCGAAAAGCGCTCCATAGTGCGGTCCTCCGTGCTCGATGCAGAGATTCAGTATCTTTCTCTGCAGCGCAGGCGGAAGGTCTCTGTATATGCGCGACACAAAATAGATATACCCCTGCCGGTTATAGCTTACGTGCGCCCCCTTCCTAAATCGAAACATGGTCCCTCCTCTCTCCGCCTTCGGCTCTCTGGTTCCTTCACCCTTCGCATCTCCAGTGTTATGTAAAGTCCGCGGTTTACAAGATTTTCCGAAAAATCCGCATCTGTGAAAACAAAGTCCGGATAGCGCTCTTCAAAATAGACGGCCGCACGCTTTTCGTCAATGGCACGTACCATCTCCTCCGTTTCCTTCCGCCCTATCGCACCATCCCTTGTTATCGGCTCGGGCTTTGTAAGATTTCGGCTCGCGTTCCACCGTTTGTAAAATTCGTGGCTTTTGGCCATGTAATGCGTAAGTGCCGCCACTCCCTCTTCTCCAAACTGCAGCCGCTTTGAATTTGCATACCCAAGCCCCCAAAGCTCCTCCAGCTCGTCTCTTGATAGTCCCCCGTTTACGATGAGGTGGTGATGCACCCTTCCGCCTTCTCCCCCAAACTCCGTGCAGCTTATGTATTTGAGCGCCGGGAGTCCCCGTTTCTTCCTCGCACGTTTCACACGCCGTAAATAGTTTTGCAGCGCCCTTCTCGCCTCCTCTGCCGTCACATGCTCCCGGTGCGTCAGATGAAGCGCTATATCCTTCTCCGTGAAATTCGTGTGCACGAGCCGTACCAGCTTCTTCTCTGCATTTCTCTGATTGATTTTCTCCTGTATCTCACTCGTCGGCTTGCACCTTGCCCTTCTCTTTCCCGAAAGTCCAAACACCGGATAGATTTCCGTGTCCACATACGCTCCGCATATGTACACGTTCTCCCGTATAAAATATTTTCCCTTTGGCATGCCCTTTCTCTCTCCTTTGGTTGTTAACTTAAGATTCACTTACAAGCCCGAAATGCAGATAGCGCGTTTTCGCCCGGGCCTTCAGCCTGCATCTGCCGAAGACCTTGCGCGTCCTTTATATGAAAGCTCTTTGTGATTGCCACAGCTGCGTGTGGAAATCACGAAAAGCTCCCACCTTTACGGAAGCTCGTCCATAGTAAAGAAGTCTTCCTCTTTCGTCTCTTCCTTTGTAGCTTTGCCGCCTGCAAAATGTACCGCGTCCGTTAAAACCTCGTAGGATGTCCTTCTCTCGCCTTCACTTGTTTCGTACCCCTGCACCCGAAGGCTTCCCTCGAGAATAAGCATCTTTCCCTTCGGGAAATACCGGGCAACGTGCTCCGCAAGTCCCCGAAAGGCCACGCACGGGATAAAGTCCGCCTCGCGCACACCATCCTTTCCCGGATGTGTTCTCTCAGAGGCAACCACAAACCGCGCCACGCTCACGCCCTCCACCGTACTGCGAAGCTCCGCATCGCGCACCATACGCCCCTGTAAAATAATTTTGTTTATCATACCTTCTCTCCTTTGTTCGCCGCAGCACTTCAGGCGCGGCTTTTTATATGTTCTGTTAAAAAATTTTGAAAACCCCTTGACTAATGCGCATAAAAGGCGTATACTATAAGCAGAAGGGAAGTGAATTCTTTGAAGCGTCGGGAACTCATCTGTATATTGGAACGAAACGGCTGGTACTATAAGCGTAGCGGCGGCAGCCATGATATCTATACAAACGGAAAGGATATAGAGCCCATTTCCCGACAGCGCGAAATCAAAGAAAGCGTAGCGCAAGCAATCATTCGAAGGCGGGATCTGAAATAAAGTCCCAAATCCTTCGCATACTATATAAAAACAGGAGGTTACTATGAAAACTGTATATCCCGTTATTCTCTCTCCGGAAGCGCAAGGCTTTTCCGTCTACATTCCGGATTTCGATGCAAACACCCAGGGCGAAACCATCGGGGAAGCTATCGCCGAGGCAAGAGATGCTATCGGTATCATGGGTATAGATATGGAAGATGACGGCAAAGTCCTTCCCACCCCCACAAACGCCAAAGCTATCTCGGCAACGCCAGATGATATCATTTCTCTTGTGGATATCGACTTTGCGGAATACCGCCGGAAGAATGCTCTCAAAGCCGTGAAAAAGAACTGCACCATTCCGGGATGGCTAAACTATGAGGCAGAAAAAGCAAATATAAACTTTTCCGCCACACTGCAAGCGGCTTTGAAAAGAGAACTGCATATCCGAGACATATAAAGAAATAACCAATCGGTAAAAGAGCGGCAAGGCGTCCGCTCTTTTACTTTTTCTCTTCTGTGTGCGCCCTGTCCGGCTTATAAAACTTGCACGGCTTCGTACCGATTTTGCAAAGAAGACGGTTTAGCCCTCGGCACCCGTACTCCACCGATTCACTCACATACATCTTGCAGTCCTTCTTACTTTCCACAGCTTTCCTCCTTCTCTTCGTCCACAGGATCAAAAAGACGTAAAATCCCTTTTTCAAACGCCGCATCTTCCATCTCCGAAAACACAAGCGAAAGCGCACGGTAAAGGTCCTTTCTGTCTTCCGGAAACATTTGCGCTCTCTGCTCGGCTGCCTTTACCGCCATCGATAGGGCAACCGCCATAATTACCTCGCTGCCCATGCCGTACTGCCGCGCGGCTGCATACCCGTTTTTGTACGCCTGTTCTGCAATGTCGTGTTCGTTCATTTTGCACCCCTCCTTATTCGTTATAAAAATATTTAAAAAGAATGCCTTTTTACTTTAAGATGAATAACTCGCCTTCGCCCTATTCGATATCAATATCGAGCGGTATACCTCGCCTACGACTTAATTCAATTTCGCCCGTCTGTAATTCCCTTAATCTCTCCGCGCATTGCTCGTCCGTTTCGTATCCGGAGCAGAAAACCATATTGTCCGGCGCTCTCCATCTGTCAACTAAATCAATAATAAAATACAGTACCGTGCGCTTCGCATTAAAAGGTTTCGTGCAAATGATGTATCTTTCGTCTCTTGCCTTGACCGTGTAAGGCCTTTTGTCTGTCGGTATATACACTTTGTCGCCTATTTTTACTTTCATTTCCCCTCATCTTCTCTTCTCAAATCGTAATATGTATATCCGCCTCATCCCTAAGCGCCTGCTCCAAATCCGAAAGCTTTACATACCCACGGCTTACGGAATCGGCAAGGTACTCTATCGCTTCGTAAACACGTTTTAACCTTTTTACGCCGTACCCTTCCGTGTCTCGCATGGCAGAAAGGAAAAGCACAGTCGCATATCGGATGGCATCGTCCGCGGCTTCCTTCTTGATACGCCGTATGTCTGATTCCCGCATCTGCCGGCACGGGTTTTTCTTTTTCGTCATTCAGCCTCGCCCTTTCGCTTTGCCGTTAATTTTTTAAGTAGCTTTTCAAACTCCCTCTTGTATATGTCGCGCTCCGCCCGAACGAAAAGAAGTTCTTCCTTTGCCTCTTCAGGTATCCTCTCCACGCACGGCGCCTCCGGCTCTTCCGAAAGGCCGAGGCTCACCTTTATCGCCGCGTCCACTGCCCGCATCTCTTTTTCCGTACAGGAACCCATGAACCGCCCGAACTGCCCTTTGGAAATGCTGTGGATCTGCTCGCAAAGTGCCGTGCTCGGTCTTTCGCAGCTCATAATCTGCACGTGCGTCGGCAGCTCCTTTTTCTCTTTGGTTGTCATATAGACTACTTCCACCACTTCGCTGTATCGGTTTCCGGTATCATTGGAAACGATAATGCCGGGTCTACCCCCCTCTGCACGCCAAAGGGTCCATCCGCCTCCGCTTCCACAAAATAAATGTCTCCGCGTAAAACTTCCCGCCATACTTCTGTCATCTTTCTTCTCCCTTCCTCTTTTGTAACTCCTCAAGCTTTGCCGCCGCATCGCGCATCACAATCCCTTCGCGTGTGTATGTACCGGCGGCATCCTCCATGCTTTTTGATTCTCTTCTGAGAAAATCGATAATTTCAAAAACGCCCATCTTCACACTCCGTATTCTGCCGCCTCGCGTAATATCCCGTCGGCACCCTGTATGATACTCTCTGCAAATACGCCCACAATCGCCTCGTAATTTGCAAGGCTCTCTTTAGAAAGAAGCGTAATGCATCTTGCATAATCACGCATAAGCGATACTCGTCGTCGCAAGCTCCTTTCTGTATCGCTTTCCTCATTGGAAAGCTCTCTTTTAATTCGCTGCTCCTCCTCTTCCCCTTCAAACGCAAGCGTTTGTGGGGTCCCCGTTTTTACTGCGGGCTCCTCCTTTTTTTCTGCGGGCTCCTTCTTTTTCGCCTCGCCGCGAAGCTTATATCTGGATATCCCGTACTGCACCTGCGCTGTGTCCCATCCGATTCTCTCCGCAATCGCCGCGCAGGTCATCCCCTCCATAAGAAGGCTTCGAACGGTTTGCTTTAGCTCTTCATCCCACACAAGTCTCGGGGCGCCGCTTTTTTGGTACGTCGCAGCTTTCTTCTTTTTCTTTTCTCCCGGAACGCCGGAAATAAGTCCCGCATTCTGCAGCACGAACAAAATGTCCTCCTTACTGCAGCATGCAAGGTCTGCCAGAATTTCTATCTGCGCATTTTTGTCCTTCGCCTCTTTGTACATCTGTATGATCTCGTATGTTGTCATCTCGTCGCCATATGCTCCTTTCTATACTGTTTCCTCTTTAGCTTCCATGTCAGAAAGCGCCACAATCATTTCGCATTCGTTCACATAGAACCATTCCTTTGCCGTCCGGATCACCTCATCCGCAACTTCTTTTATAATCTTGGAAAGCGTAGGACTAAAGGAGTCGAATTCAGCCTCTTCATACATATTTTCGAGAAGCTGCGTCCGCACAAACTCCATGCCGTTTACAAAAGCACGATTCTGTTCACCTAAATCCTCTTTTTTGTATGTACCGTCTTCCACAAGCTTTACCATATCCATCGTTTCATTCTCCCTTCATTACCGGCACCCGGAGCCGCTCATGCGGCCAAAGGCTCGCCGTTTCTTTGTTATTGAGTTCTTTTACTTCGTGTATCCATTTGTCCGCTCTGCCGTAGCCGTATTCCTCCCATATGCTCCAGAGGGTGTCCCCCTCCCGAACTACTACTTCTCTGGTGGTATACTCCACGTCCGCCGTACGGACGAAGGAGGTAATCATACATACCACTATAAAAACCGCCAGTATCCATAAAAACCGTTTTTCTGCTTTGTTCATTTTCCCCTATGCCTCCGCCGCCACGTCGTCGCAAGCTCCTTTGTATATCGCTTTCCTTCTCGGAAAGCTCTCTGTTTTTCGCTGCTCCTCCTCTTCCCCTTCAAACGCAAGCGTTTGTGGGGGCCCCATCATAGTTTTTAAAATATCGGCACAGGCCATCGCCTCTGCAAATTCTCTTTCGAATCCCCGGGCCGCTCTTTCCAGCCCATAGTTCTCGCTCGCTTCAAACGCACGGTCGAGCACGAGCGAAAGCGCCATTCGAATTGCTTTTTCTTTGGTCATCTCCCTCATCCTTTCGTTTGTTTTTCTTCCTGTACGGCCTTCGCAAGCATTTCACACATGCTCTCCAGTGCCGCCACACGTCGCTGGAGCGGCAGCGTCAACACAAACGAAGTCGCGCCGGCAACCAATAGTATCAAAAGCCAAAACATCGCGCGCACGTCGTCACAACCTCCTTTCTTATGCCGGCAGCGTTTTTTCAGAATCGCCGAACAGCTTTTTGTATTTCTTGTACCGCACTTCCATGTCCGCTACATCAAGCCCCCAAACCTCATACGCGATTTTGGTATTCACGGCATTGCGCGTACAGCAGAAGTATTTGCCCTCCCGCATCTTTTCAAATACAGGCCGCTTCAAGTTGGTAATCGTCCCGGCAGATACATTTCCAAACAGCTGTCGAATATCCTCGCTCGTAAGCTCCGGCGTGCTGTAGTAAATCCGAAGCGCCGTTTCCAGGTTCTGCACCTTAAACATTCTTTGCTTCATGTCTTTTGTTCCCCCTCCCCTTCAAATAGTTCATCAATCGTACACCCTAACAGCTGCGCCAAAAATGGGAGCTTGTCCGCCCTCGGCATTGCCTTTCCGCTCTCCCATTTTCCTACCGTGCTGTTGTCTACACATAGCCTCTCGGCAATTTCCTTCTGCGTCCGCCCCGCCATCCGCCTGCGCTCTGCAATCATGTTCTTCATCTTTCTATCCTTTCAGCCTGTTCTCTTCCTCAATAATCCGCTCCACCGGTAAACCAAACACTTTGGAAAGCTTCTCGGCCACAGAAAGATTCATATCAATCTGCCTGCTCCCGGTTTCAATCATGCAGTAATAATTCGGTCGCATGCCCATCTGTTCTGCAACCTCCTGTTGCGTAAGTCCTTTTTCTTCCCGAAGTTTCTTTAAGTATTGTCTCATCCTTTCACCTCCTGCCATATTGCCACTAAAAGCGCCCCGTAAACGATGACCTCTGCGGCGTGTAATACAATTTCAATGATTTCCATTTTGCTTCTCCTTTTCTCTTTATTGGCTCGTCCCGCACTCACTCTTGACATATACCACAAAATATGGTATAATAAAAGTGTAATTGCAATTACAGGTAGTATATATCAAGGAGGTGATACATTGCCCAACAAAAAACAAACCAGTGCAAAGGTTGCCAAAACTGCATCTAAAATCCTGACCGATAACAGATACAGCAAGGCAAGCAAGAGCGTCGCAGGGAGCGCGCTATCACAAACGAAAAAAACTAAATAGTATTTCCAGCTGAGCGAAGCGAGACGTCGTTTCGCTCTTTCACTTTTCTGAAGTCTATTTCGCACTTCTCCAAAATGAGCAAAAACTCATCCGCCGAAAGTTTTCTTTCACCGCAAAGCGCGCGCCGCAACAATTCGTATTTAATGCCTGTAAGCTTTGCCGCCTTGTATACGGTGATTCCCTTCTCTTCCAGTTCACGCTTTAGCTTGTTTACCACCGAAATCGCGACCACCTCCTAAATATATCTTGACAATGTAAAAGAAAAATGCTATCCTATAAGCAAGGGGATTTCTCCCCCCTGCTTCACTCATTCAATCGGTTAATCAATTCGATTATCGCTTTAATGAGTTGGATAAGAGCCGTAACAAGTGCAACTTTTAGGGTGGTTGCTTGTTGCGGTTTTTTCTTTTTCCTTTTCATTGCGCCTCTCCTTTCTGTCATTCTGTGAGTATATATTATCACAGTTAGAAAGATTTGTCAAGAAATATTTTTCTTTTTGTGAGATTTTTATTTTTCTATTGACCCGCCTCACGCTCTGTGATAATATGTGAAATATGAGAGGTGAAACTAAAATGTTTGCTAAGCGCTTAAAAGAATTAAGAAAAAGCAAAGGCTTAACGCAAATAGCTTTTGCTAATATCTTCTGTATATCCAACGGTGCAGTTGGTAACTGGGAAATCGGCACACGCCAACCCGACCACGAAATGTTGACTCGTATTGCCGACTATTTCCATGTTTCAACAGATTATCTCCTTGGTCGCACGAATGATGCATCACGTCCTTCCCCCGACTTCTCCCCCGGTATTACCGAAGACTACACCTCTTTCCCCGTCATCGGTGACGTGGCCGCAGGCTATAACCACATCGCGACAGAGGATTGGGAGGGCGAAAAAATAGACGTCCCGAATTCATATCTGAAGGGACGCCCGAAGGAAGAGTTTTTTGTATTAAAGGTAAAGGGAGACAGCATGTACCCCGCATATCAAGACGGCGACCACGTTCTGGTCCTTCGCCAGGCCACGCTCGATTACAGTGGGCAGGTCGGCGTCATTGTATATAATGATGATAACGCCACCCTTAAAAAAGTAGAATTCAAGCAAGGCGAGGATTGGCTCCGCCTTGTGCCTATCAACCCCACGCACCCGTCCATACGCGTAGAGAACGAAGACCTCGAGCATTGCCACGTTCTCGGCGTGCCGCGCCTTCTTCTCCGCGAAATACAGGACTAATGCCGCACGTGGGAAAGGTCCCGCCATCCGTTTGTAAGAAACTTTCTAAGTCTGCATTCTTTTACTTATAAAATTGGAGGCTTTTTGTGATTTCCTATCTTTTCTTCGTTGTTGTTCTCCCCGCTTGCTTATTTTATATCGTTGACTCTTTTCGGGAGAAAGCAAAAAAACTTTCCGAATGTGTCTCTTATATCGATAAATTCTCCTTGGCACATTCTGTTTTAGAGGAAAAATATGCCCTTCTGAAAAAGATGAAGAGCATCGTAAAGGATGACGTGGTCGTAGGGCGAGACGGGCTCCCGCGCCTTCTTTCCCCGGAGCACGACTGGGGCTTTCCTTTCACCGTATATAAAACGCCCACGGGTCGCAAGCTGCACATCCTGTACGGATGCAACGGCGCACACGAAGCGCGGCATCTGTATACCCTGAAGGCAGACGAACTTTCCGAAGAAAATTTCTGCGGCCGTTGCAGGCATCTCCTCCCGGAAAAAATTCTCTCCTTTCTTATGCTGTACCGGGAATGCGAACTTCACTTAGGAAGGATGGATTTTGCCTGCCGCTTCCTTGAAAAAAATCTTTTGCAATGCGACAAAGGCATTATGCGTCTCTGGTGCTACTGTAAAATCAAAAAGTACAAAAAAGAGCTCCTCCGCATGCGCGATGAAAAAGACGCGATGCAAAGTAAGCTCTCTATCATGTTTCGCAAAGGGTATCTTGGGCTTGAAGGCGCCGAATTTTACAGAGTGTGCTTCTCCCACACCTCGCCTGCCGGTACCAATCCGGAGGCTCCGTTTATTGCCGCGCTCCGTCCGGTTCCAAAGGTAGGCGAACCCGTCGGCACTTCCTATCACATCCTCCGCCTCGGCTTTCCAAAAGGCGGCTTCGTGGTTTACGACAATAACACTCCCCTCATAAGAGGAAAAGAACATAAACTTTTGGGATTTGAAAAAGAAGAGAAGTATACACACTATGTGTATCTGGCAGAAGACAGTTTTAATCTTCTCCCCCCTTCTTCTACATACCCGGAAAAATAAAACTGCAAAAGGAGGCTGCGCCATGCCCATCACTAAGATAGACGGCAAAAAGAAATACGGCAAACAAGGATACCGCGTCCGCGTAAACTTCACCGATGCCTACGGCAAGGCGCGACAGATAGAGCGCACCGTATATGGCATTGAAGAAGCTAAAGAGGCCGAACGCCAGCTCTCCTTGTCCTGCAAAGAAACCACGCCTTCCGCACTTACGCTGGAGGCGCTTTCTTGCCGCTATTTCTCCTCGCAAAAGCACGAAGTGCGCGAGAGCACCCTTGCAAAGAACCGCTGCATTTTTGAAACGCACATCCTCCCGGCCTTGGGCGATACCCGCATTGATAAACTCAGCGTGAAAATTCTGGAGGACTGGAAAACTGCCATAAACGAAAAGGGGCTTTCCTTCTCTATGCGCAAGAACATCTATTCTGTGCTCCGCGCGATGCTAAATTATGCCGTGCGCATAGACCTTCTGCCGAAGAACCCCCTGCATCGCGTCGGCAATTTCAAGGATGCATATGAGAAAAAAGAAACGATACAGTATTATACGAAAGAGCAGTTTGTAGCTTTTATATCTGCCGCCTACGCCGATGCGCAGGAGACAGGCGATATGCGATACTACACCTTCTTCTCTACACTTTTCTATACAGGTGCACGCAAAGGCGAAGCAAATGCCCTAGACTGGTCTGATTTAGACGGCGATATTTTGCACATCGGCAAAAACGTGGTGCAAAAGCTGCAGGGCGATGACAGAATCACCCCTCCTAAAAACAAGGCATCCGACCGCACGCTTCAGGTTCCTGCTCCTCTCCTTTATGTTTTTGAGGAACAGAAGGCCTGGCAAAAGAAAAACGGTATATACAGCCGTCATTCTAAAATTTGCGGTGGATTGTCCTTCCTTCGTGATACGAGTATTGAAAAGAAAAATAAACAATATGCCGAAGCTGCCGGCCTTCCTAAAATCCGCATACACGACTTCCGGCATTCTCACGCCTCTCTTCTGGCAAACGAAGGCATCAACATACAAGAAATCGCACGTCGCCTCGGCCACTCCAAAATCGAGATGACGTGGAATACATATTCCCATCTGTACCCAAGAGAAGAGGAAAGAGCCGTCAAGCTCTTAAACCAAATTCCTCTTCCTAAAAAAGGAGAATAGATATGGAAAACAATATGTTTTCGGGGATTTTTCGGGGATTAAAAATAAAAAACCCCGAAAAATCGAGGTTTTCTACCAATTTGGTGGAAGCGGCGGGAGTTGAACCCGCGTCCGAAAACATATTCACAAGAGCCTCTCCGAGCGCAGTTTGTGATTAAAATTCCCGCCTTTGCAAGTTCACAAACAACCTTACAAATTTGGTAGCTTCATTATGCATGCTTGCGGCAAAGCTTACGCAAGTCACGTTCACTGCTAAGTCACGCCCTGTCCCGCGCCGCAGTCCTCGCGGGCAAGACGGCAGCTTTTAATTAAGCTGCAAAAGCTAACTTATTATTGTCGCTTAATATTTAAGTTTGGGCTTTTTAAGAGGCGCCCGCCTCTGCTCGCTGCTCCGGCTGCAACATCCCCGTCGAAACCGTTACGCCCCCATACAGAAGCTGCTTTTAAAAAGCAGCTTGTAGAGAATTCAATTTTATTTTGTATCCGAAGATACGATTTCCCGAATACCGGCGGCAAGCCCTGCAATCCCCTGCATATCCGAAGGGATAATGAGCTTTGTGGCCTTGCCGTCTGCCACTTTCTCAAGTGCTTCGAGACTTTTAATCGTAAGGTACGCCTTGCCGGGATTCGCTTCGTTAATCATACGAATACCTTCCGCACGTGCCTTTTGCACCGTGATAATCGCTTCCGCTTCACCTTCTGCCTGGCGGATTGCCGCTTCGCGTTCCGCTTCCGCACGAAGGATAGCCGATTCCTTCTCACCCTCTGCGACCAAAACGGCCGATTTCTTTTCACCTTCCGCACGAAGGATGGCTTCGCGGCGTTCGCGTTCTGCCTTCATCTGCTTTTCCATCGCATCCTGAATTTCGCGCGGCGGAATGATGTTTTTGAGCTCTACGCGGTTGATTTTGATACCCCACGGGTCAGTCGCTTCGTCCAAAATGGCGCGCATTTTCGTGTTGACCGTATCGCGCGAGGTGAGCGTTTCGTCAAGCTCCAAATCGCCGATGATATTACGAAGCGTGGTGGCGGTCAAATTTTCAATCGCCATCATCGGGCGTTCTACGCCGTAGGTGTAAAGCTTCGGGTCGGTAATCTGAAAATACACAACCGTATCGATATGCATCGTTACGTTGTCCTTTGTAATTACAGCCTGCGGTTCAAAATCCACAACCTGTTCTTTTAAATTGACACGTCTTGCAATCTTATCAAAGAACGGGAGCTTAAAATGGAAGCCTACATTCCATGTGGCCTTATAAGCACCCAGGCGTTCAATGACAAACGCGTATGCCTGCGGCACAATTTTGATGTTGCCGATTACGACTAAAAATGCGATGATAATAATCCCTGCCAATACAGCCATTACACATTCTCCTTTCTTTCGACAACGGCACGGACACCTTTTATGTCCTTTACCAAAACGCTTACGCCTTCCGGCAGCACTTCGCCATTTACCGATGCGGCCGACCAAGTCATACCCATCACGCGAATCTGCCCTGTGCCCTCTATGGCATCTATGGTTTCTGTCACGATGCCTTCGGCGCCAATAATTCTGTCGGCGTTTGTGGGCGTTCTTTTAATTTCCATCTTCCGACGCAAATACGGCAAAAGAAAGGCGAGCAAAAGACCGGATACGAAAAAGAATACCGAAACCTGCACCGGAACCGATGCGCCGAGCGCCGCAAGCAAAAGTGCCGCAAGTGCACCGGCGGCAAACCAGATGCTTACAATGCTTTGTGTGGCCGCTTCCAAAAGAAGCATTAAAACCATCAAAATTGCCCAAATCCCCATTTGCATCGTTATCACCTCACGATACAAGTATAGCATATTTTATGCTTTCTGTCAAGAACAAGACGCAGCCATAAAAAGGCTGCGTCTTTAGTATCTCCTCGATTATTCAGCGTATACGCGAATATTGTGTACACACGGAGTATTGCCGGTGAAGCGGTCAAAACGGATGCGAACGGTATCTTCCTTGGCAAGATACGGAATCTCAACCTCTACGGTGCCGCCGTTTGCTTCTTTCTGTACGGTGTGCTTTTCGTCGCCGATGGTGACGCGAATGTCTACCTTGTCGCAAAGATGCGCGCCGAAGACGAGCTTGATTTTGTTTTCTGCGCCGCGCTTTACCGCGATTTCATAGCTGAACCAACCGTGGGTGTTAATGGTGCTCCAATCCGTGCCCCTGCCTGTGCCGGGGATTCTGTAGATGCTCTCATCGGAAACATAGGTATCGCTGAAGTTTACTTCCTTCTGGAGCTTATGGCCTTCCATAGCGCTGCCGCAGATTACGAAGTCTACAAGATTTTCTTCCTTCTCTATTTTTTCTGTAAGCATACGCTCGGTGCGGAAGTTCTGGCGGATTTCGTCTACAAATGCGCCGATAAAGTCCACCTTGCGGCTTTCGCCAAACGTTACGGCGTTGAGGCAGTAGAATTCATCACCGACAACTTCTGCCCCCTCTTTTGCCCAGGCAAGAAGCTCGGAAAGTGTAGCTTCGAGTTTTTCTTCATAGGCGGCATCGCGTGTTTCGAAGAAGCGTACATAGTTTAAGAACACATGCGTCATTGCGTTCCAGATCTTTGCTACATACTTAAGGTTAATAAACTTAATGTGCAGGCTTTCGTAAGCGGCGGCTTCCATCTTATCTTTAAGGCTTACAAGCTTTTCGTATGCCTTGGTGGCCACTTCTACCGCGTGCTTCTTTTCTTCAAGTACGCCTTCGATACTGCCACGTTCCCAGCCGATCGGAATGAACCATTCATTCGAAGCGATGGCATAGTCGCCGCGCATCATTTCAAAATAGAAGTGGTTTTTCGAGTGGTTTACGTTCGGGAATGCGCTAAGCTGGCTGTAGTAATACCCTTTTAGCCAAATGATTTCGCGAAGAATCTGTTCTGTGGGTTCCATAACCTCGCGCACTTCGCGGCCAATGCCCGGATAGTTCTTTTCAAAGAAAGCGTCCACTGCGGCGTCTACATCCTCACCGCGCATGCAGGCATTGATAATATCGATGTTTACTTCGTTTACGCTACCAAAGGGATCAAGACCCCCGCGGTCAATACGCGAAACGTAGCCTACAGGTTTAAAGCCTTCGCAATAGGCAAACTTATCGATAATGTGCTGGCGAAGCATTAAGGGCAGTCTTCCCTTACCGAAGAATTCGCCGAAAATGTCGGTTTCTACAAAGAGGGGATTATTCTTGATTTTATGGTAGAACTGGTTGTGCGGGAGACAAAGGCTCCAGTCAAACTGCGTCCATTTATCCATAATAACAAGGTCTTTCGAAATGCTTTCGTACGCCTTTGTCATCATATCATAGTCTTCTGCAACGCTTGCGAAGGGGCGCACGATGAGTTCTTTCCCGAGGCGCTTGCAAGCGTTATAGAGAATTTCCGTTACATACTTTACGCGCTCCACCTTGCCGAGTTTCTGATTCTGCAGGCGCAGAAGTGGTACCTTTGTTTCGTGCAGCGTGAGAATAATGCCGTCCATATAGGGATAGGCAAAGAAAAAGTCTTCAATGCGGTTTTCAAGAAAATCGCGTACAATCGGGTGTGTAACCTCGATGTCATTATCGCTGTTTAAAATTTCGGGGTATGCTTCTTCAAAGCCGGTGGGAAGATCGAGCTCGTGATGCCAGAAATACATCTTAATGCCGGCCTCATTCGCCCGCTTGCAGCCGATATTGACGTGCTCGAGGCAAAGGTTCATATACGCTTCGTCTTTGGTGTTATTGAACTGGCTATATTTGCGGTACGGCGTCATACCGTCAATGTTGCCCTTCAAATAGTCATGAATGGGGCCGATAAGCTGAATATGCGTCATACCGTTTCGGATAGCGTAATCTACCGTGTACAGAAAATATTCCGGATCTACATCCACGGGATTGCAAACGGAAATACCGCGCACCATGTCGCGCCCTTTTATCGTATCGTTCATATATGTACACTCCCTACATCAAAGTTTTCTTTAGTATATCACGAATGCCAAGTTTTGACAAGTCTTTTTTCCGCGTGCATAGTTTTTTGAAAAAAGGCTTGCTTTTTAGAAGTGCGCGTGCTATACTATATATGCTTTTGGAGGCATAGCTCAGCTGGTTAGAGCGCTCGCTTCACATGCGAGAGGTCGTAGGTTCAAGTCCTACTGTCTCTACCATAATAGCGAGATGATATTACTGTCAGTAGTGTCATCTCGCTTTTTTATGCGGTTTTTCGAGGTTTTAAGTTCAAAATTTTTCGAGAACAAATTTGTTACTGTCAATAGTATTTTTGAAAGATTTGAACCCTCACCCTAAATTCAATATCAATTTCAAAGCACAGAGTAAATTTTCTACTCTGTGTTTTTTTATTTGAATTTAAGGAGGAAAACTTTAATGAAACTAAATGGAAACTTCACTATTATACCTAACGAATTTATTAACGACCCGAGACTCGATGTATATGAATTTCGTATCCTTTGTTACCTGATGAAATTATCAGGATGCAACTCTTCCTGCTACCCCTCTTACGAAACTATCGCAAGAGAAACCGGAATGAGTTTATCAAAGGCAAAGAATGGAATTAAAAATTTGATTGAATACGGAATAATTACCAAAGAGAACCGAGAGAAAAAGTTCGGAGGTGCTGCAGCAAATCTTTATGTGGTGTGTGTAAAAATCATCGATGAAGATGATGAGGTTACAGAAAACACTACCGACAGTATTCCTGATGACTCACCCTCTGGTGTGTCTGAAGAACGAGGTGGTGTTCAAGATGACTGCAATAAATATATAAATAAAAATATTAATTATTTTATTAATAACCATCTATCATCAATAGAAGATTTGATGGATCGTGCAGAAACATATGAACTGAATGGACTGACAAAGAAGAATTATGAATCGGCTATTGAGATTATGTTTAATTCAGAATCAATTTCGGTTGGCGGTGAAATTATTCCCCGTGAAATTGTTCGCAGGCGATTAGAAAATATCAGCTACGAGCATATCGTCTATGTCGATAATAATATGCTGAGGAAAATTGTTAACGGCAAGGTTGAAATTCAAGTCAGAAGTCCTGTTCCATATATCATAACTGCTCTATATAATGCACTCCGATATACGGCAGATGAAATTGTAAAGATGGAATACGGAGATGATGTATCTGCTGACCTCTTCCGGAAGGAGGATGACGATGAGATATTTATATAATCAGCAAAACAAATTCGGGAATTGTTTTATACTTCCCAATTCCATTATGCAACTGGATTTAAGTCCACTCGCTCGGCTGATATATTTCTATCTCATCTATATTGAGGACAGAAAAACTTATCAGTGCTATCCGAGTTACAAAACTATTGGTAAAGCTCTTAAAATAAAAAGCATAACTACCGTTGCTAAATATGTAAGGGAGCTTGAAGATAAGTGTTTAATCTATACTGAACCAACAGAAATAATTCTGAAAAATGGTAAAAAACAAAATGGCAATTTGAAATATACAATCAGGCCTATCCAAGATGCCGTTGAGTATTTTCATCAGCAGCAGATGAAAAAGTTTCAGGAAGATTTAGCTCGGGAAAATGCTAAAAAAATGCTTGAAGAATATGAAAAAAAGCATCCAAAATGAACTGCATAAAAATTATTTTTCTGTCACATAAAGTAGCTGATACCCCCTATTAAAATCTGTTAAACATTAACCAAAGAAAAGTGGTTTTTGATTTTCGGCAAAATGAGAACGACTGTGACAGAGAATTATGAGAAGAAAATTCTGGGGTAAGGTAGTTACCCTACTCAAGAAAGATAACCTCGTAATTCATCGTGTGACAAATAGGTTTGAAACCTAAAAATCGATTTTAAGTGAATATATCGAATAGATGTATCCGTGTTTGAAAACAAAACATATTCGGTAAAGGGTTTACCCCTCCTGAAAAGATACACCTCTCGAATACGGCATATATATCGGCATTGAAACAACATATGCGTTTGACAAGGGGTTAAGCAGGGGTGTTAGGCATACAACTATTCGGGGTAAGGTAGTTACACCACTCTGAAAAGTTAGCCTCTCGTATCCGCCATATAAACCGCATAGTAAGCCCTTAAAATCGATTTGAAAGAACAAACGAAGGTACAAGAAAACACCTGACGGGGCGCCCCGAGGAACGAAAAGTACGAGAAAATGATAGAAACAGGATAAAGCTTGGTGCG
>JAZSIR010000007.1:0-3484 GCA_045533905.1 Clostridia bacterium
CGCATGGGCTCATTCTGGAATCCTTTTTCTGCGTAGAACTCCTGCTCACCGGCAGTGAAAACGAATTCCTTACCGCAATCCTTGCAAACTAATGTTTTGTCCTCGAACATAATGATCTCCTCACTTTGATAAATGTTACCCCTACCGGAGTCGAACCGGCTCGTCCGCACATTTCGCGCGGCTTTCTCCCGGAGCCTTTGGGGCATATTGTATATTAAAGCCTTGCGGCCTCATATCGTTTGGAGCGGGTAACGGGGATCGAACCCGCACAGCCAGCTTGGGAAGCTGGAACTCTACCATTGAGCTATACCCGCATCATTTTGGATTCCGTTCCACATATTTCATGATTTTATGCTTGATACGCTGCAGGGCATTGTCAATAGATTTCGGTTCTCTCTCGAGAAGGGCGCCAATTTCCTGATACGACTTCCCCTGGATGTAAAACACGAGCACCTTGCGCTCAAATGTGCTCAAAAGACCGGCAAGCTTTACGCCTATATCGGAAAACTGCTCACGGTGAATCAGAATTTCTTCCGGATCTGCCGTTTTTTCCTCACCGCCGACAACATCCAAAAGCGTCATTTCATACTCTTCGAAGCCGAGCGGACGGTTTAAGGACACATAGGTATTCAGCGGCGCATGCTTCTGGCGCGTAGCCATTTTGATGGCCGTGATAATCTGGCGTGTAATACAGAGCTCTGCAAAGGAACGGAAACCGGACTGTCTGTCCTCTTTATAATCGCGCACGGCCTTGAATAAACCGATCATCCCTTCCTGGACGATATCCTCATGGTCAGCCCCGATTAAAAAGTAGGTTCTTGCTTTCCGCCGCACCAGGGCACGGTACTTGGAAAGCAGGTGCTCCATAGCTTCGTCATCGCCTTCTTGCGAAAGCCGTGCAAGTGCCTCATCACTTAAAGCCGAAAGGCTTTCCGGACGCATCTCTTTTTGCATTCCTTACCTCCTTGAGTGACAAGCAAAGCACTAGCCAGCATAGCTTCACGCGATATAATCAGTATACTAAATTTTAACAGAAATGTCAAGTAAAATTTATAAAATATTCAAAATTACTGTATTTTTCGGCGCACCATCGAATACGGCGGAAACGTACCCTGCATCGGGATTTGCACCGTCATCGTCGCGTGCGGGGCGCTTTCAATCGGATTCCCTTCCCCATCGTACATTTCGGAAATGGTGTGCATATACGTTTTGCCAGACGGCGTCATCACTTCTATCGTATCGCCTACGGAAAATTTGTTACGCTGCGAAAAGTACAAAAAGCCTTCCTTTTCTTCTTTTACCATCCCTACCACCTGATAGTCGCGGATATAGGAAGAAGAGGACTGATTCTGGCGGTTTTCCGCAGCATCTCCTTCCCAGAAGCCGTGGCTGTATACGCGGTGGCTTACCTTGCATATTTCTTCGAGGCTTTCCGAAGAAAGCTTATACGCTGCAGGATTTTCGTAGTAACGGTCAATTTCGCGGCGGTAAGCATTTACAATGGTTGCCACATAGTATTCGCTCTTAACGCGCCCTTCGATTTTAAGGCTCGAAACGCCGCTTTCGATAATCTCGGGGAGATATTCAAGTAAACAGAGATCTTTGGCATTGAAAATATAGGTGCCGCGTTCGTTTTCCACCACGGGGATGTATTCGCCCGGGCGCTTTTCTTCCATAAGCGCATAGTTCCAGCGGCAAGCCTGCGCACAGTCACCACGGTTGGCATCGCGGCCGGCGAGATAATTACTGAGAAGGCATCGGCCCGAGTACGAAACGCACATCGCACCGTGCACAAACATTTCAAGTTCAAGTTCGGAAGGCGTGTTTTCGCGGATGGAGCGAACCTCCTCACGAGAAAGTTCTCTGGCAAGGACTACCCTCTCCGCGCCCATATCATGCCACATACGTGCCGTTTCGGCATTCGTAATGTTCGCCTGCGTGCTGATATGGATAGGAAGAAGCGGTGCGGCCTTGCGGATGATACTGAACGCGCCAAGATCTGAAACAATAACACCGTCTGCGCCCATTTTGTAAAGGCTTTCAGCATATGCAGGCAAAATATCGAGGTCACGTTCGCGCATAATGACATTGAGGGCCACATACACCTTTTTACCGTGTTCTTTTGCAAAATCAATGCCGCGCTTCATATTCTCAGGCGTAAAGTTATCGCACGCCGTGCGCATAGAAAACTCCTCGCCGCCGATATAGACGGCATCTGCCCCATATAAAACCGCCACGCGAAGGCGTTCTAAATCTCCGGCAGGCGCCAGTAGTTCTGCTTTTTTCATTTTCTGTCTCCGTTTCCGTTTTCTCCCTTTTAGTATAGCCGAAATCCTATAAAAAGTCAATGCCAAGATACAAAAAGAGCTGCCTCAAAGGGCAGCTCTTTTTATGCACACTGATTGTGGCAAATTATTTTGCGTCTACGCTTGCAGCATATGCAATGAGGTCTACAACCTTGTTGGAATAACCCCATTCATTGTCGTACCAGGAAACGAGCTTTACGAAGTTGTCGTTGAGGCTGATACCTGCATCTGCATCGAAGATAGAAGTACGTGCATCGTGGATGAAGTCAGAGGAAACAACCTTGTCTTCTGTGTAGCCGAGGATGCCCTTCAGTTCGCCGTCAGCAGCCTTCTTAACAGCAGCCTTGATGTCTTCGTAGCTTGCTGCCTTTTCGAGGCGGCATGTAAGGTCAACAACAGAAACGTCTGCTGTCGGAACGCGGAAAGCCATACCTGTGAGCTTGCCGTTGAGTTCCGGAATAACCTTGCCTACAGCCTTAGCTGCACCTGTGGAAGAGGGAATGATGTTGAAAGCTGCGCCGCGGCCGCCTCTCCAGTCCTTCTTGGAAGGACCGTCAACCGTCTTTTGGGTGGCAGTTGTGGCATGAACAGTTGTCAGAAAACCTTCGATGATACCGAAGTTGTCATTGATAACCTTAGCAAGCGGTGCTAAGCAGTTTGTTGTGCAGGATGCGTTGGAAATAACCGTCATATCCTTTGTGTATTTGTCCTGGTTTACGCCCATAACGAACATGGGAGCGTCTGCAGAAGGTGCAGAAATAACAACCTTCTTTGCACCTGCCTTAAGGTGAGCGGAAGCCTTTTCTGTTGTTGTGAATACACCAGTGGATTCTACAACGTACTCAGCGCCGCATTCCTTCCAGCCGATTTCTTCCGGGTTCATTGCAGCGTATACAGCGATTTCCTTGCCGTTTACAACGAGCTTGCCGTCTTTAACGTCAATGTCGCCCTTGAACTGACCATGAACTGTGTCGTAACGGAGCATGTAAACCATGTAGTCTACATCGATGAAGGGATCGTTGATACCAACAACCTCAACCTTGCCCGTTTCCATTGCCGCTCTGAAAACCAGACGGCCGATTCTGCCGAATCCGTTAATACCTACTTTTACTGCCATTTTGCCATACCTCCATTTATTTTATTCCACGGTGATGGATTGAATCACCGGTTTGGCCACA
>JAZSIR010000015.1:0-21098 GCA_045533905.1 Clostridia bacterium
AGATATGCAAATAAAAGCTCCTGCCGTTCCTTACAAGGAAAGAATAGTAAATCGAATAAGAGAAAAATATTCTGTAAATGACGAGCTGGCAATATTGCGGCAGAGAGACACGAAACCGGAAGAATTTGAGGAATACAATTCTTTTGTCGAGAAGGTCAAAGCCGAGGAAAGAAACAAGTTTGGTTGACAAACTAAAGCATTCGGAACACGTGCATAATACATGTAAAAATAACATAAGGGTAGTGAGATTAAATTCTCCTACCCTATTTTTTACGGTTTTCACATTTCTTTAAAACACAGTTGAACTGGTATACTCTATATATTTTAAAGAAATATGAAAAGATTAAATTTGTAACAATACGACCGGTGAACCTTCTTGTTTAAAGTGTTTTTTTTACTCCTTAAATTTCCTTTATCACATCGTAAGCGCCTGTTTGCCGCAAGCACGGCATTTTTGGAAGCATTTATCGAGATTGAAGGCCACGCGCGGCAGATAGCCAAAATCTTCTAAAAGCGTAAAAAGCGGAAAGAAAATGGCCATCGGCGGCAGCATCACGGAAACAACCCACGCTGTGACGCGATATGCGCCGAACACGAGCATATCCCGAAGCCACAGAGGAAGAAAGCAAAGCAGCTCGTAAAGCGGCGCCTCAAGGCCAAATAAAAGCTTAGACAGCCACGCCGAAGGGTAATTTGCCCCTTCCAGTGTAATCCAGAAAATACCCATCAGAAGCAAAAACATAAGTGGAAATCCAAATGTT
The DNA here is from genome assembly GCA_045533905.1 of Clostridia bacterium. Lineage (GTDB taxonomy): Bacteria > Bacillota > Clostridia > UMGS1883 > UMGS1540 > SIG447. Next base: position 762 of record JAZSIR010000015.1, read on the forward strand.
TTTCCCGTGAGCCATTTATCGATTTTTCTGTCTCTTTCAACTATCCCCTCGTGCGGTGTGCGCAGAACCTCTCGGCTTACTTCTTCCGCAAGACGTACAATCTCCGTAATATCCGGATTTTCTTCCCCGAATGAGAATCCTTTCGGGGGCGTTTCCGCCACCTGCTTGACAGCGTCAAGTAGCCCTGAAAGGCCTGTACGCTTTCGCGCGGATGTGCCGACCACGGGCACACCAAGTTTTTCCGAAAGCGCCGGAAGGTCTATTTCGATATGTTTCTTTTTTGCTTCATCTAAAAGGTTTACACAAACGACCACGCTTGAAGTCGTGGCCAGAATCTGCAGTGCCAAAATGAGATTTCGCTCAAGACACGTGCCGTCGCATACCACAACAGTAACATCTGCCTCGCCTTCTAAAATAAAACCCCGCGTGACCTCTTCTTCGGCAGAATGCGCGGAAAGTGAGTAGCTGCCGGGTAAATCGACAATGATATACCCCTGATTTTCCGCATGCGCGTACCCCACGGCACTTGTGACCGTTTTCCCCGGCCAGTTTCCTGTGTGTTGCCGCATACCGGTAAGCGCATTAAAAACTGTACTTTTTCCTACATTTGGATTGCCCGCCAAGGCGACGACTACGTCCTGCGGGTCTTTCTTATTTATGTCAATACCGCAGTCGACTGCGGCTTTTCCGACGGATTGATTTGTAAGTCCCATTCCCTACCCTTCGCTTTCTACCAAAACTTTTGAAGCATCTTTCTTTCGAAGGGCAATGACTGCACCGCGCACAAGATATGCTGTGGGGTCGCCAAGTGGGCTTTTTCCAAGGCAAGTGAGAAGGGTGCCGTCTATAAGACCAATGTCACGAAGACGGATACTCATGCTGTCCTTCCCGGAAACTTTTTGAACCCGTCCCCTTTCTCCCTCCGAAAGCTCATACAGATACATTTTCTCATCTCCTTTCTTTTCGCTCTCATTTCTAAGATATGTCGAAAAGAAAGTTTTGGCTACTCGTAAGATACGGGAGAATGGCAAAAGGACCTGCAGTATCTGCAGGTTCTTTTCCGTAAATTATTCTACTTTTAAAACTTCAGAAGCCGCCTTTAAAATAGCGAGCTTGCCGCTTTCATACGTAAGACCGCCCTGCATGTATGCAACATACGGCGGACGAATCGGCCCGTCTGCACTAATTTCAATAGAAGAGCCTTGCGTAAACGCACCGGCGGCCATGATTACAGCATCTGCATAACCGGGCATTGCCCAAGGTTCGGGCGAAACATGCGAATCTATGGGAGATGCTGCCTGCAGACCCTTGCAAAACGCAACAACACGCTCCGTGCTTCCAAAGCGGATGGCTTCGATAATATCGCTTCGCACTTCCCCTGGACGCGGGCACACATCATAGCCGAGTTTTTCCATCAGAGCGGCGCAGAAAACGGCGCATTTTACCGCTTCGGCCACAACATGCGGCGCTAAGAAAAATCCAAGATACAAATCCTTCATAACACCGAAATTAGCACCGCCGTGAAGACCTAAGCCCGGTGCTGTAAGGCGGTCCGCCGCCAAACGGACATACTCCGCCTTTCCTGCAATATAGCCACCGGAAGGCGCCAGTCCGCCACCGGGATTTTTGATAAGGGAGCCTGCAAAAAGGTCCGCAAACGCCGGTTCTTCTGTGCCGACAAATTCACCGTAACAATTATCTACCAAAATCAGCACATCGCTTCTTCTTGCGCGGACAAATTCTGCAAGGCTCGCCATATCCGCTACCGAAAAGCTTTCGCGCCAAGCATAGCCTTTGGAGCGTGTGATAAATACGGCTTTTACCTTCTCGTTTTTCAGTGCCTCTTCGATTTTTTCGTAATCGAAGGTGTCGTCTTTAAGTTCCACTTTATCGTACGAAATACCAAATTCCTTTAAGGAACCGCCCTCGTCACCGCAAATGACATCCACAAGCGTATCGTATGGGTCCCCCGTTACGGAAAGAAGCATATCACCGGGGCGAAGTGCCGCAAAAAGCATAACCGTGAGTGTATGCGTACCGGAAATAAAGTGCGGACGCACAAGGGCCGCTTCCGTGCCGAACACATCGGCGAAAACTTCGTCTAATGTATCACGACCGACGTCATCATAGCCATAGCCGGAAGTGGGCATAAAATGCGCGGCACTGATTCTGTGCTTTCGAAACGCCGCGAGCACACGCGCCTGATTTATGCTTTCCCTTTTTTCGATTTCCGAAAACAGAGGACGAATGTCAGCCTCCACGGCGCTTGCCGCCTCGGCCGCACGCGCATCTATTCCAAGTTCTCTAAAAACTTCGTTCAATTTCCGTACACAACCTCTCGTGATAATACCTCAATATTACCGTTTTTGAGGGCATTTAACGTCTTTTCGGGATCCTCTGTGCAGAGAATAGCGACGGCGCCGCTTGTAAGGTGGGCTGTGAATGCATACATGTATTCAATGCTAATTTCAGCCGCATCGAGTACCTGCATAACTTCGGCAAGGCTTCCCGGAGAATCCGTCAGCGGAACTGCGATAACATCCGTTACGCCAAACACAACGCCTGCCTCACGAAGTGCAGCCGAAGCTTCCTCGGGATTATTTACAATCAGGCGCAAAATGCCGAAATCCGTAGTGTCGGCAATAGACATCGCCTGCAGGTTAATATTTTTTTCTGCGAGAATACGGGCAATCTTTGCCATGCGCCCGGGTTTGTTTTCCACAAAAACTGAAATCTGCTGTACAAACATGCGAATTTTCTCCTTTCTATGATAACAAACGCTTATCAATTACGCGCTTTGCCTTGCCTTCGCTTCTGGCAATGGTGCCGGGCTCTACGAGACGAACCTTGGCGCTGATACCGAGTACGCTGTCAAGACGGCTGCGGATTTTTGCACCGATATCTTCGAGGGTACGTACCTTATCAGAAAATACGCTTTCAGAAACTTCAATCTGTACTTCCATGATATCCAGATTATCTTTTCTGTCTACGATAATCATATAATGCGGAGACGTATCGCCTACATCTAAAAGCACGCTTTCAATCTGCGACGGGAATACGTTAACACCGCGGATAATAAGCATATCGTCTGTTCTTCCCGACGGCTTTGCCATACGGGCATGCGTTCTGCCGCATTCACATTTGGCGTGATTAAGACTCGAAACATCGTGTGTGCGGTAGCGAAGAAGCGGCAAGGCTTCCTTTGTAATGCAAGAGAATACCAATTCGCCGTTTACATTGTCTCCCATTTGCTGTTCTGTTTCGGGATCAATGATTTCCGGCAGGAAGTGGTCTTCCCAGATATGGAGACCGTTTTTATATTCGCAGTCCATGGAAACGCCGGGACCCATAACTTCACTGAGGCCATAAATGTCATGCGCATCAATGCCGAGGCTGCGCTCGATTTCTGCGCGCATCGGTTCGGTCCACGGTTCTGCGCCGAAAATACCGGTCTTCAGCTTCAAATCGCTCGGAGAAATGCCTGCTTTCTGGAGCGTTTCTGCAATATACAAAGCATAAGACGGCGTGCAGCAAAGTACCGTAGTACCAAAATCCTGCATGACTGCAACCTGTCTTGCGGTGTTACCGGTAGAAGTCGGCACAACCGTAGCGCCGATTCTTTCTGCGCCGCCATGCGCACCAAGGCCACCTGTGAAAAGGCCGTAACCGTACGAAACCTGGACTACCGAGCTTTTATCGGCGCCGGCCATGGTAAGGCACCGTGCCACGATTTCCGCCCATGTGTCAAGGTCATTTTTTGTGTATCCTACAACTGTTTGTTTTCCGGTAGTACCGGAGGAAGCGTGAATACGCACTACCTCGTCCATCGGCACAGCAAAAAGCCCGAAGGGATAGGTGTCACGAAGGTCCTGCTTTGTTGTAAAGGGCAGCTTTACAATGTCAGCAGCCGTTTTAATATCTCCCGGCAAAACGCCAATCGCGTCCATTTTGGCACGATAGAAGGGCACGTTGTTATATACACGTTCTACTGTCTTTCTGAGATTTTCGGACTGAATCGCGAAAATCTCGTCGCGCGACATAGACTCAATCTTTTCATTCCACATTTTGCTCATCGTAATCACTCCTTATAGCCTAAAGCGAATGCTTTTTGGTTAATGTCCAAAAACTTCGGCGGCACCGTGCGCTCGATAGCGGCGAGCCATGCTTCCTTCGGGATATCTGTATGGGCGGCGAGTACGCCGATCAAAACAACGTTTACCGCCTTTTCGCTGCCGGCTTCGCGCGCTTTGGAAAGTGCATCTTCTGCCACAACATCCACACCCATTGCCGAAATTTTCCCGAGGATATCCGAAGGATATTCCATTTTCCCTGTAATTACAGGCATCGGGTCTGTTTTCTGGGTGTTTACGAGAAGCTTGCCGCCTTTTTTGAGGTACGGCAGATAGCGATACGCCTCAAGTTCTTCAAACGCAAGTACAATATCGGCTTCCCCTTCTTCGATGATCGGAGAATATACCTGTTCTCCGTATTTCACATAGGTAACAACGCTACCGCCACGCTGGGCCATACCGTGTACCTCAGATACCTTTACGTCATATCCCCCATCCTGCGCGACGCGCCCGAGGATTCTGCTTGCAAGGAGTGTTCCCTGTCCGCCTACACCGGCTATCAAAATATTCATTTCGTTTCCTCCTTTGTGAGCGCACCGAATTTACATACATTCATGCAAAGACCGCAACCGTTGCAAAGCGTGGTATCAATCACAACGCCGTCTCTGTAGTTTATAGCAGGACATCCGATTTTCATACACATCTTGCACTTTTTGCACTTTTCCGCATCTACTTTCACGCAGCCGCCGTATTTTACGCTCTTGAGTAGTGCGCAGGGACGCTGTGCGATAATGACGGAAGGCTCGTCTTTGGAAACTTCTTCTTTTACAACCTTCTCAAAAGCATCTACATCAAACGGGTCAGCGATGCGAACGCTGTCAATGCCGATGGCGTGGCAAAGCGCTTCCAGGTCTACCTGCTTTGTAGGCTCGCCTTTCAGCGTAAGACCCGTAGTGGGGTTTTGCTGATGCCCGGTCATACCCGTGATGGAGTTATCTAAGATAATCGTTGTGGATGTGCCTTTATTATACACAACGTTAATAAGACCCGTGATACCGGAATGCATAAACGTACTGTCGCCGATAATCGCCACGGTTTTGGGGTCTTTGCCTGCGGCCATTTCCATACCATGCGCCATGCCGATGCCGGCACCCATGCAAACGCAGGTATCAATGCTTTCAAGCGGTGCGAGTGCGCCGAGCGTATAACAGCCGATATCGCCCGTAACACGAAGACCGAGCTTTTTCAGCACATAATGCATACCGCGGTGCGGGCAACCCGGGCAAAGTACCGGCGGACGAACCGGAATGGCTTCTTCCGCTTTCTTTACTTCGACAGGTGCCTCGCCGAGGAGTTTTTCACGAATCATCGCCGCCGTGATTTCGCCGCGAATCGGCAGAAGGGATTTGCCCTCTACCGGAATACCCATGCGCTTTACGTGGTTTTCAATAAACGGATCGAGTTCTTCTACAACGTAGAGTTTTTCTACATTTTCTGCAAACTCGCGGATGATTTTTTCCGGAAGCGGGAATACCATACCGAGCTTTAAAAAGCTTGCATTCGGGATGGCTTCCTTCGCGTAGAAATATCCGGTACCTGCGGTAATAATACCGATTTTCTTATCGTTATATTCAATGCGATTGAGGTCCGAGGTTTCAGAAAATGCCGCCGCTTTTTCAAGGCGTTCTTCCACGACTACGTGTCTGCCGCGTGCCATAGCCGGCATCATAACATACTTCATGGCATCCTTTTCGTACGGCTTTACACCGACTTCGACGCGGTCTGCAAGTTCCACAAGGCTCTGCGAGTGCGCAATGCGTGTGGAAAGGCGAAGGAGTACGGGCGAATCAAATTCTTCACTAAGCTCGAACGCTTTCTTCATAAATTCTTTGCATTCGCCGCTATCAGAAGGTTCAAGCATTAAAACCTTTGCACTTTCTGCGTAATGACGGCTATCCTGCTCGTTCTGGGAGCTATGCATGCCGGGGTCATCCGCAACACAAATGACGAGACCGCCGCGCACGCCTGTGTAGCCGACCGTGAAAAGCGGGTCCGCCGCCACGTTAAGACCCACGTGCTTCATGCAGGCACAGCTTCTTGCGCCGGCAATGGATGCGCCGATGGCCACTTCCAGTGCCACCTTTTCGTTCGGTGCCCATTCTGCATAAATTTCATCATATTTTGCGGCATGTTCCGTAATCTCCGTACTCGGGGTGCCCGGATACGAGGAAAAAACTTTTGCGCCTGCTTCATATGCGCCGCGGGCAATAGCCGCATTGCCAAGTAATAATTCTTTCATATTTTTCAGCTCCTTTTAAGCTTTCTTTTTCGTAACTAAACTCACAAGGGGCGTTACGAGAAGCGACACGCCCATGGCGATTACACCATAGATTGCCGCATTTCCGATTGCGCCTTGGAAATTTTCTGTAATTGTTTTAATAAGGGTCAGTACGCCTACGACCACGGTGCCGGACAAAAGACCGCACCAAGCGCCCGTTTTCGTAATCCACTTTGCCGATACGCCCCAGATGAATGGCCCGATAAAGCAGCCTGCCACCACGCCCCAAGAAAAGGACATAATATTTACAATAATCGAAATATTAGAGATGGCAAAGAGGAACGATAAAAAGATAAACAAAAGACATAATAGACGCGTAAGGAGCATCTGTGTCTTTTTCGTATGATTCGGTTTAAGAATCGGGAAAAGGTCTACACTGATTGCCGAAGCGCTACTTAACACAATGGCAGAAAGCGTGGACATAGATGCCGACAAAAGAAGAAGCAGCATAACCGCCAAAATAATGGTGGAGAACAAATTCGTATCTCCCAGTGCCGCCATAAGTGTATTGGGAACAACAGAATCGTATCCGCCAAGAGGAAGTGTATTATCGAGGAAAATACGCCCGAGCGAGCCGGTAAAGTAAGCACCCACGCCAATCAAAAGACAAAATGCTGTTGCCACCACCGTGGCGGTTTTAATGGACTTTTCGTCGCGGATGGCATAATACTTTCCTACCATCTGCGGAAGCCCGAGCGTACCGACGCTCGTTAAAAGAATGTTAAAGAGAAGCGGTTTCCATCGACTTCCGCCAAAGGGGCTCAAAAGGTCCACACCGTCTGCCTCGCCAAACGCGCGAAGCTTTTCTACAGCACCTGAAAGGCCGCCGACTTTCTCATGCCCCAAAAGAAGCGCGAGCATACAAATCACGCCGAAAATCATGATAAGACCCTGCACAAAATCTGTGCGCGAAGATGCGACATAACCGCCAAGCACCAGATAAATACTCGAAAGCACCGCGATTGCGAGCATCAAAACCCAAACATCCACGTTCGGGAAAATGACATTGAACATAGAACCGAGGCCTTTATATACAGCTGCCGAATACGGCACCAAAAATACGAAAATCACAAGCGCCGCGTATATCTTCATGGCCGTCGAACCAAAGCGTTTTTCGAAAAACTCCGGCATCGTTTTGGCGCCGAGCGCATGTGTCATATTCCGCGTGCGACGAGCAAGGAGCAGCCAAGAAAGGAGGCAGCCTATAAGCGCGTTAAAAACGCCAATCCACATGCCGGAAAAACCTACCGTCCACCCTTGCTGTCCTGCATATCCTACAAAAATTACAGCCGAGAAATAGCTCGTGCCGTACGAGAACGCCGTGAGCCACGGCCCTATTTTGCGCCCTCCAAGTAAGAACCCTTCCATGGAGGATGCACGTTTTGCGCTATAGACCCCGATTGCAATCATTAAGACCGCAAAGAGACAGAGCGCAATGCTTGTGACAAGCTGTACATGTCCCAAATTTTCCACTTTTTCTTCCGTCCTTCCGTACTACAAAAATCTATATACACCGCCCCGTGCGGGTATACGCTACATATCTGTGCCTTTTAATTTCTCGCTCTGCGCATTCGTAATGAGGGCGTCGATTACTTCGTCAAGGTCACCGTTTAAAAAGGCTTCTATTTTATAAATGGTGAGACCGATGCGGTGGTCGCTGATGCGTCCCTGCGGGAAGTTATAGGTACGAATTCGTTCGCTTCGGTCACCCGTACCGACCTGGCTCTTTCTTTCCTGGGCAATAGAATCGTGCTGCTGTTGTTGCATAAGGTCATAGATGCGGGAACGCAGAATTTTCATGCCCTTATCTTTATTCTTGTGCTGGCTCTTTTCATCCTGACAGGAAACGACAATGCCCGTGGGAATATGCGTGATGCGAACGGCGGAGTCGGTCGTATTTACACACTGACCGCCGGGACCGCCTGCGCGGAACACATCGATTTTCAAATCATTCTGGTTAATTTCCACTTCCACTTCCTCGACTTCGGGAAGCACCGCAACAGTTACGGTGGAAGTATGAATGCGCCCACCGGATTCTGTGGCCGGCACGCGCTGTACACGGTGCACGCCGCTTTCGAACTTCAGGCGGCTATATGCCCCCTGCCCTTCAATCATAAACGAAATTTCTTTAATACCGCCGATATCGGTGACGTTAGAACTTAAAACTTCGATTTTCCAGCGTCTTGCCTCGGCGTACATGGAATACATACGGTAAAGTTCTGCCGCGAAAAGGGCAGCTTCATCGCCGCCTGCGCCGCCGCGGATTTCCACGATAACGTTTTTATCGTCATTTGGGTCTTTCGGCAAAAGGAGGATTTTCAGTTCCTCGGAAAGTGCTTCGATTTTCTCTTTCGATTCCACGATTTCAGCCTGCAGCATTTCCTTAAACTCTTTATCCGTTTCCGTTTCAAGAAGAAGGTTTGCTTCCTCAATCGTTTCTTTTGCGGCCTTGTATTCACGGTATTTATCGACAATGGGCGTAATGTCAGAATGCTCCTTGCAAAGCTTTCTCCACGTGTCCTGATCTGCAATTACCGCGGGGTCGCTTATCTTTACGCTCAGTTCTTCATGTCTTGATTCAATAAAGGATAATTTCTCAAACATCGACTTTCTCCGTTCTGTTTCCATTTGATATAGTATTATATCACAAAGTGCTCCATTTGTCAACGAAAAGTACGCGTAAAATACAGACAAAAAGCACTTTGAAGGCTATCCCTCAAAGTGCTTTTTACTTATGCTTCCCCGATAATTCTGTACATGGAAGAGGCATCGTCCTTCGTGACATGTTCCTTCAAAGAAAGAACCTCTGCCCGTATGGTTTTTCCGCCGAAGCCAATCTCGATAACATCCCCGATTTTGACTTCTGCGCCGGCCTTTACAACGCGGTCGCCAATTTTTACGCGCCCGGCCGTGCAGGCCTCATTTGCCACAGTACGCCTTTTAATCAGGCGGGAAACTTTCAAAAACTTATCAATTCGCATTTTGCTCTCCGAATGTTCTATTTGGAAACGCCCAAAAGCATATTGACGCTCTCGGAAATCGCTTCAATTTTTGCATCAATGTTGCCGCGTGCTACGCCTGCATAAATCTTGAATTTCGGTTCCGTGCCGGAGGGACGGAATGCCACCCAGCTCTTATCCTCCAGTTCAAAACGCAGAACATTGGAGGGCGGAAGCGATATTTTCGCACTTTTTCCGCTTTCAAGGTCGTACCGGATGCCTTCGGCAAAATCGGTATAGGCAACAACGCGGGACCAGCCGATTACCTTCGGCACATCCTTTCGGAGATTTACCATAAGACTCTTGATCTTCTCCAGACCGTCAGTTCCTTCGAAATAGATGCTTCTCGCCCATTCTTTATGGATGCCGTATTTTGCATACAAATCGCGCATCACATCGCAAAGCGTCAGCCCGCGTGTCTGGTACCATGCGGCCATTTCGGCAATCATAAGGGAGGCTGAAACGCCATCCTTATCTCTTGCATAATCGCCCACAAGGTAGCCGTAGCTTTCTTCAAAGCCGAACACGAAGTTCATATCCCCTGCCTCTTCGTGAGTCCGGATTGTGTCGGCGATATACTTAAAGCCGGTGAGAACATCGATAAGCTCAACCCCATAGCGATCGGTTACACACCGCACCATTTCAGAGGTTACAACGGTTTTCACAACATACGGATTTTCCGGCAGAAGCCCAAGACCGGTTTTCTGCGAGAGAATGTATTCCGTCAGAAGAACGCCTGTCATATTCCCTGTAAATGCCACAAACGAGCCATCCGCCTCGCGGCCCAAAAGACCCACGCGATCAGAGTCGGGGTCGGTACCGATAATAATATCGGCGCCTACGCGGTTTGCAAGCTCAATCGCGAGCGCGAAGCCTTCCTTTTCCTCAGGATTGGGGCTTTTAACGGTGGGAAATTCGCCATCGGGAGCTTCCTGTTCCGAAACGGTATATACCTTCTTAAAGCCTGCACGGCGAAGCACCTCTTTGACAGGCACTGCACCTGCGCCGTGGAACGGCGTGTAGACGATTTTAAGGTCGGCCGCAGTCTGCCCGAGGTCGCAATGAATCCTCTGCGACAAAACGGCTTCGTAATACGGCGTGTCCACCTCTTCATTGATATAACGAATGAGCGGATCGTCTGCCGCGCTTTCGGGAATATCCCCGAAAACATCGATTTCTTCCATTTTGTGCAAAATATAATCTGCCGCTTCGCCCGAAACCTGGCCGCCATCGGGGCCATAGACCTTATACCCGTTATACTTTGCGGGGTTATGGCTTGCAGTTACCACAATACCGGCCTCGCAGCCAAGGTGCCGTACCGCAAAGCTCAGTTCCGGTGTGGGACGAAGCTCTGTGAAAAGATACACGCGGATGCCGTTTCCGGCCAGAACGCGAGCTGCAGCGAGGGCAAACTCAGGAGAATAGTGACGGCTGTCATACGCGATGACAACGCCGCGCTCCGCGCCGCCCTGTTCCTTTACGTACATTGCAAGACCTTGCGTGGCACGGCGCACGGTGTATACATTCATACGGTCTGTACCGGCGCCTAAAATGCCGCGCAGACCACCCGTACCGAACTTCAGGTCGGAAAGAAAGCGTTCTTTTATTTCCTGTTCATTATCGCCGATAGCCATAAGCTCAAGCTTTATTTCATCGTCGAGTTTATCATATGCAAGCCAAGCGTTATACTTTTCTAAATAATTCATAGTCTGCCTTTCTGTCCTGCTTTTTAGAATACAAATGCATCCTTCAAGTAGTTTTCGAGGTCTTCCATCTTTACTCTTTCCTGCTGCATCGAATCTCTGTGGCGAATCGTTACGCTGCCGTCGGTTTCGCTGTCAAAGTCATACGTAATGCAGAACGGAGTTCCGATTTCGTCCTGTCTTCTGTAGCGCTTGCCGATACTGCCGGCCTCGTCATATTCGCACATATATTTCTTCGAAAGCTTTGCATAGAGTTCGCCGGCGCCATCCGCCAGTTTCTTTGAAAGCGGAAGTACCGCAATCTTAATAGGCGCAAGTGCCGGATGGAGACGAAGTACAACGCGTGTGTCGCCGCCCTCAAGCTCTTCTTCATCATATGCATCTACTAAAAATGCAAGCGTTACGCGGTCTGCACCGAGCGACGGCTCCACACAGTAGGGCACATACTTTTCGTTTGTAACCGGATCCATGTATTCCATATTTTCGCCGGAATGCATCGCGTGCTGCTTTAAGTCATAATCCGTTCTGTCGGCAATGCCCCAAAGTTCGCCCCAGCCAAACGGGAACATAAATTCGATGTCTGTTGTGGCGTTGGAGTAGTGAGAAAGCTCTTCCTGCGAATGGTCGCGCATTTTGAGGTTTTCTTCGCGGATGCCGAGGGACAAAAGCCAGTTTTTGCAGTAATCCTTCCAGTAGGCAAACCACTGGAGGTCTTCGCCCGGCTTGCAGAAAAATTCGAGTTCCATCTGCTCAAACTCACGGATACGGAAAATGAAGTTGCCCGGTGTGATTTCGTTACGGAACGACTTACCTACCTGCCCGATACCAAACGGAATCTTGCGGCGTGTGGTACGCTGTACGTTCTTGAAGTTTACGAAAATACCCTGGGCCGTTTCGGGACGGAGATAGAGTTCAGAGCTCGAGTCCTCCGTAACGCCCTGGAAGGTTTTATACATAAGGTTGAACTTACGAATATCCGTAAAGTCATGCTTGCCGCACTTGGGGCACGGAATTGCATTTTCGCGGATGTATTCCAGCATTTTTTCGTTGGACCAGCCGTCTACCGGTTCGCTTTCGCCCTTTTCGGCCATAAAGTCTTCAATGAGCTTATCGGCGCGGTATCTTGCCTTACATTCGCGGCAGTCCATCAAAGGATCACTGAAGCCGCCAACGTGGCCGCTTGCCACCCATGTCTTCGGGTTCATAAGGATCGCTGCATCAAGACCTACATTGTAGGGCGATTCCATAATGAACTTCTGCCACCATGCACGCTTTATGTTATTTTTGAACTCTACGCCTAAAGGGCCGTAGTCCCAAGCGTTAGAAAGTCCGCCGTAAATCTCGGAGCCTGGATATACATACCCTCTCCCCTTACAAAGATTTACGATTTTTTCCATTGTCTTTTTCGTATTTTCCATAACACACTTTCCTTTCCTGCCGCTTTCGGGCATACTCTGGCTTCTGCCATTTCGCAGTGTAAAAGGCGCCGGATGAGTGTATCCACTCTTTCTTTCGTTACGCTTTCCATTTCGGAAAGCACTTCCTCGGCGCAAGGTACTGTATCATACAAAAGCATATTGCGCCCGAGCGTCTGCATCCGGCCGCTTACGCTTTCTCTTCCCATTATGTAGCCTGTTCGCATTTGCGAAAGGCTTCTTACAAGTTCTTCCTCTGTAATGCCGTTTTGAAGAAGATCCTCTGTCTCCTTCCGGATTAATTCGCGGACCGTATCCGCATTCTCGGGCGAAACCCCTGCATAGATAAGAAGCATTCCGGCATTTTTAAAACCTTCCGCCGCGGCATAGATAGAATAGGCAAGGCCTTTTTCTTCACGGATTTTCTGAAAAAGGCGCGAGGACATTCCGCCGCCGAAAGCGCCAACAAAGGCCGCCATCACGTACTTATCCGGATCATTTTGCGAAAGGCCGGGGTATCCTATGGCGATATGTGTCTGCTCGATATCCTTGGTTTTTACGATGTTTCCCGTGCAAAACGGAACCTCGGAATACGCCGTAAATACTTCCCCGCCCGGAAGGCTTCCAAAATACTTTTCAGCAAGTTCTATGACCTTTTCCTCATCAAATGCGCCGGCAATCGCCAGCACGGTATTATCCGCGGTATAGAATTTTTCGCGGAAGGCTAAAAGGTCGGCCGCGTGAATGTTTCCCACCGTTTCGCGCGTGCCTGCAATGCCGAAGCCCAAGGGGTTTTCACCCCACGCGAGCTTGGCAAGGCTTTCCACCGCCACATCCTCTGGGGAATCTTCGTACATACTGATTTCCTCGAGAATGACGCCTCGCTCAAGCTCCGTTTCTTCTTCACGGAGAAGCGAGTGGATATACATATCCGACAGAATATCAAATACCTTTTCAACATCTTCCTCTATGCTTTTTGCATAGTAGCAGGTGTATTCTCTTGTCGTGAATGCGTTGAGATGTCCCCCAATGGCATCCATTTCAGAGGCGATTTGCACGGCAGTGCGCCTTTCTGTCCCCTTGAAAAGCATATGCTCCATAAAGTGACTTATGCCGCCTTCCGCCGGTGATTCGGCGCGTGAGCCGACACCGACCCACACGCCAACAGAAACCGAACGGATATGCGGCATTTGTTCGCCCACCACACGCAAACCATTTTTAAGCTTTACGTTCAAATTATTTCTCTTCCTTCGGCAATACTCTGGCGAGGTTGATGCGGCCCATCTTATCGATTTCGATAACGCGGACATCAATGGTGTCGCCAATCTGTACTACGTCTTCTACCTTTTCTACGCGGCCGCGGTCAAGCTTCGAGATGTGCACAAGACCGTCTTTGCCGGGCAGGAATTCTACGAATGCACCGAAGTTCATAATGCGAACAACTTTACCGGTAAATTCCTGACCGGGTTCTACGTCGCTCACGATGCCCTTGATAATGCGCATAGCCTTTTCGCCTGCTTCCTGGTCAATCGTGGCAATGTATACTCTGCCGTCATCTTCAATATCAATCTTAACGCCGGTTTCAGCGATAATCTTCTGAATTACCTTACCGCCTGTACCGATAACGTCACGAATCTTATCCACGTCAATCGTCATAGTCATAATCTTCGGTGCGTACTGCGAGAGCTGCGGACGAGCTTCGCCAATGCAGGGAAGCATAATTTCGTCTAAAATCTTAATGCGGGCTTCCCGTGTCTGCATAAGAGCACGTTCGATGATTTCGGGCGTAAGACCGTCAATCTTAATATCTACCTGAATGGCTGTGATACCGTTTTTGGTACCGGCAACCTTAAAGTCCATATCGCCGAAGAAGTCTTCAAGACCTTGGATATCTGTCATGGTAATGAAGCGGTCGCCTTCTGTTACAAGACCGCAGGAGATACCGGCAACAGGAGCCTTAATCGGAACACCGGCGTCCATAAGTGCGAGTGTGGAGCCGCAAACACTACCCTGCGAGGTGGAACCGTTAGAGCTTAAAACTTCGGATACCACACGGATTGCATACGGGAATTCTTCTTCACTCGGGATAACCGGTTCGAGTGCACGTTCTGCAAGCGCACCGTGACCGATTTCGCGGCGGCCGGGACCGCGGGACGGTCTCGTTTCGCCTACGCTGTAGGACGGGAAGTTATAGTGGTGCATGTATCTCTTGTATTCTTCGGTATCAATACCGTCGAGCATCTGCTGGTCGCCCATAGCGCCGAGGGTAACTACGGACATAACCTGTGTCTGTCCGCGTGTGAAAAGACCGGAGCCGTGCACGCGCGGCAGAAGTGCTACTTCTGCAGCGAGCGGACGGATGTCATAAAGACCTCTTCCGTCTACGCGGCGGCCTTCATCCAAAATCCAGCGGCGTACAATATACTTCTGAAGCTTGTACATTACACCGTCGATTTCCTCGGGGGTAACTTCTGTATCTGCATACTTTGCGTATACTTCTTCGTAAACCGGTTTTAAGCGTTCGTCGCGCTCGGTCTTATCGTTTGTATCGAGTGCCGCCTTTACCTTATCGGTAAATTCTGCACGGATTTCTTCAAACAGGGTTTCAGAAACCACAATGCGCTGATATTCGCGCTTCGGCTTGCCGATTTCCTCTGCCATCTGGCGAATGAAGGCGCAAATCTTTTTGATTTCTTCATGTGCCATTAAAATAGCCTTCAGCATGATGTCTTCCGGCACTTCGTGTGCACCGGCTTCAATCATGTTTACCTTTTCAGCGGTACCGGCTACGGTAAGCTGCAGTGTGCTCTTTTCTCTCTGTTCGAGCGTGGGGTTAATGATGAGTTCGCCATCTACGAGACCCACCTGCACGCCTGCAATCGGGCCTGCAAACGGGATATCCGAAATGCAGATTGCGGCGGATGCGCCGATCATAGCGGCGATTTCCGGGGAATTATCCTGCTCTACGGACATAACCGTGGTAATAACCGTTACGTCATTACGAAGGTCAGACGGGAACAAGGGACGAATGGGACGGTCGATTACGCGGGAAGCGAGGATCGCCTTTTCGGAAGGCTTACCTTCTCTGCGGATGAAGCCACCCGGAATCTTACCGACTGCGTAAAGCTTTTCTTCATAGTCAACAGAAAGCGGGAAAAAGTCAATCCCCTCTCTCGGTTTTGCGGACATTGTGGCAGTTGCCATAACAGCCGTATCGCCGTAGCGAACGAGTACGGCACCGCTGGCGAGCTGCGCGAGCTTGCCGGTTTCAAAGGTTAAGGTTCTACCTGCAAGGGTAGTAGAAAAAATCTTTTCCATCTTATGTTTTCCTCCAAAAAATTTTATTTTTTTGGCCGCCGGGTCTAGCACTTAAATAAGCGTTTTTAAAGGCAAAAGCGCTTATGTAAACGCTAAACCGCCGACAACCTTCGGCATTTTAGATGCCATTTGCCATAGGGTGAAATAACAAGGCTTGCCGCAAAGTTTCCTCTGCGGCAAGCCAATTTGTTACTTTCTCAGGCCGAGCTTTGCGATGAGCTCACGGTATCTTTCGATATCCTTATCCATCAGATAATTCAAAAGACCACGGCGCTGACCAACCATCATCAGAAGACCGCGTCTGGAATGGTGATCCTTCTTATGAACCTTAAGGTGTTCATTTAAGTGGTTGATGCGCTCGGTAAGGAGTGCAACCTGCACCTCGGGAGACCCGGTGTCTGTTTCGTGCACTTTGTAAGTGCTGATGATCTCGCTCTTTACATCTTTCTGCATATCTTTCACCTCCTTGTTTTGCTAAAATCCCCATGCAGCATAGCCCAAGGTCGGTTACTCCAAAAGCCAAGCCACAGGTTTATCTATGATATAATACCACACTTTCCAACTGTTGTCAAATCTTTTTTTGCGATTTTTTCGCTTTTTCTCTTACTCTTAGGATTCCGTTTTTCCGCAGCTTTATAAGAAGAAAATTTATTTTTATGATTTTTTGCAAAAAACACTTTCCTTTTTCCCCCACTTGTGGTATACTACTATCGTTGTCTCGGTGGCCTAAAGGATAAGGTAATGGATTCCGGTTCCATTGATGCGGGTTCGATTCCTGCCCGGGACGCCAAGAGAAAAAGACATCTTCGGATGTCTTTTTTTGTTTTCCTTTATCCTGTCATAAGTCCGTATTTTGCCTTGATCCGCTCCAGCTTTTCAAGCATGGGGTCTGTGATAAGCCAGAGGAAAAAGGCTGTGGCGGACGCGTGAATAAGGTCAACAGGTGCACCTGCAATGTATGCGGCCGCAAGCATTTCCCACGTGATTTTATTCTGCCACATAATCACAGAAGCAGGATTCATAATGCCGCCATAGATGAAAAGCGCCGTCAAAAAACCGAATATGCAAAGGAATATTTTGTTTTTTCCAAGGACTTTTCGGGAAGAAAGAACGCCTGCGATAAAACCGATGATACCTAAAGAGAACATCTGCCAAGGCGTCCACGGCCCCTGCCCGAAGAAAAAGTTTGAAACAAAGGCGGTGACGGCACCTACCAGAAAACCCGTCTCCCCACCGAAGCACACGCCGGAAAGAACAACAAGTGCAAGCGTTGGTTTGAATTCAGGAAGCATAAAGAAGGCGGCGCGGCCGGAAACGGCAATGGCGCATAGCGCGCTCACAAGCACCAGTTCCCGCGCTCTTGGTTTTCTCCGTTCAAACGCCATGCCGAATGGGATCATCGCCTCCGCCAGAAGGAGGAAGCTTAAAATATAATACTTTCTTGCACCGAGGAACCTGTTGCCAAAATAAAGAGTAAACGGTATAAGCAGAAAAAGCCAGAAGGGCGCCGGAAATGTTCCCTGTTTTTGTTTTGCGCGGGATTCGGGTGCCTCTGCATATTCGACAGCATCCTTTTCTTTTGGGCCTGCGCCGCTTTTGGGCGTGGGCGTTTTTTTATCTTGCCCCCTCTTGCCGCCAAGCGCCAGAATAACATCCTCGGCCAAAACAGCATCCGGAAGGCAATGCCTTGCCATACGGTTTGCGGCCGTCGTATAAAAATGCTTGCCGCTGAAAAATGTGCGCGGTGTGCCCTCTGAAGTGATGGCGCCGTCAAAGAAAAGCGCGCAGCGGTCCGCATAGGCGGCACAAAACTCAATATCGTGTGATACCATAAGCACGGCTACGCCGCGTGCCCTGAGGACAGAAAGGATACCCGCAAATTCTTCTTTGAAGGCGGCGTCCATCCCTTTTGTCGGCTCATCCAGAAGAAGGATTTCCGGCGCTGCCAGAAGGATTTTTGCAAGGGCCGCCCTCTCCTTTTCGCCGCCCGACAAATCGTACGGATGATATTCCAGAAGCTTTTCTATTTTGCAAAGCGCCGCAACTTCCTGTATCTTCGCTTCCTGCTCTTCCTGCGAAAGTGTGCTTTCCGCCAGCATCTCCCGCAAATCCAGATGCACGGTTTTCCGGGTAAACACGCTCTCGGGGTTTTGCGGCAAAACGCCAAGGAATCCGTGATACAAATTCCAGATTTTGGAGATGCTTTGTCCTTTTATAAGCACCTCGCCCCGGTATGGCCTATAAAGGCCCGCCGCGAGGGAAAGTGCGGTTGTTTTCCCTGTTCCGTTGCCGCCCAAAATGCAAAAGAGCTCGCTTTTTTTAAGCTGCAGGTTAAGGTCCTTTATCACATCGGGCATTTCCTTTTCGTACCGGAACCAGGCCCCCTTAATTTCGAGCACCGTCTCGCCATCTCTTTGCGGGGCATCTTTGGGGATTGCATCGGCGTTTACGGCATTTTTACTCGTATATTCTGAAAGCCACGCTCTCCCCTCTCTTACCGACACCGGGCACGGCAGAGAATTCGGCACCGCACTATGTACGCGCACCGGCGTTGGGAGGGCCCGGTACATCGCATTCCCGTTCACCTTCAAAATCTCCCCTATTTCTCCGGGCGCCGCATCGGCAATGATTTTGCCTTCCTCCATCACAAGCACTCTGTCTGCAAACGGGAACGCCTCTTCAAGGCGATGCTCGGTGAGAATTACGGTCACGCCGAGCTCGCGATTAATTTTTTCAAGAATTTTCAAAAATTCGCCGGCCGCGATGGGGTCCAGCTGACTTGTAGGCTCGTCCAGTATTAAAACGGACGGCTCCTGCACCATAACGGAGGCGAGGTTCAAAAGCTGCTTCTGTCCGCCTGAAAGCTCTGTCACTTTTTTATAAAACCAGTTCTGTATGCCGAAAAAGGATGCCATTTCCGAAACGCGTGCGCGGATCTCAGGTGTTGTATACCCAAGGCTTTCAAGGCCGAAGGCAAGTTCGTGCCACACCGTATCGGTTACAATCTGATTTTCGGGATTCTGCATCACAAAGCCGATGCGCGCAGCTTGTTCCCGTGCATCCAGAAAAGAGGCTTCCCTTCCTTCGAAACGGATGCTTCCGTGCATTTTTCCAAAAGGAGCAAGCGACGGTTTTAAAAGCCGTAAAAGCGTTGTTTTTCCGCAGCCGGATTTTCCGCACAGCAAAACAAACTCGCCCGCGCCTACGCTGAACGTAACATCACGAAGCGCCGCATCTGTTCTATGCGGATATGTGAAACTCAAATTTTTGACCGCGATGCTTTCCATCTTCTCACCTCCCAAAACTCAATAATGACAGGACATATACAAAGGAATAAATAGGATAAAAATAAGCTTATCCCAAAGGGAGAAAGCGCCTCCCCTTGGATAGACGGGAAATACTGAAACCGCATCCCGCCCTGTACGCTTCCACAAAGCGTGTATGTGCCCAAAAGCAAAATAGAAATCAGCACTTTCCTATCGCGCTCATCAAATGTAAATATCGAGAACGCCGTTCTCCCCGGGAGGCCATACCCGCGTGCCTTCATACTGTCTGCCGTGTCTATTGCTTCTTCCAGTGCCCACGTTATCATACAGGACAAAATGGAAAGCCCGTTCTTTGCGCGGCGTATAAGGCTGCCACGCGACGCATCGCGCCCCATCGTGCGCTGTACGCGGGTGACGACTTTCAGCTGTGCCGAAAACTTCGGCACAAACCGGAGCGTCATAGAAAAGATAAGCGAAAGGCCCGGAATGATTTTGCCGAAGAGATAGATGAATTTATCACTTGTCATCACCTCGTTAAAAGAGGAAAAATGGCAGATAACGCTCGCAAGCATCGCGGCCGCACAAAGGCCGTACATAATGGATTCAAGCGTAAGCGGATTGCCGCTTGGGAAATACGCCAAAATGGTAGCACCTTCGTGATTAAAGAGCGGGTTTATAAGTGCCATCATAAGAAACATCGGAAGCATATAGAAAATGTTCACCTTGATAGCTTTTTTCCCCTTCAGCATCACGGAATATGCAAAGCCCGATGCAAGGGATATGCCAAGGCACACAGGATGCATAAAAAAGCAGGAAAACCCGATGACAAACAGAAAATATATGAAATTTACAATCGGATGATATGTTTTAAATTCACGCATATATGCGCCCCCTTTCTTCGCAAATAAAAAGCTGCGGCAATTTTTCTTTGCAAAAAAATTACCACAGCTGTGTTTTTCTGTGATGGTTCACAATTTGTTTGCGCGACAGCGGCGTAAACAAAAACGCCATCCCTTATGCCCACGGCACGTACGGGATAACACCAAAGCAGGTCTTGTGGCTCGCACCATATAGACAAATCTGTCTACATTTTTATATCCTGCCTTCTCAGTTTCCCAATGACTATCTTTCGATAACGGATATAAAAACATTCGATGCACACACCGACAGTTTAACCGCAGGGGATTCTCACCCCATTCCCTTTTCACCGGATACGCCTTGCCAAAGC
>JAZSIR010000017.1:0-35936 GCA_045533905.1 Clostridia bacterium
ATTTTTACAACAATGAAAGAATACAACTTAAAACAAAACTGACACCGCTTGAAAAACGATGTCAGTATGTTGCTTAAAATTTAATATTGTTTACCATAGGGTGCTTTTTTGTGTTGTCTGCACAAATTGGTGCAGTTCAAACGTGACAGCTTTACTATTTCTCTATATTTTGTTTTGCGGTGTTAATGGACGAGATGAGCATAACTCCATAGCTGCGACCCAAAGTTTCCTCAATTATTAATTATGCATTAGCTGTGCGACTTAATCATTCAGTATTCATTAAAAAATCCTCTTGCATTTAATGAATGATGAATATTGAATAATGAAAAATGGATAATACAAAACAAAAAATCCTATCTTCCGACAGGATTTTTTGTTTTGGTGCCGATGGTGGGACTCGAACCCACACGGTATCGCTACCAACGGATTTTGAGTCCGTCACGTCTGCCAATTCCATCACATCGGCGTATTCACTTTCGAGTACCCATTATAGCACACAAAAAGTGAAAAAGCAAGCCTTTTTGGAAAAAAAACGAATTACTTCCCGGAAGAGGCGGCCATCACGGCCTTTGCCAGCTGATCGGCACAAGAGGTGCTTTTATAGCCGCACCGGTTTCCTGAAAGCTTTTCTGCAATTGCCTCAGCCGTCCAGCCGTCCACAAGGCGGGAGATGGCCTTCAGGTTGCCGTTACAGCCGCCGTCAAACTCGATATTCCGCACAATGTCGCCATCAAGATCAAAATGAATCGCGCGGGCACAAGTACCCTCAGTTTTATACGTGTATCGCATATAAGTACTCCTTTACGCTTTTGTTTTCAGGAAGGCTTCCGTAATCGCGGCCGCCGTACCCACAAGTTCGGCGCAAGGCGTGCGGGCATCGCCCTTTTTAAGGTCGCGGCATAAAAGGCTTCCGTGTTTTTCTGTAAACTGTGCGGCCGCCTCGCGGATGCGCGCATAGTGAAGGGATTTTTCCGCGGGCGTCGGATTTTGACCGTAGCCCGTTTCTTTGCCGAGCACCATACACATCCCGCTTACGGCACCGCAAATTTCCATAAGGCCGCCAATGCCGGCGCCGAAAGAGGAAGAAAGGCGCATCAGCGCATCCGGATCCATTCCCATTTCATTCTGAAACGCCGCCAGAACGGCCTGACAGCAGTTGCAGCCTTCACAGAAGGCTTTTTTTGCTTTTTCTTGCGTGTTCATTTTATAGCTCCTTGTCGTAATTTTTTAATCGCGCCGAAGATGAGAAAGACGAAAAGGTTGGAAAGCACAATGCTTGCCCCTGTCGGAAGCGAAAACCAGAAAGAGGCCAGAAGACCTAAAATGTATGCAAAAACGGAAACAGAGGCCGCGCACAAGGTGACGGCGCGAAAGCTTCTGAAAGGTTGCATCGCAGAAAGCGCGGGGAAGATGATAAGGCTCGAAATCAGCATAGAGCCCATAATGCGCATACCTACCACAATTGTTACAGCCGTGAGAAGGGCGATGAGGCTTTTGTAGAAGCGGACAGGCACGCCTGCCGTGTGTGCAAAGCCCTCGTCAAAGGTGATGGCGAAAATACTGCGATAGCAAAAGAGAAACACGAATAAAACCGTGGCGGAAAGGGCAAGGGAAAGGAACAAATCCGTATTTTCCATTGCGAGAATACTGCCGAACATAAGATCGTACACATCCGTACTCATCCCTTTGGAAAGGGAGGTGATGACAACGCCGAGGGCTAAAGCAGAGGAAGAAACGAGCGCAATGCCCGCATCGCCGTGCAGAGTTTTTTTGTCCTCAAGCCGCAAAAGGAAAAAGGCGGCAAGCGCCACAATCGGCAGCGCCAGCGGAAGCGGTGAAAGCGAGAGGGCGAGTGCCAGAGCAAGCGCCCCGAAGCCCACGTGGGAAAGCCCGTCACCAATCATCGAAAAGCGGCGTAAAACCAGCGTTACGCCGAGAAGCGCCGCCGAGGGCGCCACTAAAAGCCCTACAAGGAGCGCGCGCTGCATAAAGGGGTAAGAAAAGAGCGTAAAAAGATCATGCATCGGCGCCACCTCCTGAAAACCGCTTGCCGTACTCGCTTCCTGAAAAGGCGGAAGGGGAGCCGAAAAAGCGGATGGTTTTGTCAATGTATAAAAGCGTGTCGGCCGCAGAGAGGGCGGCATCCATATCGTGCGAAACCATCATAACGGTGATGCCGTGCTCGGTGCGAAGTGCCCCCAGAAGGGAATACAGCTCCGAAAGCGCCACGGGGTCAAGCCCTGCGGCAGGCTCGTCCAGAAGAAGAACGCCGTCCGAAGCGCAGAGCGCCCGAGCAATCAGTACGCGCCGCTTCTGCCCGCCGGAAAGCATTTCAAAATTCTTTTTGCGAAGCGGAAAAATGCCGAGAAGCTTCATGTTGGCTTCGGCCTTTTCCTTTTCCTCCCGGGAGAGAAACGGGCGGTGTGTGCGCACACCCATCCGCACAATTTCTTCTACGGAGGCGGGGAACTGTCGCGTCGCTTCCATCTCCTGCGGCACATAGCCGATGCAAAGCCCGTCCTTGACAAAGACGCGGCCGCCCGCTGTGGGCACAAGTCCCAAAAGCGCTTTGCAAAGGGTGGATTTGCCGCCGCCGTTCGGGCCGACAATGCAAAGAAATTCTCCCTTTTCTACGGAGAAGGAAATATTTTCAAGTACCGTTTCGTCATACGAAACAGAGAGGTCTTTTGCGGAGAGTATCATACTAGTTCAGTCCAATCCTTAAGTTTTCTGCATTCTTTCGCATAAGAGAAAGGTAGGTTTCGTGCGATTCGTTTTTGGAAACGGTGTGGCACGAGTGGAAGAGAAGAAGCGAGGCGCCCGTTTCCTCCGCGATAAGGCGCGCGGTGCGCGGCGTGGAAAGCTCCTCGTAAAAAACGGCAGGAATTTCCTTTTCTTTTATTTCGGTAATAATGTGCACAAGCGTCTGGGGCGAGGGGTCCGCCTCGTGCGAGCAGGAATCGAAGGCCGAAAGGTGGGAAAGGCCGTACCGTTCGGTAAAGTACCGCGCGGCAAAATGCCCGCCGAAAACCATTTCGCGCCGTTTGCCTTCGGAAACAATCGTCTCAATCTCACGGTCAAGCGCAGAAAGCTCATCCGTATACCGCGCCGCATTTTCTCTGTAAAAATCGGCGTTTTCAGGGTCCTTTTCGCATATTGCTTCACAGATGTTTTTCACCATTATGATGGCGTTTTGCGGATTTGTCCAGATATGCGGGTCGACTGCGGCCTCTCCGGAGGCAGCCGCCGTGTGCGCGTGGATATCTCCGCTTCTGAGAAGGCGAATACCTGCCGAAACATCAGCATACGCGGCACCTGCGCCTTTAGAGAGGCGCATTGCCCACGGTTCCATCACATCGCCTGTGTAGAGGAATAAATCTGCGCTTCCGATTTGCACCATATCGGCCGGCGTTGGCGCGTAGGAATGGCTGTCTGTACCGGGCGGCAGAAGAAGAGAAACATCGGCGCGGTCGCCGCAGATTTCTCTTGCAAAATCATATTGCGGGAAAAGCGAGGCCACAATTTGGAACTTTTCGGTTTCGGACACCTCCGGGCCGCAACCGCCTACAAAAACGGAGAGGAGAAGGAGCGGAAGAAGCAGCTTTTTCATACGGTCTCCTTTTCTGCGCAGGAAGAGCATCTGCCGCGGAAAACAGTGTTTGTAAGGTTTACCTCAAAGCCGTGGCTGTCGGCAATATGGGCGTCAATAGCAGAAAGATGCGGACAGTTTACGTGAAAGCATTTGCCGCAGTCGCTACAAACAAAATGGTAAAGCGAAAGGCCGGCATCGTGCCACTCAAAGCACGCGCCCCCATCGCCCTCCGTTGTGAATTTGCAAAGGGAGCCTTCTTTTATGAGACGGTCCAAAAACCGGTACACGGTTGCCGTGCCGATTTCTTCCTTTCTTGCAAAATCCAGAATTTCCCGCATAGAAATATGCCGTTCTTTTTGCGATTCCAGAAAGTGCAGAAGTTTTGTTTTCTGTCGGGTCATATAGGCCATATACGCACCTCTTTTGAATTTGAGAATCAATTTCATTTTCACCAGTATACCGCGTTTTTATACACTTGTCAATATTTGCTGTGCATATTTCTCGGAAAAACGGCAGAAAATACGGAAAAAACGAAGGAGTAAGAAAATGGAATATCTGAACGCATTCTGGGTTGGCGGTCTTATCTGTGCCGTCGGACAAATTCTGATTGATAAAACGAGATTGACGCCGGCCCGTATTCTGGTGACCTTTGTGTGTGTCGGCGTGGTTTTGACGCTTATCGGCGTGTATGAGCCACTTCGCGAATTTGCAGGCGCGGGGGCCACTGTGCCGATTACGGGCTTTGGGTACACGCTCTGCCGCGGCGTGATGGAAGCGGTGTCGGAAAAAGGCCTTGCCGGCATTTTGTCGGGCGGGCTCACGGCCACGGCAGGCGGCATTGGCGCCGCGGTGCTTTTCAGCTTTCTGGCGGCGGTCTGCTTCAAACCGAAAATGAAATAGAGGAAAGCTATTGCATCTCCGGCAGAAGGGAAGCGGGGTCCACAGGCGCGCCGTCCTTGCGGATTTCAAAGTGCAGGTGCGGCCCTGTGCTTTTTCCGGTGCTTCCGACCGCGGCAATCACTTCGCCCCCTGTAGTTTCCGCCCCTGCGGCGGCATATAGCACACTGCAATGCGCATAGTAGGTGGTGTAGCCGTTTTGATGGTCTAAAATAAGCAGGTTGCCGTACCCTTCGCATGGCCCTGAAAAGGTCACTATACCGGTATCGGCGGCAAAAACAGCTTCGCCATGCGCGGCGGCGAGGTCAACACCCATATGCCTTGCCGCACCACGTGCGCCGAATGGGGAGGAGACGGAAAAAGAGGCAAGCGGCAGAGAAAAAGTGCCGCTACCGAGGCCACGGGGGCGTGGCTTTGTGCCCACAGCGCGCTTTTCGGGCACAGGCTGTGTGGTCACGGTGTCCGAAAGAATTTTTTCGGTCATACACGAGTCGCCCTGCCGCCGCACTTCCCGCACAATCGTGCGCACACCGGGAACACCTGCTTGCAAAACGGAGGTTTCCCCCACATACAGCGCGGCATCCGGCACCGTTTCCGAGGAAAAGGGCAGGGAAACGGTTTCGGCCAGAATCTCTGTTTCTATATCGAAGGCACGCTGCGCATTCTCCATAATTTCAGAAGCCGAGCTTACGGCGGCCGCAGAAGCAAAACGGGGATAAATGGCGGAAGAGACTGAAAAATCCGTAAAGTCCGCCGTCAGAATTTCCAGAAGAAGCCCGGCTTCCGAAGGGGTGCGCACTACCCCGATAAAAGTCCCATTTACATAGAAATTATACCCGATGCAGAGTTTAAGAAGAAGACTGCTTGCGAGTAAACATCCAAACAGAAAAAGCCGTGTTTTACGGCCTGTAATTTTCAAAATTTACCACCTCTTCCAATATTTTACAATAGCAAAATAAAAAAGTCAATTCTTTTTTCAATAAGAAGGAATTTTATGAAAAAAATGTAGACAAACCCCAAAGAATAAGGTATAATAAATAGAATAAAGGAAGTATGAAGGAGGCACGGATATTGGAATCGAGAGAAACAGCCGTATATTTTGCCAAAACCCTTTATGACAAGAAGGCAAGCGACATTGAGGTCCTCGATATCGGGGGGCTTACCATCATCGCAGATTACTTTGTAATCTGTTCGGCTTCTTCCCATCTGCAGGCGCAGGCACTTGCCGATGCGCTTATCGACAAAGCGGCAGAAAGCGGCGAGGAACTGCTTCGTGCCGAAGGCCTTCGGGAAGGCGCCTGGGTGCTTCTCGATTTCGGAAGCGTTGTCGTACACATTTTCAAAAAAGATATCCGCGAGTTTTACGGGCTCGAGCGGCTCTGGGCCGATGCCGGGCGTGTGGAACTTTCGTTTGAGGAATAAGAAAGGATAGAGAAGTATGCATTACAATTTTGGAGAAATTGAAAAGAAATGGCAGGAATACTGGTATACGAATGAGACCTTCCGCGCAGAAAACAAATCGGATAAGCCGAAGTTTTATGCACTTGTTGAGTTTCCGTATCCGTCGGGCCATGGCCTCCACGTAGGTCACCCGAGAAGTTACACGGCTATGGATATTGTAGCCAGAAAGAGACGGCTTGACGGCTATAACGTTCTCTATCCAATGGGGTGGGACGCTTTCGGTCTTCCGACGGAGAACTTCGCCATTCTGAATAATATTCACCCGGCCACGGTTACGGAAAAGAATATCGCAAACTTCCGCCGTCAGCTCAAAAGCATCGGCTTTTCCTTCGACTGGGCCAGAGAAGTAAATACCACAGACCCCGCTTACTATAAGTGGACACAGTGGATTTTCTTAAAGCTTTTCGAAAAGGGCCTTGCCTATAAGCAGGAGATGCCCATTAACTGGTGTACAAGCTGTAAGGTCGGCCTTGCCAATGAAGAAGTTGTAAACGGCAAGTGCGAACGCTGCGGTGGCGAGGTTGTGCAGAAGCGCAAGAGCCAGTGGATGCTCAAAATCACCGAATACGCGCAGCGCCTGATTGACGATATTGCAGATCTCGATTTTATCGACAAGGTAAAAACCCAGCAGATAAACTGGATCGGCCGTTCCGAGGGTGCTGAGGTAGATTTCCGCCTCACACGCGGCGATAAAACCGTACGCGTTTTCACAACGCGTCCCGACACGCTCTTCGGTGCCACATATATGGTTCTCTCTCCCGAACATCCGTATATTGACGAGCTTCGGGAATACATCACAAACTTTGAAGATATTGAAGCCTACAGAAAAGAAGCTTCCCATAAGTCCGAACTCGAGCGCACAGAGCTCAATAAGGATAAGACGGGTGTACCGCTTTCCGGCATTATGGCCGTAAACCCCGTAAACGGTAAAGAAATTCCCGTCTGGATTTCCGACTATGTGCTTATGACATATGGCACAGGCGCCATTATGGCCGTGCCGGCACACGACACGCGTGACTGGGAGTTTGCCAAGAAATTTGACCTCCCGATTATCGAGGTTGTGGCAGGCGGCGAGGATGTCCAGAAGGAAGCTTACACCGATGTAGCCTCGGGCACAATGGTAAACTCCGGTATGCTTGACGGCCTCCAGGTCAAAGACGCCATGGAAAAGATTATGGACTTTTTGACGGAAAAGGGCATCGGCGAGCGCCGTGTGAACTACAAACTGCGTGACTGGCTCTTCTCCCGCCAGAGATACTGGGGCGAGCCGATTCCGCTTGTCTGGTGTGACAAGTGCGGCTGGGTACCTGTTCCGGAAGACCAGCTTCCGCTCACACTCCCCGAAATTGAAAACTTTGCACCGGGTCCGGAGGGCGAATCCCCGCTTTGCAAGGCAACGGACTGGATCGAAACCACTTGTCCCGCCTGCGGCGGTCCTGCACACCGCGAAACCGATACGATGCCGCAGTGGGCAGGCTCTTCGTGGTACTTCCTCCGCTATATTGACCCGACGAATTCCGATGCAATTGCCTCGGAGGAAGCTCTCAATTACTGGCTCCCCGTTGACTGGTATAACGGCGGTATGGAACACACAACGCTCCACCTTCTCTACTCGAGATTCTGGCACAAGTTCCTCTATGATATCGGCGTTGTAAAGATGAAGGAGCCGTATGCACGCCGCACTTCGCACGGTATGATTTTAGGCGAGAACGGCGAAAAAATGTCGAAGTCTCGCGGCAACGTTGTAAACCCCGATGAAGTTGTAGAAAACTTTGGTGCCGACACGCTCCGCACCTATGAAATGTTTATCGGTGCATTTGACCAGACAACCCCGTGGAGCACAAACGGCGTAAAGGGTTGCCACAAGTTCCTCGAGCGCGTATGGAACCTCCTGCCGATGCTTGTAGACGGCGACGAATACAGCCCCGAGCTTGAAGGTGCTATGCATAAGACCGTGAAGAAGGTTACGGACGATACGGAAAAAATGAAGTTCAACACCGCCATCGCGGCGCTGATGAGCCTCCTCAATGATATTTACAAGCTTGGCAGAATTAACCGCGCTGAGCTTCGCACCTTCCTGCTTCTTTTGAACCCCACCGCACCGCATATCACAGAAGAAATGTGGCAGGTTGCAGGCTTTGAAGGGTATCTCCATGCGGCGACCTGGCCGACATATGACGAAGCCAAAACGGTGGACGATGAGATTGAAATCGTTTTGCAGGCAAACGGCAAAATCCGTGGCAAGATGACAGTGCCGTCCGGCCTTTCCCGCGAAGAACTCGAAAAGCTCGCGATGGAAAGCGAAGAAGCGAAGGCTATTACCGAGGGCAAGCAGGTTGTCAAGGTCATTGCCGTTCCGAATAAGCTGATTAACATTGTAGTGAGGTAGGCGGGATGATAAAAAGTATGACCGGTTACGGCAGTGCCGAGCGCACAGGCTGTAATAAAAAATTCACGGTAGAAATCCGGAGCGTAAACCACCGCTACAGTGATATCAATGTGAAAACGCCCAGAAGCTATGCATTTTTAGAAGACGCCATCCGAAAAGTTCTCGGCAAGGGCATCAGCCGCGGCAAGGTGGATGTATACCTTTCCGTAGAGAACGTAAGCGGGGAGGCCGGTGAGGTCTCCGTAAACCTCGATATTGCAAAAGGCTATTTCGAAGCGCTTTCGTCTCTGCGCGAAACGCTCGGTCTTTCCGACGTTATTTCCCTTCGGGATGTGGCCCGTTTCTCGGATGTATTTTCCGTAGAGCGTGCCGAGGAGGATACAGAGGCCGTGGAGGCGCTTGTGTGCGAAGCCGCCCGCGAAGCGGTAGAGGCACACGCCGCTATGCGTGAGAAGGAAGGCGAGCAGCTTTTTGCAGATCTAGCCGGAAACACGGATGCGATGGAAGCCTTGGTCGGCGAAGTGGAAGCACGCGCACCGAAAATCATTTCGGAATATCAGGCACGTCTTGAGGCCCGTATGCGCGAGATTCTCGAAAATGTGCCGATTGATGAAGGCCGTGTTCTAAGCGAGGTTGCCATTTTTGCAGATAAGGTCAATGTAAATGAGGAACTGATTCGCCTGCGCAGTCACATTATGCAGATGCGTTCGTTCTTGCAGGCGATTGAGCCGATCGGCCGTAAGATGGACTTCCTTGTGCAGGAAATGAACCGCGAAATCAACACAATCGGTTCCAAGTCCAACGACCTTGAGGTTGCAAGACTTGTTATTGATGTCAAAGCCGTGATTGAAAAACTGCGTGAGCAGATTCAGAATGTGGAGTAAGGAGACTTCGAAATGAAACTTTTTAACATCGGTTTTGGAAACGTAGTTTCTTCCTCCCGTGTCATTGCGATTGTCAGCCCCGAATCGGCGCCTATAAAGCGCATCGTGCAGGAGGCGAAGGAAAGCGGAATGGCCATTGATGCTACATACGGCAGAAGAACAAGAGCCGTTCTTATTATGGATAGCGGCCACGTGGTTCTGTCGGCCATTTTGCCCGATACGGCCGCCGGCAGACTTGCGAGTGTGGACGATACGGAGGAGACAGACCATGCGTAAAGGAATTTTATACGTAATTTCCGGCCCGTCGGGTGCAGGAAAGGGAACGGTGATGGCATCGTTTTTACCGCGGAATCCCGAAATGTTTTATTCCATCTCCGCCACCACGCGTGCCCCGCGCCCCGGTGAAAAAGACGGCGTAAATTATTACTTTATGGAAAAAGAAGCGTTTTTAGAGCTTCGGGAAAAGGGCGGATTTTTGGAGAGTGCCTCTTTTTGTGGAAACTATTATGGCACACCCCGGAAAGAAGTAATGGAGAAGCTCGAGCGCGGAATAGATGTAATTTTGGAAATTGAAGTGCAGGGAGCTATGCAGGTGATGGAATCGTATCCCGAGGGTGTATTCATTTTCATTGCACCGCCTTCAATGGAAGAACTTCGAAACCGCCTCTATGGGCGCAAAACAGAATCTGCCGATGTCATTGAAGCGCGCCTTGCGCGTGCCAGAGAGGAAATGGCACTTGCGGAGAAGTATACATACATCGTGATAAACGATGTGGCGGAAAAAGCGGCAGATGCCCTTTCCGCAATCAAAACGGCTGAGGAAAGCCGCAGCATACGGAATTTTGAAGCGATAAAGGAGAATGCGTTATGATGATCAAACCCGGAATCAGTGAACTTATGGAGCATATGGACAGCCGCTACACACTGGCTATGATTGTGGCCAAGCGTGCAAGGGAGCTGGCCCTCGATACGGCAGCACCGCTTGTGAAGGTAGACTCGGATAAGCCGGTTACCATCGCAGTAAACGAAGTGGCAGCAGGCCTTATAGAAGCTTCTGCACCTTTGGAAGAGGCAAGTGTATATTCTGCAGAAGAATAAACTTTTCAGAAGTCGGTGAATGGGATTGAAGTACGCAAGCGTCATTATTGACAGCCGAATAAGACAAGTCGATAAAGGTTTTTCCTACCGTATTCCGGATGCCCTTCTGGCATCCGCACGGGTAGGTGTGCGCGTGCGCGTCCCTTTTGGCGGCGGAAACCGCCACGCCGTAGGCTATATCATCAAGGTGGAAGAAGGGCAGGAAAAGCCCGGCTGTAAGGATATTGCTGAGGTTTTGGACGAGACGCCGCTTTTTAACAGAGAGAAGCTACTCGAGGCGTACTGGATCAAGAACCGGTATTTTTCCACCTTTGCAGATGCCATAAAACTTTTCTTGCCGCCAGGTTCTGCGGCAAGTCTTACAGAATGGGTGCGCCTTGTAAATCGGGACGTGCCTATGGACAATATGGAGAAAAAAGCAGCGGATATTTTAACCGAAAATGGTGAGATATGCGCTTTTGCTGTCTTAAAGGAAGCTCTTGGAGCTCGTGCCCGCGCGGCGGTAAACAGCCTTCTTTCGAAAGGTTCGGTAGAAATTTCGCACACAACGGAGAAGAGGATCGGGCCCCGATATATGCGCGTCATCCGTTTTCAGAAGCCGCCGGAGAAAAAGATTTCCGAGGCGGCAGAGCGAGCCGTCCGTATTATGCGGGAGTGTGAATGCCTCACAGTGCCGGATCTTTGCCTTTTTGCATCTGTGAGCGCTTCTACCGTGCGCACCCTTATCAAAAACGGTGTGTTTGCGGCCGAGGAAGTGAAAGTAAGCCGGACGCCGCATAAAAAGGCGGAAAGCGGCAATGGCGGCCGGCACGTTCTGACGGATGAGCAGGCAGAAACGGTGCGGGGCATTGAGAATCATCCCACGGAACCGTTTGTACCGATGCTTCTTCGCGGCGTTACGGGCAGCGGAAAAACAGAGGTGTATCTTGCGGCCATTGAAAAAGTGCTCGCGGAAGGGCAAAGCGCTATTGTCCTTGTTCCCGAGATCGCGCTGACACACCAGATGGTTAGCCGATTTTTAAGCCGTTTCGGGCGTACAACGGCGGTCCTGCATAGCGGCCTTTCGCTCGGGGAACGCCACGATGAGTGGCTCCGCATCGCCAGAGGCGAAGCGCGGGTAGCTGTCGGTGCGCGAAGCGCTGTGTTTGCCCCTTGTCAGAATCTGGGGCTGATTATTATCGACGAAGAACACGAGGATACCTATAAATCCGAAACCGGGGTTCGGTATCATGCAAGAGAAGTGGCAATGTGCCGCGCAAAAACAGAAGGCGCAAAGCTACTGCTCGCTTCTGCCACCCCTTCTCTTGAAAGCTATTACCATGCGGAGAATGGAACATATGCGCTTTTTGAAATGCTTTCGCGCTATAACGATGCGCCACTTCCAAAGGCTGTGATTATGGATATGCGCGAAGAACTCCGCCGCGGCAATGCTTCGCCCATAAGCCTTGCCCTTCGCAAGGAAATTGAAAAAAATATAGAGGCGGGGGAGCAGAGTATTCTGTTTCTCAATCGGCGCGGCTATGCAACGGTCGTGGCCTGCCGCAGCTGCGGGTATGTGGAAATGTGCCCGAATTGCAGTATTTCCCTCACCTATCACAGCTTCAGCGATACCTTAAATTGCCACCACTGCGGCTATAAAAAGAAAAGCACAAAGGAATGTCCCTCCTGCCACAGTCCCCACCTTATGGGGCACGGCACGGGCACACAAAAAATCGAGGAGGCAGCAGAGGACGAATTTCCGTCCGCCCGCATTATTCGTATGGATGTGGATACCACGCAGAAAAAGGAAGCGCACGAGAAAATTTTAACGCGCTTTCGCGATGAAAATATAGAGATTTTGCTCGGCACGCAGATGATTGCCAAAGGGCTGGATTTCCCGAATGTAACCCTCGTCGGCGTTCTGAATGCCGACCAGTCGCTCGGGATGAGTGATTACCGCGCCGCGGAGCGCACCTTCAGCCTTATCACCCAGGTGTCGGGCCGAAGCGGCCGTGGCGAGAAGGCAGGCCGAACGGTGATTCAGACGTATTCGCCCGAAAGCGCCGTGATTCTCGAAGCCGCGCGGCACGATTACAAGGCGTTTTATGACGAGGAAATCCTTCTCAGAAAAGCTTTGAATTATCCGCCGTTTTGTGATATAATAAATATACTTGTTTCCGGCAGGGAAGAGGAAAAAGTGCAAAAGGCCGCACAAGCGCTTTATAAAAAAATCGAAGCGGCGCTCGGCGGGGAAGTGCAGCTTTTCCGTGCAGCGCCCTGCGGCGTGCACAAGGTAAAGAATATGTACAGATGGCACGTGTGGATGAAGGGAAGGCTCACAAAGGATATGGCCGCCCGCCTTCGCACTGTGATCGAGAGTGAGAAAACACTGTCTGTGATTGTGGATGTGAATCCGCATACGCTTTAGAAAACGCAAAAAGAAAGAAGGAAAACCGAAATGTCCGTCAGAAATATCAGAATTATAGGGGATGAGCTTCTCAGAAAGCGCTCCCGTGAAATAGAGAATATCGATGAGAGAATCCTCACGCTTTTGGACGATATGAAAGAAACAATGTACGAAGCGTGCGGCGTAGGCCTTGCGGCACCGCAGGTCGGCGTTTTGCGCCGCGTTGTGGTCATTGATGTGGGCGAGGAATTCGGGGATGGCTATATTGAACTGATAAACCCGGAAATCATCGAAAGCGCAGGCGAACAGGATGGCGCGGAAGGGTGCCTCAGCGTGCCGGAATATATCGGCACCGTAAAACGCCCCGAAACTGTAACCGTGCGCGCGATGGACAGAAACGGCAAAACTTTTGAAAAAACTGTTTCGGGCTTTTTTGCCCGTGCCGTTTGCCACGAGCTGGACCATCTCGACGGTGTTTTGTTCGTAGACCGTGCTGACGAAATCGAAAAACGAGAGGAATAGATAAAATGCGAATTGTATATATGGGAACGCCCGATTTTGCGGCCACCGTTCTGGAAGGCATCTGCCGCACGGAGCACGAAATCGTAGGCGTCATTTCCCAGCCCGATAAACCGAAAAACCGCGGTATGCATCTGGAGCCGACGCCGGTCAAAGCATACGCGCTTTCTCAAAACATTCCCGTCTATCAGCCGGAAACGCTCCGCGATAAGGCCATTTTGCCGTATCTCGAAGAAGCAAAGCCGGATATCATAGTAGTAGTCGCATACGGGAAGCTTCTTCCTGAATATGTGCTTTCTTTCCCGAAATACGGGTGTATCAATATGCATGCATCCCTTCTGCCGAAGTACAGAGGGGCGGCGCCCATTCAGTGGAGCATTTTAAACGGCGAAGCGGAAACGGGCGTTACGAGTATGTATATGGAAAAAGGGCTCGACACGGGCGATATGATTCTGAAAACGCGCGTGCCGATTACAAGAGAAGATACTGCCGCCTCGCTTCACGATAAGCTCGCCGAGGCCGCGGCCGCGCTTGCGGTAGAAACGCTTTCGGCGATTGAAAACGGCACGGCACCGCGCGAAGCGCAGGACGATGCTGCCTCCACATACGCCCCGCTTCTTACAAAGGAACTCGGGGATATCGACTGGCAGAAGACCAGCCGCGAAATTTTAGATACCGTCCGCGGATTATTTCCGTGGCCCGGTGCATATTCCTCTATAGATGGGGAACGGATAAAGATAATCGCCGCAAAAGAAGCAGAAGGGAAAGGAGCCCCCGGCGAGGTTATCAAAAGCCGCGGCGCGCTCATCGTTGCCACGGGTGACGGTGCGATTGAAATTTCTGAGCTGCAGCTTCCCGGCAAAAAGAAAATGACGGCGGCGGCCTCTCTCGCAGGGAATCCCATCGAAGAGGGGACAATTTTGAAAAAGGTTACGGACGGAAAGGAATAAAAAATGCCCTATTTTTATTATGACCCCACATATTTGCTTTTGCTCCCTGCCATTATTCTGGCGCTCTATGCACAAACAAAGGTGCAAAGCACCTACGCGAAGTTTTCGAAGGTTGGAAACAGCCGCGGCCTCACGGGCGCGGAGGCGGCCAGAAGAATTTTAGACAGAAACGGCCTCGGCCACGTTACAATCGAACAGATTGGCGGCAATCTGAGCGACCATTATGACCCGCGTGCAAATGTTGTGCGCCTTTCTTCTGCCGTTTACAGCGGCGCATCCATTGCGGCCGTCGGTGTTGCGGCGCACGAGGTGGGGCACGCGATTCAGCATAACACGGGATACGTTCCCATCAAATTGAGAAACACCGTGCTGCCTGCCGCGCAAATCGGGTCAGCGCTTGCGATTCCGCTTGTCTTTATCGGTATTTTGTTTTCCGCCTTTGAGGTGCTCATTCCAGTCGGCATTTTCCTCTATGCCGGCGTTGTGGCCTTTCAGCTTGTGACGCTTCCGGTAGAGCTCAATGCAAGCCGAAGAGCACTTTCTACCGTATATGAAATCGGTTTCCTCGATGCCGAAGAAACCCGTGGCGCCAAAAAGGTGCTTTCCGCGGCGGCGCTTACGTATATTGCCGCGGCGGCCAGTGCCGTCCTCCAGCTTTTAAGGCTTGTGCTTTTGGCCGGAAACAGCAGAAGGAGAGACTAATGCCCAGAGAAACAGCGCTTCGTATTTTACTGGAAATTACAGAAAAAGGTGCATATGCAGACCTTGCTGTCAAAAACGGCCTTGCGGTTTCCCGCCTTGAAAAACGCGATAGGGCCCTTGCCACAAGTCTTGCATACGGCACTGTGCAAAATATGCGGTTTATTGATTATCAGATTGAGTCCGTTTCGGCAAGGCCCTTAAAAAGCCTGACGCCTGCCATTCGGGAGATTCTACGTATGGCGGTGTACCAGATTCGGTTTATGGACCGTATCCCGCCGCGCGCCGCGGTGAATGAAGCGGTAAATATGGCAAAGCGCCATGCATATTCGGCTTCCTCCTATGTAAACGGCGTGCTCCGGAATATTCTGCGCCGCGGGTTTGTACTGCCTGAGCCGATAAAGGAACGCCTTGCGGTAGAGTATTCCTATCCCGACTTTTTAGTGGATGTATGGCTGAAAAGATACGGTGCTGTGGAGTGCGAGGCACTTCTTAAAGCCGGTAACGCCGTGCCGCCGCTTTCCGTGCGCGTCAATCCTCTCCGGGCAGGGCTTGGCGAAATCGAAAGTGTTTGCAAAGCGCATAAAACGGCCACCCCGTATGGCCTACATATAGAAGAGCCTTCGAATATTGCAGAAACCGATATGTTTCGTGCGGGGCTTCTTTCCATTCAGGATATCGGCGCGCAGATGGCAAGCCTTATGCTCGATCCCCATCCCGGTGACCGTGTCCTTGATATGTGCGCCGCACCCGGCGGTAAAACCACGCATATGGCAGAACTTATGCAAAATGAAGGCGAGATTCTGGCGTGGGATATACACGGACATAAGGTAGAACTTGTCAGAAAGAATGCCGCGCGCCTTGGCATTTCCATTATCAGGGCCGAGACGCAGGACGCCCGCGCGCTGGATACCACCCGTATCGGCTACTATGACAAGGTAATGGCGGATGTTCCCTGCTCCGGGCTTGGCATCATCCGGAAAAAGCCGGATATCAAATGGCAGAAAACGGCGGAGGATATCGGTGCGCTTACGAAAACACAGGCACAGATTCTGGAGTGCGCCGCAAAATATGTGCGCGAGGGTGGCGACCTTCTTTATTGCACCTGCACAATCAACACGGCCGAAAACGAGGAAATTGTGGATGCCTTTCTTGCGGCGCATCCGGAGTTTTCGCTTTTTGAGCCGTATCGCCAGCTCCTTCCGCACAAAGATAATACAGACGGATTCTTTATGGCAAAGCTGAGGAAAAGATGAAAGTAAATATTTACGATTTTACGCCGGAGGGGCTTCGGGATGCACTTTCAGATGTGCCCGCCTTCCGCGCGAAACAAATTTATAAATGGCTGTATCAGGGCGCCGCGCCTGCGGAGATGACGAATGTGCCGAAGGACCTGCGCACGAGGCTTACGGAAGAATTTTATGCCGAGCTTCCGCGCGTGGATACGAAGCTTGTTTCCAAAATGGACGGCACGGTGAAATACCTTTTTCGTATGGCGGATGATGCAGGGATTGAGAGCGTTGTGATGCGCTATCACCACGGAAACAGCATCTGTGTGTCCTCGCAGGCAGGATGCCGTATGGGATGCGCGTTTTGCGCTTCCACGATTGACGGGCTTGACAGAAATCTCACAGCAGGCGAAATTATAGGGCAGGTGCTTGCGGCAGAAAAAGACCTTGGTGAAAAGATTTCCCACATCGTGATTATGGGAAGCGGTGAGCCCCTCGATAACTATGAGAACGTACTCACCTTTATCCGAAACGCCATTCATCCTGAAGGGCTCGGCATTTCTGCACGGCATATCACACTTTCTACCTGCGGCATCCTAAAGGGGATGCAGCGGCTCGGGGAAGAGAAACTGCCTATAAATCTTGCCATTTCTCTTCATGCACCGAACGATGAAATCCGGAAAACGCTGATGCCTATCGCCAAAAGCGTTTCTATCGATACACTTTTGTCGGAGGCAAGAGCCTATTTCGCAAAAACACACCGCCGCATCACGATTGAATACGCGCTGATTCGCGGCGTGAATGACAGCGAGGCGTGTGCGGAGGAACTTGCGGCCAGAATCGGCCGCGGGGGTGACTTTCACGTAAATCTCATTCCTGTAAACAGCATTGAAGAAAGAACGTTTCGGCGGAGCACCCGGGAAGAAGCGGAAATGTTTGCAAATATACTGGAGAAAGCCGGCATCCGTGCAACGGTACGCCGGAAAATGGGCGCGGATATTGATGCCGCCTGCGGGCAGCTTCGCCGAGCCAAAAAGGGGAAAAGCATATGATTGCATTTGCGATGAAAACCGATATTGGAAGGGAACGTGCGGAAAATCAGGACTTTTGCCTGGCTTCGCCGGAAAAACCGCATCTTTTCGTGCTTTGTGACGGAATGGGCGGCCATCAGAGCGGCGATATAGCAAGCCGCACGGCGGCCGAGAGCATTAAAACATATGTCCGTATGCAGAATACGATGGATCTCGACGGCAAGAAGGCAGAAAAAATTCTGAAAAATGCGCTTTCCTATGCAAATAATGTGGTATACACAAGGGCAAAGGAGAGTGCGGCACTGGCCGGTATGGGTACAACGGCGGATGTGTGTCTCTTTGATTTTGATGCGCTGTATATTTCCCATGTGGGGGACAGTCGCGTGTATCTTCTCCGCGCAGGCGTTTTAACAAAGCTCACGCGTGACCATTCGCTTGTGGAGGAGCTTCTTGAAAGCGGTATGATTACCGAAGAGGAAGCCGCAAAGCACCCGAATAAAAATGTGATTACCCGCGCCGTCGGCACAAACCGCACCGTAAAGCCCGATTTTGTCGAGCTGACGCTTTCGAAAGACGATATCATCCTGATGTGCTCGGACGGGCTCAGTAATATGCTTTCGGAAACGGACATCAAGAATATGCTGATTTCTTCAGAAAATCCGGAGGAGGTTACGGACAATTTAATTGCCCGTGCGTGCCAAAACGGAGGAAAAGATAACATCACCGTAGTGGTGATCAG
The DNA here is from genome assembly GCA_045533905.1 of Clostridia bacterium. Lineage (GTDB taxonomy): Bacteria > Bacillota > Clostridia > UMGS1883 > UMGS1540 > SIG447. Next base: position 17,875 of record JAZSIR010000017.1, read on the forward strand.
AAAGCTTGCAAAGGAGGAAGCGTAAATGGTAGGTTCCGTTTTAAGTAACCGCTATGAGCTTTTGGAAAATATCGGCGCCGGTGGTATGGCTATCGTATATAAAGCCCGATGCCGCCTCTTAAACCGTAACGTCGCAGTCAAAATTCTGCGTCCCGAATTTCAGGAGGACGAGGAGTTTCTGAAGCGCTTCACCATTGAGGCGCAGGCGGCGGCCAGCCTTACGCATCCGAACGTGGTTTCCGTTTTTGATGTCGGTCACCACGGCAAGCTCAGCTATATTGTTATGGAATGTATTGAGGGCATTACGCTCAAAGAATATCTGCAGAGAAAGGGCGCGCTGTCCGTAAATGAAGCGGTGGATTTCACCTGCCAGATTGCGTCTGCTCTTGAGCACGCCCACGCGAAGGGCATTATTCACCGCGATATAAAGCCACACAATATCATTATTACAAATGAGGGCATCCTGAAGGTGACGGATTTTGGTCTCGCGCACGCAGTCAGCGAGTCCACCACCGTTGCGGGAAGCACCGCGATAGGCTCCGTGCATTACGCCTCGCCCGAACAGGCAAGGGGTGGCTTTACCGACCAGAGAAGTGACATTTATTCCCTCGGCGTTGTAATGTATGAAATGTTCACGGGAAAACTCCCCTTTGACGGGGAAACCCCCGTGGCGGTTGCCATGAAGCATTTAGAGGAAGCACCCATGCCGCCTTCTCTTGAAAATTCGCAGATTCCGCCCGAGGTGGAGGCAGTAATCCTGAAGGCAATGGCAAAGGACCAAAACGAACGGTATGCATCCTCGGCAGCACTTTTAGCGGATTTGCAAACGGTACTCGGCACCTCTGCGGCGGCCGTACATACCGACAAATTTTCCACCAGAAAACTGCCGGAAACGCAAAAGGAGTCTTTGGAGGAAAAAGGGAAAAAACCGCCAAAGGATAAGAATAAGAATCCGAAGAAGGAAGACACAGTTGCGATTGCGGCGGCCATCCTTACCGCGGTGGTGCTTATCGGCATTATGGGCTTCTTCCTTCTGCGTTTTATCTTCCCCTCTGATAAACGGGGTGGGGAAATCCAGATGCCGTCCCTTCTCAATATGTCTCTTACGGAAGCAAAGGAGCGGTATAAGGATATTGTGATAGAAGAAGCAGGCGCCAATTTCAGCAGCACCATCCCGGAAGGCTTCATTATGGAGCAAGATAAGGGAGAGGGCACGGTGATCCGTGCGGGCGAAACCGTTATGGTAACGGTCAGCCGCGGTGCGCAGAAGATAGAGCTTGCCAACTATAAAGGCGAGGACTACCGGAAGGTAGAACGTGAGCTTCGTGAAATGGGCCTTGTCCCGCAGATTTCCGAAGAACATTCCGATACGGTGGATATGGGCGATGTAATTCGCACGAATCCCGATGCAGGCTATGCGCTCCGCACGGGCGACACAGTTATCTTGCACGTCAGCCGCGGCAAGAGTGAGGTCGAGGTGGCAGTGCCGAGACTTCTGGGCCTTTCGGAAGAGGAGGCTCGCCGCGCGATCCACGCCAATGACCTGACGCTCGGCAGCGTAAAAGAAGAGTCGAGCACCAAGGCGAAAGGCACGGTTATAAGACAGTCCGCGGCCGAAGGTCTGATGATTTCCTCCGGCACGGCAATTGATATTGTCGTTTCGGCCGGCACAGACGAGAGCGGCACGCGCACAGGCACCTACACGCTCCGTATGGAGCTTCCGCAGGACAAGGAAAGCGCATCCGTCCGCGTGGTGCAAGGCGCGAAAACCATTTTTGAAGGCAGATTTGAAACGGCACTTTCGCCCATCACCATCCATCTCAGAGGCGAAGTAGGCACAAGCGCCGTAAGCATTTATCTTGATAACGTCATTTACAAGGAAAATGTCCCTGTAACCTTTGAGTAAGCGGAAGGGAGAGATTCGGTACGCAAGGGATTATCACAAAAGGAATCGGCGGTTTTTATTATGTTCGCACGGAGGACGGTTCTTTATATGAAACACGTGCCTGTGGGCGTTTTCGGCGCGAGAATATTCTGCCGCGCGTGGGTGACAGGGTAAAACTTTCGGAAGCCGCGGACTATGTGACGGAAATTCTGCCGCGGAAAAGCGAAATGATTCGCCCGCCCGTTGCCAATATTGATAAAATTCTGGTGGTTGCCTCCCTCGTTTCGCCCGAGGTAGATACGATTATGATTGACGCGTTTCTGCTCTCGGCCGAAGAGCGCGGCATTCCGACAATTCTCTGCATTAATAAAAGCGACCTCGTACAAGAGGAAGAAATAGAAGCCTTCCGGGCAATTTACGAAAAAGCAGGGTATACGGTCGTTGTGACAAGTGCCGCAAAGGAAGAAGGCATCGCCGCGCTTCGCCCGCACTTGAAGGACAGCGTAACGGCACTGGCCGGCAATTCCGGCGTCGGTAAATCAAGCCTCCTAAACGCCATTATTGAAGAATTTACCGCGGAAACGGGCAAGGTTAGTGAAAGACTCTTGCGCGGCAAGCATACGACAAGACACGTCGAGCTTTTCCCGCTTTCCTTTGGTGGCTTTATTCTCGACACGCCCGGCTTTTCCCGCGTGGAGCTTCCCGGCATCACGGCGGATGGGCTTGCCGCCCTCTATCCCGAAATTGCGGCCGTGGAGACGCCGTGCAAATTTGTGGGATGTATGCATAATAAGGAACCGGGTTGCGCCGTGAAAGAAGCGGTCGCAAGCGGAAAAATTCATCAGAAGCGATACGAAAGCTATTTGTATTTTTATGAAAAGCTTCGCGAAAATAAATTCTGGAAGATAGGAAAGGAAGAAGAAAAATGATTAAGATTTCCCCGTCAATTTTAGCCGCCGACTTCGGCGCACTGCGTGAGCAGACAGAACTCGTAGAACGCGCAGGTGCAGATTACCTGCACGTAGATGTTATGGACGGCCATTTCGTCCCGAACCTTTCGTTCGGCGCAGGCATCGTGTCCACACTTCGTAAATGCACAAACCTCGTAATGGATGTGCATCTTATGATTGAAAACCCCGAGCTGTACATTGCCGATTTCCATAAGGCAGGGGCCGATATCATCACCGTGCATGTGGAAGCCACCCGCCATATCCACAGAGCACTCCAGCAGATTCGCGCGCTCGGCATAAAGGCAGGCCTTGCAATTAACCCCGGCACACCCGCCTCGGCTATCCGTGAAGTTATGCACCTTGCCGATATGATACTCGTTATGAGCGTAAACCCCGGCTTTACGGCACAGAAGTTTTTACCGGAAGTGCTTCCGAAAGTGCGCGAAATCCGCGCTATGGCACCCGATAAGGATATTCAGATTGACGGCGGCATCGGCCACCAGAATATTCACGAGGTTACGGAAGCCGGCGCAAACGTAATCGTAGCCGGCGCGGCTGTTTACTATGCAGAAGATCCGGCCGAAGCTATCCGTAAACTGCGCGAGCTTTCCTATAAGGGCTGATGCACACGGCGGAAAAAAAGCGCGCGGTCATATTTGCCGGCGCACCGGGAGGAGACTATTCATTTTTTGCACCTTCCGAAGGCGACTATGTCATCTGTGCGGACCGCGGCTATACATACGCCCGAAAACTCGGCATTGTGCCCGACTTTTTGCTCGGGGACTTTGACAGCATAGAGGAGCCGCTTCCGGAAGGGATTCCGCGGGAAACCTTCCCAGCCGAAAAAGACGAAACGGACCTGCAGCTTGCCATCTCGCACGCGCTTTCGAAAGGATATCGCGAGATGTATGTGCTCGGCGCAATCGGCGGCAGGGTGGACCATTTCCTCGGAAACATCGGCCTTATAAAATGGGCGAAGGACCGTGGAGGCATACTTTCCATGGAAGATGCGGATACCTATATTTGCCCCGTATTTAGCGAAGCGGTATTTAAAAAGCACCCCAATCGGTATTTTTCCGTCTTGCCCTTCTATGGGGATGCAGTCGTGTCCGTCTCGGGCACAAAATACACCGCCACACGCGCAAAAATCGCCGCAGGCGACACTTTGGGCATCAGTAATGAAATTACAGAAGATGCCGCACACGTGCGCGTACACGAAGGAAGCGCGCTTGTGCTTTTGTGCAAGGCAGATAAGGTGTTGGAAAAATAAAAAAGCACAGAAACCTGTGCTGAAAATAGAAAAGGAGTAGCAATCGCAATTGCTACTCCTTTTTGCTTATAAAGAAAAGTTTTCTGTAAAAGATTCGCACTTTTCGATGGACGAGAGTACCGCAATCTCTGCAGGTCCGCCCGGGATGGCGCGTTCGTTTACGCAGGTGGCAAGGCTTATCGCTTCGTAAACATCTTCCTCAAAAATCGGCGAGAACGATTTGAACTCGTCAAGAGAAAGTGCATCAAGCGCGCAAGATTTACTGATGCAGTAAAATACAAGCTTTCCGATAACTTCGTGTGCCTCGCGGAAGGGAAGCCCCTTCTTTACAAGATAATCCGCGGCATCTGTGGCATTTGTAAAGCCGCCGCCCGCGCCACGATACATCACATCCTCGCGAACGCGCATGGTGCGCACCATGTTCGTAAATACGGGGAGGCATAAAAGCACGGTATCCACAGCGTCAAAAATCTGCTCCTTATCCTCTTGCATATCCTTATTATAGGCAAGAGGAAGACCCTTCATCATAGTGAGAAGACCCATAAGGTCACCAAACACGCGTCCACTTTTGCCGCGGATAAGCTCCGCAACATCCGGGTTTTTCTTCTGCGGCATAATGCTGCTGCCCGTAGAGTAGGCATCATCCATCTCCACAAAGGAAAACTCGTGGCTGCTCCAGAGAATCAGCTCTTCCGAGAAACGGCTTAAATGCACCATAAGGATGGAAAGGTCGGCGGCAAGCTCGAGAACAAAGTCGCGGTCACTTACGCCGTCGAGAGAATTTTCCGTGATGGCCGAAAAGCCAAGCTGACGCTGTACAAATTCGCGGTCGAGAGGATAGGTGGTACCGGCAAGCGCGCCCGAGCCGAGCGGCATTACCGATGTGCGCCTATACGTATCCCCAATGCGGTCTAAATCGCGCATAAACATCTGGGCATATGCCATAATGTGGTGCGCAAACGTAATCGGCTGCGCCTTTTGCAGATGCGTATACCCCGGCATAATGGTACCGAGATGCTTTCTTGCGAGCGTCGTAAGAACCGAAAGAAGATTTTTAAGGCACGCGGCAATTTCTTCTTCCTGATGCATGAGATACATACGGATATCAAGGGCAACCTGGTCATTACGGCTACGCCCCGTGTGGAGACGTTTGCCTGCCGTGCCGATACGATCGGTAAGAAGCTTTTCGACATTCATATGAATATCTTCGGCATCGACTAAAAATTCCACCTTGCCGTCTTCAATATCTTTCAGGATTTCCGAAAGCGCTGTGACAATCTCTTCCGCTTCCAGAGGGTCTATAATATTTTGCTTGCCAAGCATTTTGGCATGCGCTATACTGCCGCAGATATCTTCGCGATACATGCGGGCATCAAAGCGGATGGACGAATTGAAATCGTCCACCGCCTTATCTGTTTCTTTTTGGAATCTACCGCCCCAAAGCTTCAATGTTTATTCCCCCAATTTTTCCTGCATCAGCGCACGCACCTTCAGCGGCAGACCGAAGAGGTTAATGAAGCCTTCTGCATCCTTGTGGCTGTAAAGCTCGCGGCTGTCGCCAAAGCTTGCAATATCTTCGTTGTAGAGGGAGTACGGGCTCTTAGCGCCTGCGGCAGAAACGCTGCCTTTGTAGAGCTTCAAACGTACTGTACCTGTAACCGTTTCTTCCATGGAGTCTACCATCTTCGAGAGTGCTTCGCGAAGCGGTGTGAACCATTTGCCGTCATACACAAGTTCGGAGAACTTAACAGCAGCCTGACGCTTGAAGGCCTGGGTGTCGCGGTCGAGGCACAGGTATTCGAGTTCCTGCAGAGCCGCGTACAAAATGGTGCCGCCCGGTGTTTCGTATACACCGCGGGACTTCATGCCCACGAGACGGTCTTCTACGATGTCGGTAATACCGATGCCGTATGCGCCGCCGATTTCGTTGAGCTTTTCTACAAGTGCAACGGGCGAGAGTGCTTCGCCGTCCAGCTTTACCGGAACACCCTTTTCAAAGTCAAGTGTAATGTATTTTGCTTCGTCCGGTGTCTTCTCGGGCGGAACGGTCAGCTTTAAGAGAGAATCGAGCTGCGGTTCGTTTGCAGGATCTTCAAGGTCCATACCTTCGTGGCTGATGTGCCAGATGTTTCTGTCACGGGAGTAGAGATCCTTCTTCGTTACCGGAATCGGAATGTTATGTGCTTCTGCATAGTCTACAGCGTCTTCACGGGACTTAATATCCCAAACACGCCAGGGAGCAATAATTTTAAGCTCCGGTGCAAGTGCTTTAATGGTAAGCTCGAAACGAACCTGGTCGTTACCCTTACCGGTAGCACCGTGGCAAATGGCGGTTGCGCCTTCCTTTTTTGCAATTTCTACAAGACGCTTTGCGATAATCGGACGGGCGTGCGAAGTGCCGAGGAGGTATTTACCTTCATAGACAGCACCGGCTTTTACGGTGGGGAAGATAAAGTCCTTTACATATTCTTCGCGAAGGTCTTCAAGGTAGAGCTTGGAAGCGCCGCTTTTGAGTGCGCGTTCTTCAAGACCTTCTGTTTCTTTGCCCTGTCCAACATCACCGCAAACGGCGATAACTTCACAGTCATAGTGTTCGTGCAGCCATGCGATGATAATCGAGGTATCAAGACCGCCCGAGTAAGCAAGTACGATTTTTTCCATCTTGGAACATCCCTTTCTGTGTTTCTTTTTTTACAGTATACCACATAATAAATAATTATGCAATAGTTTTTGTAAATTTATGCAAAATATTTTCATTTTTCTGCATAAAACAGGCACGGGTTTTCAGGAAATACCGATTTATGCACTTTTCCACATGTATTTCTTCTGCATAAAAGAGGGTATTTTGTGAAAATAACCGTATAAAAGTATATATGAAAGCAGAGAAAAAGTCAAGGCTTTATGCATAAAAAGGGATGTAAAACCGGTTTTACATCCCTTTTTTCTTGTATGCAGTTATGCGTGCGGCGCGGCGCTTTGGCGAAACTTTCGCCACACATCCTCAAAAACTGTATTTTCCTCCGGAATGGGGCGGGGCGGCCGCGTCGTGATTTCGCACCGGTTCTCCGAGAGGCAGACTTCCTGAATGGTATCCGCATCCGCAGCATCTGCGAGAGAAAAGCGGAAACATTCCTCGAGACCTTCCGGCAAAAAGCCGTTTTTATCGGTATAGAGTGCCGAACCGCGGGAGGCGCCTGTTCCTGCATAGGCTTCCATCGCGGAGAGAACAGCGTACTGCGCCGTCAGCGTATCGCGGAGCCGGTAGATCGTAGAAAGCGCTTCCTTATGCGGCACACCAAAGGCAAAATGCGAAAGTGCAGCTTCGATTTCATTACATAGCGCCTTCATTTTTTCGGGATTTCGTATAGCACTGCCGCAGGCGCTCATATTCTTCCGCGCTTTTTCGAGAGCGATGGCGGCATCCGGCAAAAAGCCTTTCGCATTTTCGCAAAATGCGCGGTGCCTCCTGAGCGCATCTTCTGCAATTTTCGCAAAAGCCGCATCGGGCAAAGCGCTTCTGTTTGAGGCGACAATACATGCCGCCGCGCGAAGGGCGCCAACCTGCCCGGCATTTAAGGCACTGCCGCCGGGGCGGGTGATGCCGTGGGTGCCGGCACATTCGCCCGCGGCAAAGAGGCCGGGAATAGAGGATTGCCAATCGGCATCCACCGCGATGCCGCCGTTATGATGCTGGGCACAAAGGGCAATTTCCAGCTTCTCTGCGGCAAGGTCCTTCCCGAAACTTTTGTAGAGCGTAATCGCAGGTGCATTCATTTTAGAAAGGCGGTCAATCGGTTTGCCGAAGCATGCGCCGTTCTCCTGTAGATAGCGGAATGCATCGGGGCAAAGGCGTGAAAAGTCAATTGCAGAAAGCCCGAAGGGATTTTCGGTATAGTCGAGATATACCTTTCGGTTTCGCAAAACGGTTTCTCGGTAGACGAGTATGTCGAGCAGAGAAGAACCGCCGCGGATTTTCTTCACGTCAAAGGGCCACTCGTAGCCTTTTAAGAAAATAAGGGAAAGTGCTTCATATATATCATCAAAATATTCGGCAAGAAAATCGTGCTCTGTGCCGTCTTCCTCAACAGAAACGAAGCGGGGCAAAACCTGCATATACGTGCCCGAAACATTCCAGCGCGGTGCGGTGGAGGCAAGGCCGAACTGCCATTCCGTCAAATTCTGCAGTTTGGCACCGGCCGCGGCGGCAAGTCCGAGTGCACCCCATTGCCCTTCGGGATAGACACTGTCATAAAAGATGCCCGCAGGGCCGCCGGTGGCAAGAATAATGTTCGCCGCGCGGAAAAGAACGAATTCACCGTCTGTAAGGCGCAGGCAGAGAAGACCGCAAACGCCGTTTTTATCCTGCAGGATTTCAATGGCCAGAAGCCCTTCTTTTATAGTAAGGCCAAGCCGCAAAGCTTCTTTCTCCAGAGCCTCCGTCATAAAACGTGAGGTTAAGGGGCCTGCCGAGGTTGCACGCGCAAAAGGGTCGTGGTCGGTTTTGTAGCCGACATATTCGCAAAATTCGGTATGCGGAAACGGCACGCCAAGCTCTGCAAGGCGGAAAAAGCACCGTGCGGATAGGGCGGCCTCACAAAGGGCGTTGTCCCCGTCCACACAGCCGCCCGCAAAAAGATTTTCTGCCATTTGGCGGACGCTGTCAGGGCGGCTTCCGCCAAGGCCGAGCTTATAGTAGGTCTGCTTGTCGCTTCCGGCATTGCGGGAGGTGCCCAGAAGGCGCGCTTCCGTTACAAGACATACCCGCACCTTATGCTCTGAAAGGCGGCACGCGGCACTGTAACCTGCGGCACCACTCCCGATCACAATTACATCATATTCCATACGTTTCTCCTTTACAGTCGCTTCATATGAAAGCCGCCGTCTATATCGAGAGATTGCCCCGTCATATAGGGAAGAGCGCCGCTGATAAGGGCATACACGGCCGAAGCAACATCCTCGGGCGTTCCCCATCGCGGTATGGGGAGAAGCCCCGCATTTATACGGGCGTCATATGTATCCTTGACTTTCGCAGTCATATCCGTGGCGATAATACCGGGACGGATTTCGTTGACGGGAATGCCGCTTTCTGCGAGGCGGTCCGCAAAGAGCTTTGTAATCATAGAAACGCCGGCCTTTGAAATGCAGTATTCGCCGCGGTTTACGGAACTTGTATAGGCAGAAAGCGAGGAAATATTACAGATATAGCCGCGGATGCCGTTCTCCTCTTCATTTTTTAGAAGCGCCCGCGCCACGGACTGGGTGAGAAAAAGCGTGCCTTTTGTGTTAATATCCATCACATAGTCATAGCTTTCCTCAGTCATTTCCAGAAGGTCTTTTCTCTCTTTCGGTGCCACGCCCGCCACATTGACAAGGCCATCGATTCTGCCAAAACGCGAAAGTGCCGCAGAAACAAGTGCGCTCCTCGCTTCTTCTTTACATAAATCACCCTGGACGTAGGCGAAATTTTCGGAATGGAAATCTTCGGGAAGCGCAGAGTACGCCGTTCGGCTCATACCGGTCACCGCGTAGCCTTCCGTAAGAAGTTTTTTTACAACGGCCGCCCCGATTCCGCGTGCACAACCGCTGACGATAATATTCTTCACTCTGCCTTCGCCTCCTTGCTTTTCAGTTCCTTATATAAATCCGTGTACAGCCTGTCCCGCACGACACAGCCGGGCGTGGAGCCACAGCGCATAATCTCTGTGCATTTCGAGCAGGCAATGCAGATTTTGTTTTTCTCGAGTGTGCCGAGCGAGAGGATATCCTTTGCAAAATCGGGATAGGCAAAAATCATTCTGCCAAAGCCCGCAAAATCAAAGCCGCCTTTTTCAATGCAGCCTGCCGCTACATGGGGCGCTGCCGTGCCGAGGAAGGAGAGGCCGGAAGAAATGAGAGCGATTTCCGGCACCGCCGCTTTCAGCTGCATCATGCCCGAAAGTATTCTGCCCACGCCCACGAGGGGATGCTCCGGGGGCGCATAGCCGCCCGCGGCAAAGGGGCGGTTTACGTGCGGATTCACATAGGGGTTTCCCATAGTGATATTGAGAAGGCGGACGCCTGCATCGCGAAGAGCTATGAGAAGCCGGACGGGCTCCTCGGGCGCGAACGCGAGTCCTTCGCCCTCCGAAACGCCGAAGCCGTAGGGGTAGGGGAAGCCGTCATAGACATTCAGCCGCGAAGTGACAATAAAATCTTTGCCCGTCACTTCCATAGCGCCGCGGATGCTCTCCAGGAGAAACCGCGTGCGGTTTTCAAAGCTTCCGCCGTATTTACCTTCGCGCGTATAGGCGGATAAAAGTTCGGAGCCGAGGTATCTGTGGCAGGATTTGATATCCACGCCGTCAAAGCCGGCCATTTCTGCAAGGCGGGCGGATTCCACGAGCTTTTCCGAAACGGCATCTATAGCATCGTCGGACAAAATACTTTCTTTGCCGATAGGCGCATCCTTTTCAAAAAGCGGATTGTTATAGGCAATCAGTGGGCGGGGCACGCCGAAGGGTTTGCTGTATCTGCCGGAATGGGTGCTTTGCATAATGATAACCGGCGCATAGCCATTTTCGCGGATTGCGGTTTCGCGGATATCTTCCAGAATGCGTTTGAATGCATCCACATTGTCACGACGGAGCCATAGCTGACGGGGGTTTGCCCGCCCCTCCTCACAGCACGCGGTGGCTTCAAACCAGATAAGGCCGCTGCCGCCTTTTGCAAAGCGGTCATACCGCCTTTTGGTGAGCACATCCGGTACGCCGTCCGCAGTGCCGTCACAGCCCTCCATCGCCTGGCAGACAAGGCGGTTCGAAATTTTTATATTGCCAACGGTAGCGGGTATGCCAAGCGAAGAAACGGAATCCGAAAACGGAAGCTTCGTGCCGAGCGCTTGGTTGTCCGCCAGAAAGGTTTCGTAATTTGTGTAAACAGTAGCCATATTTTTCACTCTCCTTATTTCAATTGTACCATACGCTAAGGCGGTGTGTATATATAAAAATTGTAAACTGATATGTAATTCTTGCTTTTTTATTTTCGAAATGCTATACTGTATATGTAAAAAATGCAAAAGGAGAAATGAGATGCACGTTTTATCCGTTGGCTTTTCTGATATCCTTACTTCCCGCGAGAGCCATCATCATACGAATCACCAGTTGCTCTTTGTCACAGAAGGAAAAATTGACGTATGCGTAAGCGGGCGGGACTACCGCGCAAAGGAGGGGGACCTTCTCATTCTGAGCCGGCTTGAGCCGCATTCCATTCGTGTGCAGAGTAAAGTATATAAGCGATTTGCTATGGAAATCGCCGCAGACGGTATGGAAGCGGGAGGAAAATACGGGCTTTTGTATTCCGTGCTCGTAAACCGCATACACGGCTTTCGCCACGTGGTGGAAACAGGGAACCGGAAAGAGGCATTTTCGGGAATTTTCTCGGAAATGACAAAGGAATTCTCCGAAAAGGCGCCTTTTTATACAGAAAAATTGGATGCCTTGTTTTTGCAGCTTTTAGTACAGCTGTACAGAACGGCGCCCGAGCTTTTTTGCACAGATACGGGGCAGGGGATGGCGCTGGCTTCTGCCGTTCGCAGAAAGTTGGAAACGGAGATGGACTTCCCGCATACGCTGGAGAGTCTTGCGGCAGAATACCACGTAAGCCCTTCTCATCTTTCGCATACATTCAAGGCAATTACAGGATATGCGCCCATTGCCTATCTTATGGCGTGCCGTTTGTCTGCGGCAAAGCAGTATCTTTCTACTACGGAGAAAGCGGTTTCGGAGATTGTGTTCCGCTGCGGGTATAGTGACAGCAGTAATTTCTGCCGGATGTTTAAGGAAAAGACAGGGCAGAGTCCCACAGAGTTTAGAAGAATGCACAAAGACAGAAATAAAATATGAAACAAAAAGGGCATCGGAAGTTTCCGATGCCCTTTATATACGTCGAAATGCCTCTTTCAGAAGGTGCGAAGCACTCTGAAAAAAGTCTGCCATCTTAAAGCGAATTTTCACAGTGTCACTTGCCGCCGGCGTGAGCACAGCCGCATTCTCGCCGACCGCCCGCACAAGCTGCGCGGTGCTGTCCTCCGAAATACTGCCGTCTACAAAGCAAAGGGGCGGAAACATCACGCACCACCAGTTTTCCCCCTGTGCCTCGCCGATTTCCACGCGCACTGCATCATATTCTCCCGCGGGCAGCGCAATGTCACCGTAGTATTTTGTGGGGAAGTACGTTTTCTCGAGCGAAAGGCGGACTGGGTAGGAAAACCCGTGCGACGAAATTTCTTCCGCGGCTACTTTCTCGAGACGTTTTTTCTCGCGCAGGAAGAGAGCGCACGATTCCTCCCGCGTTTTGCAGGCGGCAAAAAGGGTGCCGCTTTCCGCAAGGAGCCTGTCACGGACAGAGAGCTTCAAGTCCTGATCGGCGGCAGAGTCGCTGTTTGCAAGTACGTGGAGGCGCAGAACATTCTGTGCCACCTCCTTTTGCAGGGAATCTGCATATATCGTAAGGGAAAAAGAAACGAAAAGTCCCACACATAGCGCAATTATGCATTTTTTCATACAGTTCACCTCGGGATAAAGTATTACCAAAAAGGTGAATTTGTATGCATAAAATGAAAAAATTAAAAAATTGAAGACACGGGCGTGGTAATACACGGGCGAAGGCCCATTGCTGAAAAACGCTCTTTTGCATTTTCAGCAGCGTCACGCGTTTTGAAAATACCGTATACCACCGAGCCGCTTCCCGTCATCAGGGCGGCATCGGCGTCTTCCTTAAGAAGAAGCGCCTTGTACTCTGCAATTTCCTCGCGCGGAACAAAGGCCTCCAGCGTGTTATACATTCGTTTCAGCACGCCGTCAAGATCGCGATTTGCAAGGGCACCGATAAGGCCTTCCGTATCCGGATGCTTCGTGATTTTAGCATCCCCCACAAGGCTGAAAATCTTTTTGGTGCTGAGCGGAAAGCGCGGGCGCACAAGCAGAATATGGCAGTTTGAAAGCGGCACAAGCGGCGTGAGCTTTTCGCCGAGCCCTTCCGCAAGGCAGGTGCCGCCGGTCATACAAAAAGGCACATCGGCACCGCACATAAGACCGAGTTCCCGAAGCCTTTCAAAAGAAACGGGGAAGCCGTGCATACGGTTGAGTCCCATTAAAACGGCCGCCGCGTCGGCACTGCCGCCGCCGAGCCCGCCGCCGACGGGAATCCGCTTCTGAATCTGAATCGACACACCTTCCGAAGAACCGATTTCGTCAAAGAACAAACGGGCGGCACGCCAGGCGATATTTTTATCATCGCACGGCAGGAAGGAAAGGTCACTTTGCACAACGACTTCCTTGTGCGGACGAAGCGTCACCTCGTCGAAAAGTCGGATAGACTGCATTACCGAAGCAAGGTCGTGGTATCCGTCAGGGCGTTTCCCTATAATATCTAAAGAAAGGTTGATTTTCGCGTGTGCGCGTAATTTTATCATTTTCTATTCTCCCAGAAGAGATTTTAAATAGTCCTTAAATTGTGCGCCTACATCCTCACGCGCGAGCGCAAATTCCACCGTGGCCTTCAAAAAGCCGAGCTTGTTGCCCACGTCATACCGCTGTCCCTCAAAAGAGTAGCAGTACATCGGCTGCAGCTGTGCAAGGGCACAAAGTGCATCCGTAAGCTGAATTTCGCCGCCCGCGCCGGGGCGTGTCTGCTCGAGTAGCGTGAAAATTTCAGGGGTGATGATATATCGGCCGAGTACTGCAATGTTACTCGGGGCATCTTTTTTAGAAGGCTTCTCCACCATGCCCGAAACGCGGTATATATCTTTTTCCACGGGTGCGGCCTTCACAATGCCGTATTTCGAAACATCTTCATCCGCCACTTCCTGCACGCCGAGTACGGTGGCGTTATATTTTTCATATACGTCCATCATCTGGCGAAGACACGGAATTTTGGAGCGGACAATATCGTCCCCGAGCAAAACGGCAAAGGGTTCATTTCCCACAAAGGATTTGGCGCATAAAATCGCATGCCCGAGCCCAAGCGCCTGCTTTTGGCGCACATAATGAATGTTCGCAAGGGAGGATATGTATTCGAGCGTTTCGAGATATTCTGTTTTTTCGGCGCGTGCCAGCTCGTTTTCCAGTTCATAGGACTTGTCGAAGTGGTCCTCAATTGCACGCTTGCCGCGGCCTGAGATAATGAGAATATCTTGTACGCCGGACTTTGCCGCCTCCTCGATAATATACTGGAGCGTGGGGGTATCCACAATCGGAAGCATTTCTTTCGGCACTGCCTTGGTAGCCGGGAGAAAACGGGTACCGAGCCCTGCGGCAGGAATTACAGCCTTCGTAACTTTCATTGTTCGTCTTCCTTCCTATAATTTTCAAGGCCATTTGTCATGGCGGTAAAGATTCTTTCTTTAAGACCGCGATGCTCGCGGGCGAGGTCTGCGAGAAGTTCTTTCGCGTATTGCCGTTTCGTATAGCCGTTTGCAGGGCACGGGTTATGTACCACGGGCGCACCGCTTCGGTTTATAAAGCCGATAACGTCCTGCTCCTTCATATACAGCATCGGACGGATGACGTGAATATCCTTGCGGTCCAGATACGTAACGGGACTAAAGGAGTGCAGGCGTCCTTCGTAAAAAAGACACAGGATAAAGGTTTCGAGTGCATCGTCATTGTGATGGCCGAGCGCCACCTTTCGGCATCCGTTTTCAAGCGCCGCATCGTGAAGCGCCCCGCGGCGAAGCTTTGCGCAAAGCGAGCAGGGATTTTCTTCTTTTCGTATATCAAACAGAATTTCCCGAATGTTCGTTTCCTGCACCAAAAGCTCCATCCCCTCCGCTTTAAAGTAAGAAGCGAGGGGGCCAAAGTCCATATCCGGAAAACCGAGGGCGAGCGTGATAGGCACCACTTCAAATTTCTTAGGATAAAAACGGCTGAGCGCGTGGAGGGCGAGTGCAAGCGTGATGCTGTCCTTGCCGCCGGAAACGCCAACGGCAATCCGGTCGCCGTCTTCAATCATATGATAGTCATCCACCGCACGGCGCACATAACTTAAAACTTTCTGCAATTATTCGTTCCTCCCCAATAGCGCCAAAAAGGCAGCTTCGTCTATAATCGGGATACCGAGGCTTTCTGCTTTTTCGAGTTTGGAACCTGCGGCTTCCCCTGCAAGTACAAAATCGGTTTTTTTCGAGACACTGCCCGAAACACGGCCGCCCTCGTCCTCAATCATCTTCGAGGCGTCATTTCGCGAAAGGGTGGGAAGCGTGCCTGTTAAAACAAAGGTTTTCCCCTCAAAAAGGGTGCCGCATTCCTTCTTTTCTGCCGAAAACGAAACGCCCGCGGTGCGGAGCTTTTCCAAAAGGTTGCGCACACTGGGATCGGCAAAATACGCAATGATGCTCTCGGCCATCTTTTCGCCGATTTCATATACTTCGCTAATGTCCTCTTTTGCGGCAAGCATCAGGGCATCAAGTGAACCGAAATGCTCTGCCAAAATGGCGGCGGCGCGTTTTCCGACGTGGCGGATGCCAAGCCCGAATAAAAGGGAGGCAAGCCCGCGCGATTTCGAATTTTCAATTGCCGCAAGAAGGTTTTCGGCACTTTTTTCGCCAAAGCCTTCAAGTGGCGCGAGTTCTTCTTTTGTAAGCGTGTATATATCGGCAATTGACCCGATAAGGCCTTCCGCTAAAAACTTTTCCGTAAGCGCGGGGCCAAAGCCTTCAATATCCATCGCATCGCGGGAGGCGTAGTGAATAATCCTTCTGGCGCGCTGCGCATCGCAGCGGTCCCCTATGCACCGGTAGGCAGACTCGTTTTCCTCACGGACAAGCGGGGCGCCGCAAACGGGGCAAACTTCAGGCATCTTGTACGGTTCTGCCACACCCTCACGCTTTTTCGGGAGAGAGCAGACAACCGCAGGAATAATATCGCCCGCTTTTTGTACCAAAACGCGGTCCCCAATGCGAATGTCCTTTTCGCGGATAAAATCAATGTTATGCAGCGTTGCACGGCTTACGGTTGAGCCGGCAATACGAACAGGTTCGAGCACGGCATTCGGCGTTGCCGCGCCCGTACGCCCGATCTGAATCACGATATCCAGAAGCGTTGTTTCCTTCTGCTCGGGCGGAAACTTATAGGCCGCCGCCCAGCGCGGATATTTCGACGTGCTGCCAAGCTCTGCGCGGTCAGAAAGCGCATTGACCTTCAAAACGGCACCGTCGATATCGCACGGGAGCGCGTCGCGGTTTTCTCCGATTTCCGAAATCAGCGCCCAGGCGCCTTCAATGGTGGAAACGGGCGCCGCCGTATCAATTACCTTAAAGCCGAGCGTGCGGAGAATGTCAAGGCTTTCGCTGTGGGAAGCATAGGAGATACCTTCCGCTTGCTGGATGTTAAAAACATAAATATCAAGCCCGCGCGATGCAGCAATGGCGCTGTCCAGCTGCCGAAGGCTTCCGGCCGCCGCATTTCTCGGGTTTGCAAAAAGCGATTCACCCGCGATTTCTCGCGCCGCGTTGAGCTTTTCAAACACTTTTTTAGGCATAAAAACTTCGCCGCGTACCTCAAGATACGGTACGGGCTGGGAGAGGCGAAGCGGAATGGAACGGATGGTGCGAAGATTCTGTGTTACATCTTCGCCCGTCACGCCGTCACCACGGGTAGACCCGCGAAAGAAAACACCGTCGCGGTATTCAAGGGAAACGGAAAGGCCGTCAATTTTCGGCTCTACCGTATATATGGGTGCAGGAATCGTGCTGCGCACACGCTCGTCAAAGGCCGCGAGCTCTTCAAAACTGAATACGTCCGCAAGGCTCTCCATAGGCACAGCATGTACCACGGGCGCAAATCCTTCCGCCACCGCACCGCCGACCCTTTGTGTGGGCGAATCGGGCGTAATCAGAGAAGGGTCCGCCGCCTCCATATCCTCTAAAGTGCGGAGCAGGCGGTCATATTCAAAATCACTGATTTCGGGCGCATCTTTTACATAATATAAATAATTATGGTGGTGCAAAAGCTCGCGGAGAGCATGAATATCCATACTGTCACCTCTTTCTTATATTTTACTAAAAAAACAAACATATGTAAAGAAGAAAATGAAAAAAACTAAAAAGGGGATTGCGAAGCGTGGCGGCGTGTGCTATACTGAAGAAACAAACAGAAACGGAAGGAGAGAGAAGAGTGGAAAAGGAAATCCGTGCCTTTTTGGAAGAACGGCTTGTTACGGATGTGGGCTTTGCCGGGTGCGAAGATACGCCGTTTCCGGGGCTTACCCACGCCGTGTCTATGGTCTTTTCGCTTTCCGATGCGGTGGTGGAAGGTATCACGGATGCACCGACGCATACGTATTTTCATCACTATCGCACGATGAATGCCTATATCGATTCCGTTTCTCTCCAGCTTGTTTTATACTTGCAGGCGAAAGGCTACAGAGCCGCCGCCGTGCCGGCCAGCCAGTCGGTGGAAACTTACAGCGGCATTTTCTCGCATAAAAAAGCGGCCACACTTTCGGGCCTCGGGTATATCGGCAAAAGCGCACTCTTTATTTCTAAAGCACGGGGGCCGCGTGTGCGCCTCGGCACGGTGTTTACAGATGCGCCGCTTCCCAAAAATATATTTCCGCAAAAGGCAGAGTGCGGCGATTGCGATCTCTGCACCCGCGCGTGCGGCGCGATGGCCATTCGCGGCATAGAATACAAAGAAGGTATGCAAACGGAAGATATTTTAGACGTGCGCGCCTGCAGCGAATATATGAAAAAGAAATTCCAGCACATCGGCCGCGGCGCAGTCTGTGGCGTCTGTATGAAGGTTTGTCCTAAAAACAAAAAGTAAAAAAGCGCTTCATTCTGAACTGCACCAATTTGTGCAGACAACACAAAAAAGCACCCTATGGTAAACAATATTAAATTTTAAGCAACATACTGACATCGTTTTTCAAGCGGTGTCAGTTTTGTTTTAAGTTGTATTCTTTCATTGTTGTAAAAATG